>SVNJ01000014.1 GCA_015066955.1 Ruminococcus sp. | reverse complement strand
GGGCGATATCGTAAAGGCTCTTGCAGCAGGTGCAAACGTAGTTATGCTCGGCTCACTCCTCGCAGGCTGTGCTGAGGCTCCCGGAGATACAGAAATCTATCAGGGCCGTCAGTTCAAGGTTTACAGAGGTATGGGAAGTCTCGGTGCTATGGCTAACGGCTCTAAGGACAGATACTTCCAGGAAGGCGCAAAGAAGCTCGTTCCTGAGGGTGTTGAGGGTCGTGTACCTTACAAGGGACCCGTTGCTGACACTATCTTCCAGCTTGTAGGCGGTATCCGTTCAGGTATGGGCTACTGCGGATGTGAGGACATTCCTACACTCCACGAGAAGGCTCAGTTCGTAAGAATCACAGGTGCAGGTCTTAAAGAAAGCCATCCCCACGATATTTATATCACTAAGGAAGCTCCGAACTATTCTGCACAGATATAAACGAAACAGCAAACAGAAATTACGGACAGCCACAAGGGCTGTCCGTACAATAGGGGCGACCCTTGCGGTCGCCCATTTATATTAACCTTTGCTTATCTGCAAGGGGTATGGGGACAGCGTCCCCGAAAAGCGAGTTCGAAACCATCCTCGCTGAGACTTGAGTCTTAAATCAAAACTAAGGAGTAATTGAATATGAAAAACAATAAGGTACTGTTTATCTCGCAGGGAGCCATTATTGCCGCTCTCTATGTCGCACTCACCCACATTTCCAACATGGCTGGTCTTGCAAGCGGTGCAGTACAAATCCGCCTTTCTGAAGCTCTGACCATACTGCCTGTGTTTACACCTGCGGCAATTCCGGGACTTTTCATCGGCTGTCTTATTTCTAATCTGACAACAGGCTGCATTCCTTGGGATATAGTGGGCGGAAGCATGGCTACACTTATCGGTGCATTGGGTACTTACGCACTCAGAAATCACAGCTATGCCGCTCCTGTGCCGCCGATTCTCGCAAACATGATTATAGTCCCCTTTGTGCTTGCCTATGCTTATCAATTCGAAGGCACAATACCTTATTTTATGCTTACAGTCGGAATCGGAGAGGTTATCTGCTGCGGTATTATGGGTATGCTGCTCATGACTGCACTGAAAAGGCACTCCCGTTCTATTAACTGGGCACATTAGTAAAATTCAAGCCTCTGTACAATTCATTTGTACAGAGGCTTTTTGTATAATATTAAGTTAAAATTGCCACGAGACCAGTTTCATAGTTTAACAGCATTCCCTTAGGATAATATTCATCAAACCAATACAGAACAGCATTGTCAAGATTATCCTGAACCCGCTCGTTCAGTCTCATCTGACTACAGAACCATTCTATATCATCGAATTCATCCTCTGACTGCATTCCGTTTTCAAGACGTATACAATCCAATGTCTCATAATGAGCCGCATACAAATCAAGCACCTCCGTATCGGTATGAAATATAAGATACGATGACGGGTGATAGTCCTGTGCAGGAAAACAGCCTTGCGTACGAAAATAATAATCACTGCAATTATCGAGCAGTTTTTCGGGCAGCATATCATCATAAAACTCATAATTCTCCCCGAACACTCCATGTATATAACACGCACGCTTTAAAGGGTAAAATAATTTTGTTTCATTGAAATTCATCAATATCAGCGTGGGGACATAAAAAGCAATTATTGCAAGAATAGCAACAACTCTTGATATGCAGAGTATTTTTTTACCCTTGCCTAATTCCATGACAAGCTTATATATAACGCCAAGAAGAAGAACTGCCGCCAAAGCAATCAGAAACAGCTTTCCGGAAATACCAATAGTGTACATCAGAAACAGCATCCACACCGGAAACACAATATGAAGTAAAAGTATTATTTCGTTTATTCTCTGCCAGCGTGTTTTCACCTTTGCTTTTTTCAATATTATCACCCTATATCATTTGTTATTATGTTAATTATAACAATAACACAAAGCAAAGTCAATACGAACTCGTTTTTCTGCAAAATTGCCCTGCACAAAATTGTACAGGGCAATATCTTTACAGTACATAAACCTCTCCGTCGATAACATAGATATTGAAATAGTAGTCAGTACCTGTTTTCGCTTTGAGAGAATTACTTGATGTGCCGTCGGGAAGAGAATAATACATATCAATACCGATATGCTTACGAGAGGTAATCTCACCTTTCACGCCTGCTCTGGCGAGAGATTCGTCAACGTCCGCAAAGTCATTTTCATCCTCACCCACACAGCTGTTTACGGCAATATAATTGAAATCAAAGCCTTCACCGGCATACTCGGCAAGAGCATCATGTCTGCCTGTGAGGAATGCCGAAGCACTCTCAGACTCAGTAACGGAAATAAGATAATAAACGAAACCGCTTGGCATAGTTGTTTCCCACAGCTCAGTATCACAGGTATTGAGTGCGGCTACGGAATCTGCAACTTTATACGCTTCTTCTTCTGTGAGGAATCTGTTATCATACTCAATATCCATTTTCAGATTTTCATTTGATGACGCTCTGAGCTGAGTCATTGTAGAACCGTAAGGCATATCCTCCTGAGCTATATCTCCGATATTCTCAGTGTCAACCATTTTATGCTCATGTTCATCCTTACAGCCCGAAAAGCACGCCATAACTGATACAGCAAGAAATGCCGCTGTAAATCTTTTTATATTGTTCATCAAAATCGCCTCCCTTAACCGAACATATAGTATTTTCCGTCTTTTTCGGCAAAAATAATCTCAAACTCGCTGATGAGAAGAGTTTCCTCGCCGTTTGCCTCTGCCATGATATAAAACATTACATCATGAAGCTTGTCTGTATTCGCAACAACAGTGTCATAAAAGGTATCATCCCCGAATATCTCACCGAGATCCTTCAGATAGCCTTCTGTGCCGTCCTCTGAGGGTGCTTCAACCTTGATTCTTGTCACTTTGAACTCGCCGCCTGCATTAGACCTGAGGCTTTCGCACTGCTTCTCAAATGAGGTCTGCATACCATATCCGAAATCCTTCTGCAGATATGCTTCCATTTTCTCGGCATAATCGCTCTGAGCCATGCTGAGATATGTATCGAAGTCATTTTCCGAGAATGTCACGAAATAATCTTCAAGTGCCTCTACAAGTGAAGCGTCATACTGCTCAGGGTCATAATAGAGCTTTCTGCCGTTTTCATTAACGGTATACGCTCCTAAATCAGGCTCGGAGGGGTCTGTAACAAACTCGCCTTCCGCAACGCTCAATTCAGAAACTGAGGATGAGCTTTCCTTCTTCTCGCTGCATGAGATAAGTGATGCTAAGGATAATGCTGTCAATAATGCAAGGGATTTTCTGATAAAGTTACTCATAGCTTTTCCTTTCCTTACCGCTTACGGCAATTACTGAGCTGAAAATTTACCCATGCCCTCAGCCCACTGTGCAACAACAGAGCCTTCCTCTGCGTAAACAGTAAGCTCGGGAAGCTCTTCAAGTCCCCAGTTTTCATACGCTATATCGGGATTGTTTATGGTAAGTGAAGTCATAGCCTCGCATGCTGTAAAGGCTTCCTCTCTTATATACTGAACATTTGCGGGAATTGTGATTTCCGCAAGGCTTGTACATGCAACAAATGCGCCTCTGTCAATGCCGCCTACCGCTTCAGGAATATTGATGCTTTCAAGGCTTGAACAGTCCATGAATGCACCCTCTGCAATGAGCGTAATGCTTTCGGGAAGAGTTACGCTTGTGATGTCGTACTCCGCTTCAAATGCGTAGGTGCCGATTTTTGTTACAGGTGCACCCTCGATTTCCGCAGGCACTTCAACTTCATCGGAAGAGCCGGTATACTCGGTGATTACAGCCTCGCCGTCAATGATTTCATACATGAAATCGTCACCTGTCTGAATATCCTTAACACGCTCTGTAGGCTTTTCGGTAGCCTCAGCCGTCTCAGCTTCAACAGCGGCAGTTGTTTCCTCTGTCACACTGCTTTCTGCATTGGAGTTGCTTTCTGTATTTCCGACCTTGCTGCATGAAGTGAACGCCATTGCAGCTGCGGAACAAATCAATATAGAAAATATAGCTTTCTTCATAGTCAATACCCTCGTCGTTTATTTTGCTCTGTTTTTGGCCCTCTGTGTGTTGCTAAGGATTCTCTTTCTGATTCTGAGCGATTCGGGAGTTACCTCAAGAAGCTCATCATCTGCAAGGAATTCGAGACAGTCCTCAAGGCTGAGAACTCTCGGTGGTACAAGACGGAGTGCATCGTCGCTTCCGCTTGCACGAGTATTTGTAAGGTGCTTTCTCTTGCACACATTTACAACAAGGTCATCTGTTTTCGGTGAAGCTCCCACAACCATACCCTCATAAACGGGAGTACCTGCTGTGATGAAGAGCTGTCCTCTTTCCTGAGCGTTGTAAAGACCGTAAGTTACAGCCTCGCCTGACTCAAATGAAACGAGCGAGCCTGTGTTTCTGCGGTCAATATCACCCTTGTAAGGTTCATATCCCTCAAATACGTGGCTCATGATTCCCTCACCCTTTGTATCGGTAAGGAACTCACTCTTGTAGCCGAAAAGACCTCTTGCGGGGATAAGGAATTCTATACGAGTACGGCTGCCCTGCGGGTGCATATCAACCATTTCACCCTTACGGCTGCAGACCTTTTCCATAACAGAGCCTACGCAGTCCTCAGGAACATCGATAACGAGTCTCTCGATAGGCTCAAGCTTTCTGCCGTCCTCGCCCTCTTTAAGGAGTACACGGGGAGTTGAAACGCCAAGCTCATAGCCCTCACGGCGCATATTCTCAATAAGGATTGAAAGGTGCATTTCACCTCTGCCTGCAACTCTGAACGAGTCGGTTGAATCTGTTTCCGTAACACGGAGTGAAACGTCCTTGAGAAGCTCCTTGAAAAGTCTCTCACGAAGCTGACGTGAAGTTACAAATTTACCCTCTCTGCCTGCAAAGGGACTGTCATTTACGGAGAATGTCATCTCAACGGTTGGCTCACTGATTTTCACAAAGGGAAGTGCCTCAGGAGCGTCGGTTGCGCAGATTGTATCGCCGATTGTGATATTCTCGATACCGCTTATCCATACGATATCGCCTACTGTAGCCTCCTGAGCGGGAACACGGTTAAGTCCCTGAATCTGGAGTAGAGAAACAATTTTAGAATTATAGCTCTTTTTTGACTCGGTATAATCACACACGGTAACCTGCTGGTTGACTCTGATTGAACCTCTTTCAATGCGTCCAATACCTATTCTTCCCACGTACTCATTGTAGTCGATTGAAGAAATGAGCATCTGGAGAGGACCTTCCTCCTCGCCCTTCGGCGGTTCAATATAGTTTATAATTGTATCGAAAAGAGGCTTAAGGTCGGTGCCTGCCTCATACTGGCTGAGTGAAGCTGTACCGCTTCTTCCCGAACAGAAGAGTATAGGGCTTTCAAGCTGATCGTCATTAGCATCAAGCTCAAGAAGAAGCTCAAGAACCTCGTCACCGATTTCGTCAAGACGTGCGTCGGGACGGTCAATCTTGTTTACAACAACGATAATTTTATGTCCCATTTCGAGAGCCTTTGAAAGCACGAAACGAGTCTGGGGCATAGGACCTTCCGCTGCGTCAACGAGAAGAAGAACACCGTCCACCATTTTGAGTACACGCTCAACCTCGCCGCCGAAATCGGCATGTCCGGGAGTATCGATAATATTAATCTTTATATCATTATAGCAGACAGAAGTATTTTTTGCAAGTATTGTAATACCTCTTTCACGCTCAATATCGTTTGAGTCCATAATTCTCTCGGCAACAGCCTGATTCTCACGGAAAGCACCGCCCTGCTTGAGCATTTCGTCAACGAGAGTGGTTTTGCCGTGATCAACGTGGGCGATGATGGCAATGTTTCTTAAATCTTCTCTTATCATTGTAATTCCTCCTGAAAAATAAATGGAATGAATTTATGTCAACGGCACATATGCCGTAGTTTTCGCCGGAAAACCTCACAACATCTATACTTTTCTGCACATTACAGCGTAATTTCCGTGCAAATTCTCTTTTTTTCCGGGCATAAAAAAGTCCTTGCAGCAATTGCAAGGGCACCTTAAACTAAAAAATCCGCTCAAAGCGGATAGGAAAAAGAAATATGAAAATCTTGGTGGGAGAGGGTGGATTCGGACCACCGAAGCTGAAAAGCAACAGATTTACAGTCTGCCCCCTTTGGCCACTCGGGAACTCTCCCATATCGATTTTCAAAAGAAATTCTATCAGGAATTCCTGATAGAATGGAGCTGGTGGACGGACTCGAACCCCCGACCTGCTGATTACAAATCAGCTGCTCTACCAACTGAGCTACACCAGCGTCAACTGCTTTATTATTATATCACATCTTCACAAGCTTGTCAAGCATTTTTTCAAATTTTCCTGAAAAAATTTTTGAAGCGTTTTTGAAGTGGTCGAGGCGACAGGACTCGAACCTGCGGCATCTTGGTCCCAAACCAAGCACTCTACCAAACTGAGCTACGCCTCGTTTGCTTGCATCAGACAGCTTAATTATTATACACGTTTTATCACCTTATGTCAATACCATTTTCGACAAAACGTGACTTTTTACAATAAAACTTATATTACTTCCGATTTGCACAGCAACCTGCACAAACAAACTCAAAAAACAAGGAGGGGCAACACCCCTCCTTCTGCACATATTAAACCGCAGAATCAGTCCTTGATTTCCTCAATTGCTTCTTCAACAGCCTCAGCCACTTCCTCAGCAGCCTCTTCAACTGTTTCCTTGATTTCTTCTGCACAATCCTCTGCCTCTTCAGCAGGAATCACTACATCAAGATCATCATCGCATGCGCATGAATCGCAGCAGCAGTCATCACAATCATCAAAAAGCTCGGAGCCCATGCTCTTCTTCTTGCCCTTAAGAACGTGAGATACGACGAAACCTGTAGCAGCAGCTGTACCCGCAATGAGTAATGCTATAGAAAGCTTGTTCATTTTAAAATTCCTCTTTTCTCCGCAAGAATTAGTAATATTATTGACCGCTTGCGAACGGCTTCAATAAAGTATTATCATTATACCACACTTTTTTTAAAATTTCAACACCCTACATATTATTTGTTAAAAACATCAAAATTGACATGGCAGTTATTGGTGCAGTTTCACAACGAAGTATCCTTTTTCCAAGCCAGACTCTGTGTGCACCGCTCTGTGCCGCAAACTCAGCTTCCTCCTTGTCAAAGCCGCCCTCACTGCCGATAAGCAGTCCGATTGACCGTACGCCACCGAAATCTACTTCGGAAAACGAACAGCCGCCCTCTTCCTCGTAGAGTATAACCGAGCAGTCAAGCTGTTTCATCTGTGCAACAGCCTCCTTATAGGAAATCATCGGCATGACCTGTGGAATTATCCCCCTGCCCGACTGTTTTGCCGCACCCTCTGCAATTTTATTAAGACGCACAAGCTTTTTAGAAAAATCCTTTTCCGTCGGACGTGAAACACATCTTCTCGAAAGCACGGGCACAATCCTTGTAACTCCAAGCTCAACGGTTTTCTGTATTATATGTTCAAGCTTGTCCAGCTTCGGAATCGCCTGATAAAGCGTAACCTCCACACTCGGCTCAGCTGCACAAAGCTCCTTGTCCACAAGTCTCAGATAAACGGAATCTTCGGTAATACCGTCAATTTCGCAGTTATAGTCCACTCCTCTGCAGCATACCGTAACCGCCTCGCCCGGCTTCATTCTCAGTGACCTGCCGATATGACGTGCGTCATCTCCTGTTATTATTATATTGTTTTCATCATTAACTTCCGCAAAAAATCTTGGCAAAAATCATCACCGCCGTACTTATTTTCAATTCTATTATACTATACTACCGCTCTTTTTGCAAGAAATTCTTTCGCTTAACCTGTTTTATGGTAAAAGCTTACAAGTCGGGATATTATTTTTTGATATAAGTGCCGAATATTGCCTTCACACCTGTTTGTACACAGAATATTAACAATTTATCAATGAAAATGTGATATAATTATGATACATATCAAGATTAAAACTGTGCACCATGCTTAACCCTCTCTGCACGGACTCTGTTAAGCAGGTGCAATACCATTAAGAAAGGAAGTTTTTCATGATTAAAAATTCAAAAACGAAGAAGATACTGGCAGGTATCCTCAGTACTGCCATGCTTGCTTCAGCAATCCCCTCTTTTGGCATCACTTCGGGTGTTTCAGCTGCCGGAAACGCAAACTATGCAGAAGCGCTTGAAATTTCCCTCTACTTCTACGACGCTAACCAGTGCGGCTGCGAGGTAGACGACAACTGTCTTACATGGAGAGGAAACTGCCATACTTACGACGCAGAGGCTTCACTCGACAAGGCAACAAAGCTTTCATCAAGCGCAAAATCAGTTATCCAGTCACAGAACGGAGGTTCCAACAAAGTTGACCTCTCGGGCGGCTACCACGATGCGGGCGACCACGTAAAATTCAATATCACTATGGCATTCAACGCTTCATCTTTAGGCTGGGCTTACTACGCATACCCCGAAGCATTCAAGGATACAGGTACAGAGGGACATCTCTTCTATGTTCTCCGTGAAACAGCTGACTATCTCATGAAGTCAACCTTCCTCAATAATAACGGAGAGGTTGCGGCAATCTGTCATACTGTTGCAGACGGTAACGTAGATCACGGAATCTGGACCGCTCCCGAAACACAGACCTACGAAAGAGCTACCTACTGGCTCACTTCCGAAGCAAACAACAACAGAATCGCTTATCAGATGGCGGCTGCACTTGCTTCTGTTGCAGCTACCTTCAAGAATTCTGACCCCACATACGCTGCTGAATGTCTCAAGTACGCTGACGCTATCTACAATTTCAGCAAGAAGTACAACGGCAATGAAATGAGCGGCATGTCCTTCTACGGCACAGACCCTGCAAACGTTCCCGGCGACAAGGCATGGGCAGAGGCATGGCTTTACCTTGCAGACAGCAGCAAGCATTCTCTCCCCACAGATAAGCCCACAGGCAACGGAAATTACAACGGCAACTATGACGGCTGGATTTACAGCTGGGGTAAGGTATGGGGCGGCTATGCTTGTCTCATGGCTCAGATTACAGGCGATTCGGCTTATCTCAACGAAGTAAAGTACAACAGTGATAAATTCTCAAACAATAATGCTAAGCAATACTACGTCATCGACGGTTGGGGCAACTCACGTTACAACTGCGCATCAGGCTTACGCACTTACCTACGGTGAGCTTGCAAATAATCAGTCCTACCTTGATGCTGCTGCATGGCAGATGGACTTTATTCTCGGCAACAATCCCGCAGGCTACAGCTACCTTCTCGGCTACAGCAATAAATATCCTACACGCATCCACCACAGAGCAGCTAACCCCGATAAGCAGGCAATGAAGTATACTCTTTACGGCGCTCTCGTAGGCGGTGCATCCGATACAAGCGGTTCTATCACAGACGCTGTTGACTCCTATGCACAGACCGAAATGGCTCTCGACTACAACGCTTGCTTCACTGTTGCTTGTGCAGGTCTCTATTCCGCTTTCGGCGGCGATACAACAACAGCTCAGGCCATTATTGATGCTGCTCCCGAAATCAAGAGCGATTTTGACTTCGGAGATGCTACAGTTACTCCCGATCCCGTTGAATGTAAAGTTACAGTAAGTGTAGTTGACGAAAAAACAGGCGAATACATTCCCGGTGCAGAGGTACTCATGGAAACTGAGGCTGAAGCAATTGTATGGAACACTTCCGACGAAAACCCCAAGACTATCGTTGCATGCACTTCAATCGACGAAAACGTTTCATATCAGGCACTTATCAGAAATATTCCCGATGGCTACATCGAAGCGGCAGGCAACAATTATTATGTTAAGTTCTCAGAAGACTCAACAACAGCTGAAATCGTTATAAAGCTTCAGAAAATCGAAGAAACAACTCCCGAACCTACAACAAAACCCGACGATAATATAGTATGGGGCGACGCTAACTGCGATGGCCAGGTTCTTGTAAATGACGTTGTTCTCGTAATGAGCTACGCTCTGAATCCCGTAAACGCAGGCGTTACTCCCGAAGGCATCAGAAATGCTGACGTTTACCAGACAGGCGACGGTCTTGCTGTAACAGATGCAGCTTCTATTCAGAAGTTCCTCACAAAGATTATAAACTCTCTTCCCGAATCCTGATCCGGACAATAAAACTACAAGGCACGTCATAATCTGGCGTGCCTTATAATGTCCAAAAAGTTCTGTTTTATCTCGGGCGGCCGATGACCGCCCCTACAATTGTCCCCATTTTTACGTTGTTTTGTAGGGGACGCCGCCCTCGGCGTCCCAATAAGTATTACGAGCTATCCGACTTTTTATACAGACTTAGGCACGTCATAATCTGGCGTGCCTTTTTCTGTGACAAATAATCAAGTCGTTTTTTGCTCATATTCACCAAAATTTGTGAACTTTTTTGCATTCTATTGACAATAGTAAATTTAGTGTGCTAAAATACTATTTGTAAATATCAGAACCTGTCCGCATAGGATTCATGTTCAGATTTTCGTGCATAATTCTGATGAATACAAGGCTAAAAATTCAGACATCAACGGAATCTGCCGAAAAGATGTGCGTTATATTCTATGCGGACGGGTTCGTACTGTGGAGGGTTATATTTATGAAAAAATTATCAATCAAAAAGGCATGTGCCGGATTATTAGGCACAGCAATCGCCTGCTCATCAATTCCTTTAATGGCAATGACAGGCACAGCTGAATCCGAGAGCACAGGCGAGGTTATCTTCGCAACAGGCTTTGAGGACGGCGAGGTCACAGAACACTTCACTCGCAGAGGTGAAACCGAAGTTCTTGAAGCAACAACAGAGTACGCTCATACGGGCGACTATTCTCTCTGCGTAAGCGGAAGAGAAAAAAACTGGAACGGTCCTCAGTTCCGTCTCGATGACGGCACCTGCGAGGCAAACACGGAGTACTACGTAAACGCATGGGTAATGGGTCAGTACTACACAACTGTTACACTCAGTATGCAGTACACTCCCGAAGGTGCTACAGACCCCGTTTACACCAATCTCGCTTCAGTAAGCGGCAACGGCTGGTTTGAATTCTCAGATATGAAAATCAGCTTCACAAGCGATGTAACAGATGTATACGTTTACTTTGAGGGCGGAAACACCGACAACATCTATGTTGACGACTTCTCTATTGAAACAGTACCCGTTGCTCCCATTCAGGAGGACATCCCCTCTCTCAGCGATGTATACTCACAGTACTTCAAAATCGGTACTGCTATAACACCGTCAAATATTGCTTCACCGTCATTCATGAACCTTGTTCAGAAGCATTTTGATGACAGTCTCACAGCAGGAAACGAGATGAAGCCTGATGCACTTCTTAACCGTGAGGCTTCAATTGAGGCAGGCGAGACAAATCCGCAGGTTACTCTTGCAAAGGCAAGATCCTTCCTTAACTACGCTCGTGATAACAATATCCCCGTAAGAGGTCATACTCTCGTATGGCACAGCCAGACTCCCGACTGGTTCTTCAAGGAAGGCTACGCAGATGACGGTGCATGGGTAACAGAAGAAATTATGCTCCAGCGTATGGAAAACTATATCAAAAACGTTTTCGCTGCTCTTGAGGAAGAATATCCTACAGTTGACATTTACGCTTATGACGTTGTAAACGAAGCATGGACAGATCAGGGTACTCCCCGTACAGCAGGTCAGCAGGGTCAGAACGGCTCTTCAAACTCAGCATGGGTACAGGTTTTCGGCGACAACTCATTCATTGAGCCTGCATTTGAGTATGCAAGAAAGTATGCTCCCGAAGGCTGTAAGCTCTACTACAACGACTACAATGAGTACATGACTCAGAAAACAGATGCTATCGTTAAAATGGCAAATGACCTTAAAGCAAAGGGTCTTATCGACGGTATCGGCATGCAGTCACACCTTGACGCAAGACAGGGCGCAGACGCATTCCCTTCAATCAACGCTTATGAAAAGGCTGTAGCTGCTTTTGCGGCAACAGGTCTTGACATTCAGGTAACAGAGCTTGACGTTACAATTCCCGGTTCAGCTGACTCAAATCTTGAAGTTCAGGCTAAGTACTACAGCGACATTATGGATGTATGCGTTAAGTATGCAGACAACATCTCAGCTGTTGTATTCTGGGGTGTAACAGACGACCAGAGCTGGAGAGCTTCACAGTATCCGCTTATTTTCGACGCAGAATTCCAGGCTAAGTCTGCTTTTTACTCAATCATTGACGGTATTGATTATGAGATTCCTGAGCCGACTCCCCAGCCTACAACAGCACCTCACAATGATGTACACGTTTCAACAACAGGTAAAGTTGTTGCAATTGACGGAAGCATTATCACTATCGAGGACGCAAACGGAGAACAGCAGGCTTATAATTTCACTCATGCTGACATCTCAGATGCAAAGGTTGGCGATACAATCACCTTCTCAGCCTACTTCCACGTAGTTGACGGTGAATATGGTCTCTGCCACATTGAAAGCTTTACAATTGACAGCACAGGCACTCCGGGCGAGCCTACAACAGGTCCTGCGGCTGACGTTGTATACGGCGACGTTAACGGCACAGGCGAAGTTGAGGTTGCAGACGCTATCGCAATCATGTCCTATGTTATAAATGCAGAGGCATATCCTCTTACAGATGAGCAGATTGAGCGTGCAGACGTTTACCAGTCAGGCGACGGCCTTGCTGTTACAGATGCAGTTTCTGTTCAGAAATATCTCACAAAGCTTATTGATTCTCTCCCGGAATCCTGAGAATAAACAATCAGCCTCCGCTTCAACCAAACGAAGCGGAGGCTTTTTCATGCTTATTTATATTCACATCTGAATTCCGAAAAGCGTGCCATCGAGCCGTCTCCCACAGAGTAAAGCCCCATTACAACACCTGTAAAGCCGCCTGCAACCTCAGAAGAGAGGTAGCGTGTCTGAGCCTTTCCAAGCATTGCTTCCGTTTCTCCGTCCTGCACGAAGAAACTGTAATTGAAGCTGTCTGAGCGTACAATAAGACGTGCACTTTCTGACTTTACCGTTACGGCATTCTGAACGGATTTCACATCGCCGATATTCAGTCTGAGCAGCACCCTTGCACTTCCGTCTGCACTCTTTTCAAAGGCAAGGTCATAGTGGTGGCTTTCGTCCATATACATGGTTATTCCCGATTCACCACCGTCTGACGTAACATTGACGGAAAGCTCCATATTGAAGTCAAGCTGACGGATTCCGAGAAATGTGGGTGAAACCGCCTCGTCAAGAGTTACACTTGTTCCGTGAAGCGTGAGGCTGTTTTCGGAAAGCTTATAGTTTTCCTCATGAGGGTGACGTAGATAAATCCACTCCCTGTCCCACTGCGTATTCTCAAAGGTATAGAGATTCTTGCGATTCTGAGTAAAATCACCCTGTATTTCGTATTCATGAGTTGTTGTGCCGTCAAGACCTGCCGTAAACCAGCCGTTCTCACCGAAAAATACGGGAGTCATGAACACCTCTCTGCCGAGATGATGATATGTTGACCATTCACCAATCTGACGGAAGCCGAGATGGATAATGTGCCAGTCGCCGTACTTGTCCTGTACAAGGTCACCGTGACCTACGCCCTGAATGGAATAGCCGCCCTTATTGCGGTTGGTGAGAACAGGATTTTTCGGATAGCCGATGAATTCTCCCCATATATCCCTGCTTCTTGCGTATGTAACCATATGACCGTACTCTGTACCGCCCTCTGCCGCCATGAGATAGTATTCGCCGTTGATTTTGTACATATGAGGGCTTTCAAGGAAGCGTCCGCCCGAACCCTTCCATATAACTCGGCTTTCGGTAAGCTTTCTGCCCGTTTCAATGTCAATTTCGCACTGTACAATACCGTTTTCGCCGAAGTCGTCCATGCCGTTGCTGATGAAGAATGTTCTGCCGTCCTCGAAATAGAGAGAGGGGTCTATTCCGTCCTGATCTACGAAAATAGGTTCAGACCATTCGCCGTAGATATTATCCGTCCACACATAAAAATGACGTCTGAGGGTATCATTTGTGGTAACCATATAAAATCTACCGTTGTTATAGCGTATGGTTGGGGCAAAAACTCCGCCTGAGCTTCGGATATTTTCAAGCATTACCTGACTTTTTCTTGTAAGACAGTGGCCCGCCTGAGTCCAGTTTACAAGGTCATCGCTTTCAAATACGGGCACACCGGGAAAATACTGAAAGGTACTGCATACCATATAGTACTTCCCTTCCGCCATGCATACGCTTGGGTCGGGGTAGAAGCCCCTTAGTATCGGATTTGAATATTTCATGTTAAAACTCCTTTTTGTCTGGTTATTGTTATTATAGCATAACAGAAGAAAATTGCAAGAGGATAGGGAAAATAAAGCTGTAAAATCAATGCATAAAGCGAACTCGCACCGGAAAATACCGGTACGAGCTCTGAGAGAATTATAGATGAAAAGCTGAATTAAGATTCGGGAAGCTCACTTACAAGCTTCGTAAGGAATTTCTGAATCGATGCCGCATCGGTAACCGCAACGCCGTCACCGTTCTGATATACATCCGCATTTGCAAGACCCTGTGGCGTAAGCGCAGAGGTTTCGGGAGACATAGCATAGCTCATAACAAGTACTACATCGTTAACAAGAACATCTCCGTCATCGTTTGCATCACCCCATACAGTTGCTTCAACTCCGCCTGTAGCAGGCTCGGAAGTCGTCGGCTCTGTAGTCGGTTCGGGAGTTGTCGGTTCTTCCGACTTAACCGCAAATACAGTATAATTCACACAGCCGCTTGACTGACCGTTTTCACCGAGTGTTACGGTTTCGTCTGTGCTGTAGTCCATTTTATAAAGGTTAAAGGTTACGTCCTTGCTGTTGACAGCTGTAAGACCTGTAGCCTCCCAGCCCGAAAGCCACGAAGGAATTGCTGTAACTCTGTTGTCAAGTGCAACGTATACCGATATATCATCGCCTGCGGTAAACTCAGCAAGTGTTCCGCTCACACCCTTTGCATCGCATGCCGTAAGGATAGTTTCAGCACCTTCAAGCTCTGCGGGAAGTGCTGTATAGGTTGCGTCTCTGTCACCGTAAACAAGGTCGCCCGTCGCCGCACTGCTGTCGATACCCCAGCTGTTATAAAATGAGGTTTCACTGATAAGAAGATTGTCAATAAGATCGCCCTTAAGTCTGATTTTTGCAATCCATTTCTGATTATCTGAGCCGTCCGACGCCCACTGCACTACATTTGCACCCTCTTCTGTTGAACCTGCGGCAACACCGAGACAGCTTGCATCCTTTGTGGGCTTTGTGGTAATTGTATATGAACCGTCGCTGTTCTTCACAAACTTGAAAAGCTGTGCGTCAGCGGCTGTATCGGTGTAGATTCCGATGTTTGTACCGTTATCAACCTTGCCGTAATCAAGGTCGAGAAGATAAGTCTGACCGTCGCCTGCCTCTGAGTAAACATAGTAGTAACCGTCACCGCCGTCCTTAAGCTTCCAGCCTGCGGCACCTGTTGTACCCTGCTGAACATTTGCACCGGCAGCAGCTTCACCGCCTGCAACCTCAAGGTAAAGTCCGCTTCCTGCGTTTTCGAATACGTATGTTACCTCTGTGTCCATTACAGTACCCGTTTTGCCTGAAACTACAGGCTCGCCGTAAACCACATCATCACCGCAAAGCTCATTGAGGAACATTTCAACGTTTGTGTAGCCGTCGGGTGAAAGGTCAATGCCTGAACCGTCAGAACCGTCATTCGGATTTAGACCATGCTCTGTTTCCCATGCATTGGGCATACCGTCACGGTCTGTATCATTAGCTGAATTACACACACCGTCATTGCTGTGAGCGAAATTGCTTGATGTAGGATATCCGCCGGCGTCATTCTGTGTATCGATGATACCCTTAAGACCGTCCCGGCTTCCTGTCAAAGTATATGTGCCGTTTGTAACTTCCTTGATGTAGCGGCTGTCGATGTAGTCCCAGCCTGTTGAAGATGTACCGCCTGCACCTGCGCCTGCAACAACACTTTTGTACGCATCATCGGCAGATTCTGTCTCTACAAAAGCATCAAAGAAAGGCGAATTGCTTCTTACATCGGCATTGGTGGAATTTTTTCTGCCTGATTTTGCTTTGCCTGATGCCCATGCATCGTCTGTGGATTTAAGGATATAAGTGCCGTCGGTTTTAGTCATAACATTGCCTGAAACGTACATCATCTGCATATCATCGGAATTAAGCTCATTTCCATCGATAGATACGACATGAAGTCCTGTATCGCTGACAGCACCTGCTTTATAGTAATTGTTTACGAAGTTGAGACGTCTTACACCGCCGTCGGTTGTTCTGTCTCTCCAGTTGTAAACAACATTGTTTCTTATATCAGCCTGTCCGCCATAGGTTTTTCCGTCCTGTTCAAGTGCACCTGCAAGCGACCAGTTACGTCCTGTATTGTTGATAAGAAGGTTGTGATGATAGCTTCCTGTATAACCGCCGATTGAAGCCGCAAAGGAATGACGCTCCGTCTGTGTGCGGTCGGAATCAAGATAGTGCACGGAATTATTAAGTGTTTCACCGATGATATTCCACTGGAAGGTGATATTCTGTGCCTGTCTTGAACTGAAGCCTTCATCTGTCGCCCATGAAATCGAGCAGTGGTCAACAATAGTATAATTACAGCTTGAAAGTCCCATGCCGCCTGTTGATACGCCGTTTTCCTCACCTACACGCACACGCACATCACGGATAATAACATCGGAAGAACCCATTGCACCAAAATCGTGCTTAATAACCGTAATACCGTCGCCGGGTGCAGTCTGACCTGCTATATAAACGCTTCCGCCGTTATCGGGGATACAGAGGGTATCCTTAAGCTCAATAACACCGCCTACGTCAAATACAACAATTCTCGGAACACCTCTCCAGTCCTCAGTAAGCCACTGCTTATCGCAGAGTGCCCAGCGGAGAGAGCCTTCGCTTCCGTCGTCCTTGAGATTTGTAACGTGAACAACAACGCCTCCCTGTCCGCCTCTTGCGTATCGGCCGTAGCCCTCAGCTGTCGGAAATGCAAGTCTTGCAACATTGAAGGAGTTTACCGAACCCTTGATTACATTTCCGTTTGAATCAATTGTATCAACTCTCCAATAATATGTATATACCGACTGATATGTCTCGTCAAGCTCATAGGTTGTGCCTGTCTGATTGCCCTTATACTCGGCGGAATTTGTGTTTGCACCGAATACGCTGTCATAGTCTGTACCTATATATATATCATGGCTTTTTGCGTTTTTGCCTGCTGTCCATGAAAGTCCCTTTTCACGCTCGTGATGAGTCTCCTGGTCTGCGGGAGAGATTTTCGAAATACCGTTTATAGGGTCGCCGCCGTCGATTTCGAAAGCGTTGAGCCATGCATTTCCGCTTCCTTCAGGAGAAATGAGAACAGTTACCGTCTGTCCTGCTGAAACATTAAAAGTTGAATAGGAAACACCTGCATTGTTTTCATCGGTGACTCTTGTGGGACAGGAAATTCCCGAAGCAGTCTTTGTACCGTTGATTGTAACGCTCATTTTGCCGACTGTGGCATTATCAACACAGCTGTGCCATGTCCTGAGAGAGTGAGTACCTGCTGAAAGTCCGGAAATTTCAAGCTTGATAACACCGCCGCCCGACGCATTATCAATGGTAACGCCGTCCATTGTCATGTAAGGGTATATACCGTTCATCTTCTGGAGAACCTTATAGTTTACGCTTCTGATGTCGCCGCTTGCTCCGCCGCCGTTGCTGAGCTTATAGGTAAGTCCGCTGAGAGTAACCTCAGCGCTTGAACCTCCGGGCACACACCAGTTATCGGCAGAACGTTCAAAGGAAGCTTTACGTCCGTCATTTGCGTTAAGGTCTACCTTTCTGCGTTCACCCATATCTGTAATTGATGTATTTTCCAGCCCGAAGTAGCCGCCGTATGTGCCATAGTAGGTTTCTGCAAGGACGCTTCCGCAGTGAGTGCCTATACTTCCTGCAACAGCCGTCATTGCTGTAAGAAAAGAGAGGATTCTTTTCTTTGTACCATACTTTTTCATCTGATAATTCCCCCTGAAATTAATTTTATATTTTTACACGTTCATTAAACTATCGTTTTTGCATTTAAATTATAACACCCGCCCTCTTCAAAGTCAATATCTACAAATGTGGGGACTTTTCTGATGAAATCAAAAGCTTATTGCACATATATATCTATCAGATGTGCACTATTGTCCTTTTTCAGATGCGATAAAAGATTATTATGCATGATAATAAAAAATTTCAGAAAACCTATTGACAAATCATAGAAAAGAGTATATAATATTATCAAGGTGATATTAACACTTTGATAATAACACAAAGGAGGGCTTCCGCTGAATCAATCAGAAGAAAAAATTTTCCTCGACAGCTACAGTATCGGGGACTACGACAGACCGTCCGTTGCCGTTGATATTGCGGCTTTCTCAATCCGTTCGGACGAAAACGAAAACTACAAACGAGATTCCGTTCAGAAGCTTTCTCTCCTTCTGATACGCAGAGGGGTACACCCCTATAAGGATTGCTGGGCACTGCCCGGCGGCTTTGTAAGAAAGAGCGAAACCCTTGAAGAATGTGCCATGAGAGAAATCACGGAGGAAACAGGTATAACCCCTGATGCACTTATGCCCGACGCTGTATTCAGCCGTCCGGGACGTGACCCGAGAGGGTGGATAATCTCAAATGCCTTTGTTTCGGTAATAAGTGAGGAAAATCTCAATACCTGCGGAGGTGACGATGCGGCAGACGCTCGGTGGTGTGACGTGGAATTTACCGTAAATGGCGAAGAAGCAGTACTTGTTCTTCGTTCTGAGGATAGCGTTATAACCTCAAAGCTCAGAATGAAATCGGTAAAATTCGGCTACCCTTGCTTCGAAATCATCGACAGCGGCGGTCTTGCCTTTGACCATGCCGAGATTATCGCCTGTGCACTTTACCGCCTAAGAAGCATTATCGAGAATTTCGATATTATCTTCGATTTTCTCCCCGAAAAATTCACCCTTTCCGCTCTGCAACGAGTGCAGGAGGCTATACTGAATACTCCCCTTCTGCCTGCAAATTTCCGCAGAAAGGCATTACCCTACATTGAAGAAACCGACGAATATCTGACAGGTGCAGGACATCGTCCCGCAAAGCTTTTCAGAAGAAAACAAGGAGGATAACACCATGAAAAAGACTTTAATCGTAATTGATATGCAGAATGACTTCATCGACGGAGCACTCGGTACTGCTGAGGCTGTTGCTATCGTTGACAATGTTAAGGCAAAAATTGATGAGTACAAGGCGGCAGGCGGTGAAATAATATTCACAAGAGATACTCACAGCGAAAACTATCTCGATACTCCCGAAGGAAAAAAGCTCCCCGTCGTTCACTGCGTCAAGGGCACTGAGGGCTGGGAGATTTCCGGAAAGCTCTGCACTGAAGGCTGCGACATAATCGACAAGCCAAGCTTCGGCTGGACAAAATGGAACGAAAGAAGCTTTGATGAAATTGAGCTTGTAGGACTCTGCACCGACATCTGCGTTATTTCTAATGCTCTTATACTGAAAGCATTTTTCCCTGATGCTGAAATTACAGTAGACGCAGGTTGCTGCGCGGGAGTTACTCCCGATACTCACAATGCGGCACTTACAGCAATGAAAATGTGCCAGATTAACGTTATCGGAGAGTGATAAACTATGCTTAAAATCAACGGCAGTGAAATCATGCAGGGAAGCTTTCCCGACGGTACACTTTTAGTAAAGTATGCACCCGAAAAGGAATGCGGATATGCTGAAATCGACTGGTATTATGAAAATGACCGTGAGCTTATAACACTCATGTACCTCACAAAGCACCTTAATGCTCACGGAATCAGCAGAATAAGACTGTTCATGCCCTATATTCCCAATGCACGTCAGGACAGAGTAAAGTCCGACGAGGACGTTTTTACACTGAAATATTTCGCTCAGGTTATAAATTCTCTGAATTTTGAATCGGTAACAGTCCTTGACCCGCACTCAACGGTCAGCGAGGCTCTTATTGACAGGCTTGTCATTCAGTCACCGAAAGAAAACGTCCGCAGAGTTATCAGCGAAATTACTCAGAATGAAGGCGCTGAGCCGTTTATGTTCTATCCCGACGAGGGAGCTTCCAAAAGATATTCGGGAATGGTAACGCTTCCATACGGATTCGGCATCAAGAAGCGAGACTGGAAAACAGGAAAAATTCTCGGACTTGATGTTTCGGGCAGTGTTGAGCAAATCAAGGGCAAAAGTGTGCTTATTGTTGACGATATATGCTCAAAGGGCGGTACATTCCTCTTCTCAGCAAGAAAGCTGAAAGAGCTTGGTGCGGGTAATATTTATCTGTATATCTCCCACTGCGAGAAAACTATTCTCAGCGGTGAGCTTATCGAGAGCGGTCTCATTAAGAAAATCTACACAACCGACAGTATCTGCAATTTCAGTCATGAACTCATAAATATTATACCCTGCAAAAAAGGAGCTGAAAATTATGAATAATATTAACCCTATGCTTCTGTGCGACTTCTATAAAACGGTCCACAGCGATATGATTAACCCGAAAATGACAAAGTCCATGTCTTACTACACACCACGAATGAGCAGAGTTAAACGCTGGGATAATGTTGTAATGTTCGGACTTCAGATGTTCTGCAAGACATGGCTTATCGACTATTTCAACGACAATTTCTTTGCACTTCCCGAAGATGAGGTTGTTGCGGAATACGAAAGAGTGCTCGACGCTTCACTCGGCAAGGGCATCTACAGCTCGGATAAAATTAGAAAGCTTCACCGTGTGGGCTATCTCCCTGTTGAGATAATCGCACTGCCCGAAGGTGAACTTGTACCGATTCACGTCCCCATGTTCGGTATCACAAATACCCACGATGATTTTGCATGGCTTCCTCAGGCACTCGAAAGCCTTATATCTGCTGAAATGTGGTATCCGCAGATTACAGCAACAGTCGGAAAGACCTACCGTGAC
The DNA here is from genome assembly GCA_015066955.1 of Ruminococcus sp. Taxonomy (GTDB): domain Bacteria; phylum Bacillota; class Clostridia; order Oscillospirales; family Ruminococcaceae; genus Ruminococcus. The sequence continues at coordinate 4,996 of SVNJ01000014.1, read as the reverse complement.
ATTGTAAATAAATACTACGGTGAAACCTGCGATGACGACGTCCCTCGTGCGAAAGCACTCGGTGCATTCGATTTCAGAGGTGATATGTGCGTTGATGCGGCACTGAAGGCAGCGGCAGGCTGGTGTATGTCCTTTGTGAATACAGCTACTGTTCCTGCTATCCCCTACCTTGAAAGCATGTTCAGCTGTGACTGCACAAAAGAGCCTGTTGCATACGGTGCGGTCAGCACAGAGCATTTTGTAATGTGCTCGAATTATGCGGCTGACGGCGACGAAATAACCTTCCTCAGAAGAATGCTTACGGAGCTTTATCCGAACACAAGCTTTTCATGCGTACTTGACAGCTACGACTACTGGAATGTGATTGACAATATCCTCCCTCAGCTTCATGATGAAATCCTCGCTCACAACGGCTGTATGCTTATGAGAGGTGACTCGGGAGACTGCGTTGAAGTTGTTACAAAAACTGTTTTCAAGCTGTGGGAGCAGTTCGGCGGAACGGTAAACAGTAAGGGCTATAAGGTTCTCGACCCCCATGTAAAGGCTATTTACGGCGACAGTATTACAGTGCAGAGATGCGAGGAAATCTACCGTATTCTCAAGGAAAACGGCTTTGCATGCTCAAATGCGGTTCTCGGTGTAGGTTCATTCTCAATGCACTGCATCGAAGAGGACAATATGCTCAAGCCCTTTACAAGAGATACATTCAGCTCATGCATAAAGGCTTGCTATGCGGAAATTGACGGAAAATGCTATCCTATATTCAAAAATCCAAAGGACGGCGGCTTCAAGAAAAGTCAGCGTGGACTATGCTTCGTCTACAGGGATGAGGACGGAAAGCTTGCTTACAAAGACGGCTATACATCTGAGGATATTCCTCAGGGCAATCTCCTTGAGCCTGTTTTCAAAGACGGAAAAATGCTTAAGGAGTATACTCTCAGCGAAATCAGAAGCAAATTAAACGGAGGTAATTTCTGATGAATTATTCATTCAATGCTAAGGAAACAACAGAAAAGGCTGCACAGTGGATTCGTGACTTCTTTGAGAAAAACGGAAAGGGCTGCAATGCGGTTATAGGAATTTCGGGCGGCAAGGACAGCTCTATATGTGCGGCACTGTGCGTGGAGGCTCTCGGAAAAGACCGTGTTATAGGAGTTCTTATGCCAAACGGTGAGCAGAGTGATATAGATATGGCAAGACTTCTTGTAGAGCATTTAGGCATTAAGGCTGTTGAGGTAAATATAAACGAGGCTTATAAGGGGGTGCTCAGCGGACTTGAAAACTCAAAGCCCATAAATGGTTTCAGTCTGGACGGACTCTCAAATCAGACCATTGTAAATCTTCCCCCGAGACTTAGAATGGCGGTACTTTATGCTGTAAGTCAGAGCTGTAACGGACGTGTTGCCAATACGTGCAACCTCTCGGAGGACTGGGTGGGCTACTCCACACGCTATGGCGATTCTGCGGGAGATTTCAGCCCTCTTGCAAGACTTACCGTTGCTGAAGTCAAGGAAATGGGAAGGGTTCTCGGACTGCCTGAGGTGCTTGTTGACAAGGTTCCCTCCGATGGTCTGTGCGGCAAAACAGACGAGGACAATCTCGGCTTCACCTATGCTGTACTTGACAGGTATATCCGCACGGGAGTATGTGAAAATTCCGAAACAAAGGCTCTCATCGATGACAAGCATATTAAAAACAAATTCAAGCTTGAGCTTATGCCATGCTTTGAATTTCAGCCATAAAATATTTCCCGTACGCTTTTGCGTACGGGATTTTTAATGCTTGACTTTTTCTGATTTTTAGTGTATAATATGTATGTTTTAACAGCACGCTGGTGTAGCACAATGGTAGTGCAGCGGTATCGTAAACTGCAGGTCGTGGGTTGTCGGTAAAGCAACATCGCAACGGACACCGCAAGCCTTGCAAAATTAAAACTGAATATCAAATGCTGGTGTAGCACAATGGTAGTGCAGCGGTATCGTAAACCGCAGGTTGCCCGTTCGATCCGGGTCACCAGCTCCAATTAAAGCCTCTGAAATTATTGTTTCAGAGGCTTGTGTTTTAAAAAATGTTGTAATTCACTTGTAAGGTTTTCCGTTTTTTGTCGTCTTATAGGATGAGAAGCTTCATAAACTACTGAGAAGGAGGCATATAATGAACGATTATGAAATCATAGAGCTCTACTGCAATAAAGATCCTCGAGCAATTTCCGCTTCGATGAATCAATACGGAGCATACTGCTTTTCCATTGCTCATGGTATACTGGGCAACGACGAGGATTCTGAAGAATGCGTAAACGATACATGGCTACGAGCATGGAACACGATACCACCTACTATACCAATGGTGCTGAAAATATTTTTCGCCAAAATTACACGGAACCTGTCCTTTGACAAGTATAAAGCGACAAAGACGAAAAAGAGAGGTGGCGGAGATATACCGCTTGTGCTTGAAGAATTGGCTGAATGTATTGCAGACGAATCAGACGTCGAAGGGCAGGTTGATGCAAACGAGCTTGGCAGGGTAATCAATCAATTTATTGAAGATTTGCCGGAGCGTGAGCGAAATTTATTCATCAGAAGATATTTCTTTTCAGAGCCTATGAAGGTGATTGCCGATCGCTATGATATGCGTGAAAACGCTGCAACTGTAACGCTTAGCCGAGTTCGTAAAAAGCTGAGAGAACACCTTTCCAAGGAGGGATATTTCAATGAATAGAAATGATTTATTCAATGCAATTGAATTGATAGATGCTCAATACATAGAAAGCAGCGAGAGCAGAATAACAGTAAAAAAATCAAGAAAAATTATTAAGAGACCACTTTTATTTGCGGCAGTAATATTGACACTTACAAATTTCACAACCATTGCCTTTGCTACGAAAATGTTCGGACTGAGAGATGCGGTAATTGATACAACAAATCCTGGAAATGATATCACTGATATCGAAACAAACCTATCGCTCTCCGGCTTTGGAGGCAGTAATGAATATAAAGCGGCAGTCGAGTGGAAAGAATTCGAGGATTGCTATGACCCTGACGGCTCAATTCTTTCACAAGTCGATCAGGAAGGTCCGGAGGATCTTGGTCTTGACGAAAAATATAATGCCTACAACGTATACACACAGGAAATGGCAGACAAGGTTGATGAAATTACCGAAAAATACGGATTATCTCTTCATACCAACTTTACCGAAATGTCCTATGAAGAAATGGTGCAGACAGTTATCAATGACAACACCGAATTTACTGACACTACAATAAACTCTCCTCTTGGCGGCTACAGATATGAAGACGGATCATTCCGATATGACGGTGATTTTATTGACTCATCCCGTATTCTGTCCTTCGATTATCAACTCAGCCGTATTTCAAAGGGCACATTTGATACTGCTTTTCTTAATATAGGAAACATTGATGATTATCAGGAACAGGAAATCACAACGGATTCCGACGTTACAGTCATTGCGGCTCTGTCAGAACACAAGGCATTGCTTCTCAAAGAGTATGATTCATGCGTTGTTCGTGTCAATGTTTTTGGCGGTATTGCTGACGGAATATCCTTCGACACTCTAAAGGAACTTGCAAACGCCTTTAATTTCACTGTAATTGAAACCAAAGAGTTTGAAACACCGCAGGAAGAAGATCCCAATGCAATTATCGGACCAGAATCTATTACGGTCGTCCGTGAAGGTATTGCAGATCAGATTCCCATTGAATTAGTCCGTGTTATCAATTTCGACACTGTTATTGCTATGGCTCCCGAATACTTCACCTACAGCAACGAACATGGCGGCGACACCTTCACCTATGATGCATGGAAGGGCGAGCGTCCTGTTTATTACAGAGTCAACAAATTCGAGGACAAAACTCCCGAAGAAATGTCCGACTGGCTTATTGAGAAGAATGCAGATAAATACGAAGGTTACTCTACTTCTGAATCTGATCTGCGTTATCACAATGTTAAGAACATTTACTTTGACAGTGCAAAGGAAGCTCCCGACTATCAGCTCGAGTTCTACATTATCGAGAGCGGTGATGACTGTATAATCATCGAAACTCAGTACAGCAGAGAGATGTACGAAGGCTTATACAAAATCATATATGGATGCATCGACCTTTTCTCTATGAAAGGATATGGCGATTGACAACGCACTCACAAATTATGCGGACACGCTTGTTCCGTGTGTGTATGATGACTTCATCGGCACAGATAAAAAGGTCCTGACGAACAAGCACAGCGCTGCTGAAGACTCTGTATCTGGCAACGCACTAAATTGCGAAGAAGTGGACAATGCCTCTGAGAAACTGGGGCAAGGTACTGTGCAGACTGTGGTCACTGCCTGACTTATGGACAGAAGCAACGTAAGGACGAAAGCTATTATGGCACCTATGCGTGCTGGATGTACAGAACACACGGCAAGGAATACTGTCCCTCACACTATATCAACTACGACACTGTATACAACTTGGTTCTGATAAATCTGAGTACCCGTTCGAGTCGGGTCACCAGCTCCAACACTGTTATACAAAATAGATGACAGAGCCTAAAACCACGCATTTGCGTGGTTTTTTGCTACTCTGACGCCGGAATTTTTTATATGAAAACCGTAGATGACATTTTGCCTTTTCAGCCTCAAAAGAGGATTTGAACGGGCGTTTTTTCATTTTCAAGAGAATTGAGAGCAGATTTGGAGAGAAATTTCCGAATACTGCTCTTTTTTACTCAGAAAAACTTTCACAAAGTTTCCAACGGTTTCTTGTTCGTTATGCCGAACCCGTCGAGAGTCACTACTCTCGATTGGTTCGGCATTTTTGTTTTCCCCTATACATTTATAAAGAAAGAGAGTTGATGCTAATGAAAAAAATCACATTCAATGCTCCACTGAATCACAAGGCTTACAGCTACGAGCCGATGAAGATTGAAGTGGAGAAAGTTATTCCCCTCTACGGTAAGAGGTTCGAGCAGATGAGAGATCATCCCCTTGAAGATGCTC
>SVNJ01000130.1 GCA_015066955.1 Ruminococcus sp. | reverse complement strand
TCCCCTAACCCCTACTATACCGACGATATTGCTAAGGAGTGCATGGAGACTATCTTTATCCCTACCATGAACGCTATGAATGCTGAGGGACGTACCTTTGAAGGCTGTCTCTATTTCGGACTCATGCTTACTCCTAAGGGACCTAAGGTTATCGAGTATAACTGCCGATTCGGCGACCCTGAGACTCAGGTTGTACTCCCTATGCTTGACGCTGACCTTTACGAGATTTTCGAGGCTATCTATAACCATGAGCTTGATAAGGTTGATATAAAGTGGCATAAGGGAAGCTGTGCTTGCGTAGTTATGGCAAGCGGCGGCTATCCCGAAAGCTATCCTAAGGGTATTGAGATGAACGGCTTTGACGAAAAGGGTCAGACCGAAGGCTGTTTCGTATACCATGCAGGTACCAAGCTTTCCGATGATGGAAAATTCCTTACCAACGGCGGACGTGTAATCGGTGTTACCGCTAAGGGTGATACTCTCCCCGAAGCTCTTGCTACGGCTTATGCAGGAGTAGACAAGATAAGCTTTGAGGGTGCTCATTACCGAAAGGACATCGGTCAGAGAGCATTAAAGGCTCTCGGATAAGGAGTAGAGCCATGCATGAAAGGCTTTCTCGTGGACTTACCTACGGACTTGTCGGAAATCTTCTGTTCGTCTGCTTTAGTATAGTCTGCTTTATCTATTATTCCTTCTATTCCGCAGGAAGCGTGCTTTCGATCATACTTGAGGTTGTTGCGTATACTCTTGAAGCAAGCGGATTTTTCTGTATACTGCTTGCGATTATCGACATAAATAAGACTGTGAGAATGAGAAACTGGCTTAAATTAGGCTATCCCGTATATATTGCGGTTGAGCTTATACTTATGATTATGGAGCTTAACTCAGCTTATTTCGATTTCTACGAGCCTTATTCGCTGGTGCTTGCAATTGGTCATGCGGTATTCTCAGCGGCGGTCTGCTTTACGTTTCTTTCCCTCGATCCGGGAAAAACCTGTCTTGAAGCAGCTGTGATAATATGTCTCGGAGTCATACTCGGCGGTATGCTTGGAAATATTCTCAATATACGTATCTATTTCAGTATCCTTACAAATGCGGTAGCTTTCTCTGCTCTTTTTGGTGCAATAAAGTGGTTTCTTTCCCGTGAAATGATTGAAATTGACTGTCACGGCGATAAAGCAAGGGTTGATGAGTATAAGAGTACGTTCTTCTAAGCAGGGAACCCGTGCGGCCATGCCCTGCTGCTATACTTATTGAAATTGACCGTGTAAACCGTCCCCCTCAAAGGGTGAGGCGAGCTGTAAACAAATTGAGACCTCCCGATTATGGGAGGTCTTATCATTATTATCAAAAATTCAGCTGTCAATAAAGGTTGAACCTCTCCGCAAAAACATCGGTAACACCAATAATCAGCTCGGCATTTGTAAGACGCTTATCGAAGCTTCCAATAATCCTGTCACAAAGCATTTTTTCGTCTGCACCGCTTTTATGTACAGACTCACAGAGATGACGAAGCGAACGCTCCACAAGCGAAGGCTGTGTATCATGAAGCTCAGCGATTTTTACGTAAAGAGATCTTGTTATATCAGCTGCATACTCAGGATTAAGCAGGCAAAGTCCTACCGCCGTACAAAGATAACGAAAGCCTGCCATATTCTTTCTGAATCCGAAGCCTGCAAGAAAATCTATAATAATCGGGTCGAAGTCGAATATATACTTATCCCGCATTACGTCACCCAGCAGACACCCAAGCTCATGAAGCGAAACAGGCATTACAACACATCTTTCCGCACCGCTGTCAGTAATCTCACGGCAAAGCTTCGGCGACGCAACATAAGTAAGCACCACAACCTTTACTTTTGGAAAGCTTGTCTTAATTTTCATGGTAAGCTCGGCTATGCGGTTTTCGGTAAGTGTAACGCTGAGTATCACTATATCAGGCTGCATGTCACACACAGCTCCATAAATCAGATCACAGTCGTTGCGTATACATTCAGCATTATATCCGACAGCTTTCAGATACCTTTCAAAAACTCTTCCAATGTCCTCAGAATCGTCGCCAATCATGATATTTTTACCGCATTCCACCAAGCTCACCTCCTTCAGGACACAATATACAATTTTATCATACCCCTTATAAATCCCCATGTCAATGCGTTTTTTCAAGATTTTCGGGATTTTTGTCGATTTTCGGTCACTTTTTGATATGGATACCGTACAGGTAACTCTTATCGTGCCTTACGATAACATTGAGGCAAAGCTTCGGACGGATGAAGGTATTAGCGCTGCAATTCAATGCTTCCCCATAGAGGAAGTATTGAATTGCAGATTCCGAATAAAAACGACATTGCTGCCGAACAAAAAAGCATAAAATCAGCCATATCATCAGGGAAAAATTATGCATATATCCAAAAATTGTGAAAGTTTGCAAAAGGTACTTGATTTTTTTCCGTAAACTGATAAAATATAATTAGCACTCAATAAAAGAGAGTGCTAAAACAAGCTTTTATATCTAAAATTATTTTTAGGAGGAATAAATAATGACTATCAAACCCTTACAGGACAGAGTTGTCGTAAAAATGACAGAGGCAGAGGAGACCACAAAAAGCGGTATCATTCTTTCAGGCTCAGCTAAGGAAAAGCCTGAGGTTGCAGAGGTTCTCGAGGTTGGCGAGGGCAAGAAGGACGTTACAATGACAGTGAAGAAGGGCGATAAGGTTCTTATCTCTAAATACGCAGGCACCAACGTTAAGCTCGAAGGTGAAGAATACATCATCGTTAAAATGGACGATATTCTTGCAATTGTTGACTAACATCAGGTTTGCGTAACAAAAACTGAAATTGTAGGGGTCGACGCCCACGTCGACCCGCCAAAGCATTTCGGTTAAATTTGAGCGTATGCTCTACCTATGGGTGACCGCAGGTGTTGCCAAAACAGATTATCACACATCTATTATAAATTAAGGAGATTACTATTATGGCTAAGGATATTAAATACGGCGAAGACGCAAGAAAATCACTGCAGGCAGGTATCGACAAGCTTGCAGATACTGTAAGAATCACTATGGGACCTAAGGGCAGAAACGTTGTCCTCGACAAGAAGTTCGGCGCTCCCCTTATCACTAACGACGGTGTTACTATCGCTAAGGACATCGAGCTTGACGATGCTTTCGAGAATATGGGTGCTCAGCTTGTCAAGGAAGTTGCTACAAAGACAAACGACGCAGCAGGTGACGGTACAACTACTGCTACTCTTCTTGCTCAGGCTATCGTAAGAGAGGGTATGAAGAATATTGCCGCAGGTGCTAATCCTATGGTTCTCAAGAAGGGTATCGCTAAGGCTGTAGATACTGCTGTTACTACAATCGTTGCTAACTCAAAGGCAGTTGAAGGCTCTGAGGATATCGCAAGAGTAGGTACAGTTTCCTCCGCTGACGAGAGTGTAGGTAAGCTTATCGCTGAGGCTATGGAAAAGGTTACTGCTGACGGTGTTATCACTATCGAGGAAAGCAAGACTGCTGAAACCTACAGCGAGGTTGTAGAGGGTATGCAGTTCGACAGAGGCTATATTTCACCCTACATGGTTACAGATACAGATAAGATGGAAGCTGTTTACGACGACGCTTTCGTTCTTATCACAGACAAGAAGATTTCTTCAATTCAGGAGATTCTCCCCCTTCTTGAGCAGATTGTAAAGATTGGCAGAAAGCTTGTTATCATCGCAGAGGACGTTGAGGGCGAGGCTCTTACTACAATTATCCTCAACACTCTCAGAGGCACATTCAAGGTTGCCGCTGTAAAAGCTCCCGGATTCGGCGACAGACGTAAGGAAATGCTCAAGGACATCGCTATCCTTACAGGCGGCGAGGTTATCTCAGCTGAACTCGGTCTTGAACTCAGCGAAACTACTATCGACCAGCTCGGTCAGGCTAAGCAGATTGTTATTCAGAAGGAAAACACAATCATCGTTGACGGTGCAGGCGACAAGGACGCTATCAAGTCAAGAGTTAATCAGATTCGTGCTTCTATCGAGACTACCACTTCTGATTTCGACCGTGAAAAGCTCCAGGAAAGACTTGCCAAGCTTGCAGGCGGTGTTGCGGTAATCAAGGTCGGTGCAGCTACTGAAATCGAAATGAAGGAAAAGAAGCTCCGTATCGAGGACGCTCTCGCTGCTACTAAGGCTGCTGTTGAAGAGGGTATTGTTGCAGGCGGCGGTACTGCATTCATCAACGCTATCCCCGCAGTTGAAAAGCTTCTCCCCGCTCTCGACGGCGACGAAAAGACAGGTGCTAAGATTATCCTTAAGGCACTCGAAGCTCCCGTTCGTCAGATTGCAGAAAATGCAGGTCTTGAGGGAAGCGTTATCATTGATA
>SVNJ01000013.1 GCA_015066955.1 Ruminococcus sp. | reverse complement strand
AGCTTTTCACCGCCGCTTACGGTAAGCTCCTCGTGTCTCAGGTCGGCAGAAAGCTCACATATTCCCTGTACCAGAGGCGAAAGGGAAATCATATAAGCACCTACTGCGGCAACCATTTTGTCGAGCATTTCCTCAGAAAGCTCGTCAACCGAAACACCGTGAAGATTTTCCTCAATATAATGTGTAAAGAATTCAAGCTGTTCATTGCTGAGGTCGAATTCAAGCCTGCACGCCTTATTCTTGATGCTTCCGTTGGAAGTGATAAGGAGAATGACATACAGTCTTTTTCCCGTCGGAATAACCTCAACCTTTGAAATCACCGAAAATCTCGGAGCGGAATTTGTTGCGACTGCGGCGCACTGAGTAAGCTCGGTAAGTGCCGTTGCAGCATTCTGCACCAGAAGCTCTTCGGGAGTTCCTTCACCGCCGAGCATATCATCGAGCCTTGCCTTTTCGTCATCCGAAAGTGACGGCAGTGTCATAAGCTCATCGATATAGAGCCTGTATCCCAGAAAGGTAGGAATTCTTCCGGCAGAGGTGTGAGGCTGTTCGAGGTAGCCCAGCTGTTCGAGTGCCGCCATGTCATTTCTGACTGTTGCGGCAGAAACATTTATATGATCAAGCTTAGAGATTGCTTTTGAGCCTACGGGTTCACCCGTTCTGACATACTCGTCGACTACAGCTGCAAGAATTTTCAGCTTTCTATCGTCCACGATTCACACAACCTTTCAGTCTTTAGCACTCTAACTGTTTGAGTGCTAACTATAATTTATCACTATTATGCCTTTTTGTCAAGGGTTTTATGCATTTTCGTCTTTTTAACCTAAAAGCAACTGTGGGTTTTGTGCTTTTGTTGCATTTTAACAACAGGTAATATCAGACAAAATAACGCATGATAAATTATTCACAGAATATCGCTTGATTTGCCGTAACATAAGATGTATAATATTCCATGAAATTATATAACGGAGGAACAGATATGATATTCAGAAAGGTTACAGCTACGCTTGTTGCCGCTGTCGGTGCGGTATGCGTTTTAGCTTCATGCGGTGATAAATCCGATGAGAAAAGCAATGCAAAGGATTCTCTGAGTGAGGAAACGGAAAAGCTTACTCTTTCCGAAGAACAGAAAGAAGCGATTGATAAGATTCGTGAAGAAAATACAGAAAAAATCGAAAGACTTACCATATCAACTCAGAAAACAACCCTTTCACAGGAAAGACTTGATGAACTGCGTGAGAATATCAATGACAGGTTAGAGGAAATAGAGTATCCCACTGCGGTTCCGGTACATTCAAACAAGGTATTCAAGCTTGACGGCTATGCAACCTCACTGTTTATGGAAAACGGCTGGGAGATTCTCGTCGGCGGCGAGGCTACTGATATGCAGACCGATAACTTAACCGCTCTCCCCGCTATTTTAAAATATAAGGATACCGAAAATACGATAACCATAACCGTTGTGGACGAATGCGAGTCTGAGGAGGATTTTCTTAAAAATGACGAGGAAGAGTATTTAAGTGTATTTGCAAGTGAATATGACAAGATTGATATAAAGGAATTCCGTCAGGCTTCCATAGACGAATTTGATTCTTTTGTTGTTGAGGCTGAGGTTAAGGTAAGCGGCAAGGATTTCGACCTTATTCATATTCTTTCAAACGATGTTTCGGGAAGAAGCTTTTCATGGATGTTTTTAGGAGATAAGGAAGAATTCGCAGATTTTGATTTTGTTGAGGCAATATGCTATCCCATGATAATTGAAAAGCCTACGAGACCACAGTTAAATTTTGATAAAACGAGGTAATGATATAATGAAAACTGCACTTATTGTAATCGATATGCAAAACGATTACCTTTATGAAAAAAGAAAAGATAAATTTGCTTATAATACTTCTGAGCTTACCGCTGCAGTAAATAAGCTTATAAATCAATATAAAGAAAATGGCTCTGACGTTATATACATACGCCACATTATTCAGAATCTGCCTACCAACAGACTGCTCTTTGGTTTTTCCATAGCAGGTACAGTGGGAGCAGAGCTTTATAGCGGATTGGATATAGTTTCAGAATACTGTTTTGATAAACTTGTCGGCGACGCACTTTCAAATAAAAATCTGCGTGAACTTATACAGCAAAAAGGGTACGAAGCACTTCATCTTTGCGGTTTGGACGAATGCGGCTGTGTGACTGCTACGGCACTCGGAGCAGCAAAACGAGGGATAAAGGCAGAGATTATCAGCGAAGGAATAGCGACAGTGTTTCCGAAAAAGAAAGTTGATAAAGCTCGTGAAAAACTGAAAAAAGCAGGGGTAAAGTACATATAAATTACGATTTTCTGTGAGACGACAACAAAAAAACCTGAGAAGATAGTTTTTTCTTCTCAGGTTTTTCATTATATAAACGAAATCAGCACACTCACCCCATTCACCGCCATACAAAGAAGCATACCCGTAAGAGTAGGCAGAATAAAGCTCAGGGCAGTCCATTTCAGGCTGCCTGTTTCTTTTTTTATGGTAAGGCAGGTTGTGGCACAGGGGAAGTGAAACAGCGTAAAAATAATCATACAGATTGCCGTTGTAATAGTCCAGCCGTTTTCGGCAAGGAGTGCATGAAGCTGAGCGGTGTCCGAAATATCAAGGAGACTTCCCTGTGCAAGATAGGTCATTATGATAATCGGTATAACGATTTCATTTGCAGGGAAACCGAGTATAAATGCAAGGAGTATAACACCGTCAAGCCCCATGAGTGAGCCAAGAGGGTCGAGAAAGTCCGAAATATGTACAAGAAGCGTTGAGCCGCCGACTGTTGTATTTGCAAGAAGCCATATAATCAGTCCGCAGGGAGCCGCCGCTGCACACGCTCTTGCAAGGACGAAAATCGTCCTGTCCAGCACTGAGCGGACGATAACCCTCGAAAACTGAGGACGGCGGTAAGGGGGAAGCTCCAGTGTAAACGAAGAGGCAATACCTTTAAGTACTGTGCTTGAAAGCAGCTTTGACATAAGCAAGGTCATTGCAACTCCGAGCACGATAACACCAAGCAGAATAAGTGTAGATAAAAGTGAACCGCCTATACCCTCAGCCATAACAAAAAACATGGTAATAACGGCAATAATAGTGGGAAATCGTCCGTTGCAGGGCACGAAATTATTCGTGATAATGGCAATTAGGCGTTCACGGGGTGAGTCGATTATACGGCAGCCTGTAACTCCGCAGGCATTGCAGCCGAAGCCCATAGCCATTGTTATAGCCTGTTTTCCGCAGGCATTTGCACATCTGAAGCCTCTGTCAAGATTGAACGCAACTCTCGGAAGATAGCCGAAATCCTCAAGAAGCGTAAACAGCGGAAAGAATATCGCCATAGGCGGAAGCATTACCGAAACTACCCACGCAAGCACCTTATAAACTCCCTGAATCAGCACCTCTTCAACCTTTGCGGGTGCACCTATGCTGTGAAGTGCCGATGAAAGGACGTCTCCGAAGCGGAAAAGCAAATCTCCCAGCAAATCTGACGGATAGTTAGCACCTGCAATGGTAATCCACAGAATAAGGCCGAGAAGAAGAAGCATAACGGGTGTACCAAGCTTTTTTCCTGCAAGAATACGGTCTATTTTCCTGTCACGCATATAAGGAGCAGAGCTTTCAAAGCTTACCGTTTCCCGGGAAATTTCCTCCGCACGCTTTATTACTGTTGAAATAACAGTATCGGTCACGTCCTTTTCGGTGTATCCTTTTTCCGCAAGAGCCGCCTTTATTGCACTTATACCGTCAGTTTCGGAGAATGAACAATCCTCATATCTCTCAGCTTTTTCGATAAAGTCTGTATCCCCTTCAAGCAGTCTCAGTGCACAAAGACGAAGCGGAAGCTTATTTATCTTATCCTCAATAAGCTGACAGATACACTCTATAGCCTCCTCAATATCATCATTGAATCTTACAGGCTCAGGGGCTGCCGCTTCACTTCTTATAAGCTCGCATAGACTGTCCGAGAATTCGTCAAGCCCTTTTCCGTTTCGTGCGGTAATCCCGACAACAGGCACTCCAAGCAGCTTTTCAAGCTTATCAAAGTCTATGGATATTCCCTTTGAAGCCGCCTCATCGAGAAGATTTACCGCAACAAGAGTTTTCGGTACAGCCTCTGTAATCTGCAGTACAAGATTCAGATTTCTTTCAAGGCAGGTTGCGTCGCATACAACAGCCGCCGCCTCAGCACCTCCGAAGCATATAAAATCCCTTGCGGCTTCCTCCTCTGCGGAATTTGCTCTCAGTGAATATGTACCGGGTATATCCGCAAGTATAAACCGCTCACCGTCATGCTCAAATCTTCCTGCAGCACTTGAAACGGTCTTTCCTGCCCAGTTGCCCGTATGCTGCTTCATGCCTGTAAGTGCGTTGAAAACAGTGGATTTTCCCACATTGGGATTTCCAGCAAGAGCGGCAAGGTGCTCGCCCTCTTCACGGCTGAGAAGCAGCTGCTGTGCATTTTCCTCGTTCCTTCCGACCATTGTTGATAATCCTCCTTATTTTTGTAATCATAAAATTTTATGCCGAAAAGGACCGGATAATGACGAAATTAACTGCCGCAGAAGTAAAATGGACAGAAAAAGATTGTTTTTTGCAAATATTCACCATATTTACACGCAATAATACTTGACTTTTCTTCAAAATTATAATATAATAATTGTAATTGTCGATGTGACACTATTATATTAGGAGGCATGAACGTGAAAAAGATTGGAAAATCGACCTTCTTCATTGTCCTTGCTTTGATTTTACTGTTCTCCGCTTCGGCAGTCATAGGTCTTGACTTCCAGAAGGGTGATAACGTTTCTCCCCTTATCAACGGTGTTGATGATATCCGTCTGGGTATCGATATTCAGGGTGGTGTAGACGTTACCTTTGCTCCTTCGGGCGACTATGACGCTACGGAGGCTCAGCTTGACGCTGCAACAGAAATTATCAAAACAAGACTTGTTTCTCTCGGAATCAATGACAGTGAAGTTTACAGTGATGAAAAGAGTGACAGAATTATTGTCCGTTTCCCCTGGCAGGCAGGCGAAAGCAATTTCGACCCTGAGGCTGCTGTAAAGGAGCTTGGCGAAACCGCAGAGCTTACCTTCAGAAAAGGTTCAGAGTACGATACCGATGCGGACGGCAAAGCTATCCCCAAGGGTGATATCGTAATCGGCGGTAAGGATGTCAAGGAGGCAGAGCCTCTTACTCAGCTCAACGACGACGGCGAGTATGAGTATGTTGTAAAGCTTACCCTCAACGACAGCGGTAAGGAAGCTTTCGCTTCAGCTACAGCTGCTCTTGCAGGCTCAAGTACACCTATCTCAATCTGGATGGACGAAACAATGATTTCAGCTCCTTCCGTAAATGAGGCAATCACAGGCGGCGAGGCTTATATTACAGGTGATTTCACATACGATTCAGCAAAGAGCCTTGCTTCAAAGATTAACTCAGGTGCACTTCCCTTCAAAATGGAAACATCAAGCTTCAAGACAATCTCACCTACAATGGGCGAGGGTTCACTTGACGCTGTACTTCTTGCGGCACTTATCGCATTTATATGTATCGCAATTTATATGATTGTTCTCTACAGACTTCCCGGTGTTGTTGCTGTTATCGCACTCACAGGACAGATTGCAGGAAGCGTTGCGGTTGTATCAGGCTGGTTCGGCTTCATGAACAGCTCAACTCTTACAATTCCCGGTATCGCAGGTATTATCCTTGCGGCAGGTATGGGTGTTGACGCAAACGTTATCACAGGCGAAAGAATCAAGGAAGAGCTTCGTTCGGGCAAATCTCTCGATTCAGCTATAAAGATTGCATACAAGAAGGCGTTCTCCGCTATTCTTGACGGTAACGTTACAAATATCATCGTTGCTATCGTACTTATGGGAGCTTTCGGCGTTCCGACAAGCTTCTTCTCAAAGATTCTCAACAGCACAATATTCTTCGCATTCGGTGCAACTGCTGAGGGTGTTGTTTATTCATTCGGCTTCACACTTCTTGCCGGTGTAATCTTCAACTTCATCATGGGTGTATTCGCTGCAAGACTTATGGTAACTTCACTTTCAAAGTTCAAGTGCTTCAAGAACAGAAAGCTTTACGGAGGTGACGCTGCATGAGTAAGAATAAAAATATAAACACTCCTGTTGAAACAGCTAAAGTCCGTGACTTCTGTTCAAAAACAAAAATGATTGCAATTATTGCTGCTGTTCTTGTTACTGTTACAATTATCGGTACAATCATCAGAGGTCTTAATGTTGCAATCGAGTTCAAGGGCGGTACACTTATTACTTATCAGTATACAGGTGATATCGACGTTAACGAGGCTAAGAATGCGATTTCATCAATCGTTACAGTGCCCATTAACGTAAGAAGCGGTGAAAGCCTTGAATCAGACGCAAAGGAGCTTATCATCTCCTTTACATCAGAGGAAGGTCTTACTGCTGATAAGCAGACAGAGCTTACAGATGCTCTTCAGGCAAAGTTCAAGGATAACGCTATTGAGCTTTACGACTCAAACGATGTAAACCCTACAACAGGCTCTGAGTTCCTTCTTAAGTGTGTTGTAGCTGTAATCTTTGCGGCAATACTCATTATCCTTTACATTGCTGTAAGATTCAGAAAAATCGGTGGCTGGACCGCAGGTCTTTGCTCAGTACTTGCACTTCTTCACGACCTTTGTGCGGCATTTGCGGCAAACGTACTCTTCGGCTTTGAGTTCAACTCAAATACCGTTGCTGTAATCCTTACAATTCTCGGTTACTCAATCAATAACACAATCGTTATTTATGACAGAATCAGAGAAAACAAGACTCTTATGCCTAAAGCTTCTCTTAAAGAGATTATCAATGCAGGCTGTTCACAGTCACTTACACGTTCTATCAGAACATCAATTACAACTGTAGGTACAATGGTTGCACTTACAATAGTTGTTATCATCAGCGGCTACACTTCACTTCTTACATTCTCAGTACCGCTTATGGTAGGTCTTATTTCAGGTGCTTACTCATCACTTTTTGTTGCTCCTGTAACATGGTATGCATGGGAAACAAAGCGTGCTGCAAAGGGTAAGGCTAAGAAAAACTGATTTTGAAACCGGAGCTTCATGCTCCGGTTTTTTGTTTGCTGACATTTACCGGCAATTCTCATACTCTCTATATCAGCCTGTATACATACAAAGAGGGACTGCTTTATCAGAGCAGTCCCTCTTACATTATCATTTTTTATTATTCTTTGCCGCCTGTTTGGAAGGTTTTTTCTTTTCATCCTTCTTCTTTTCAGGCTTGCTTTCGGGGGCAGCCGTTTCTATGCCCAGCTTTCGCTCACGCTCGCTGAGTTCACTATGATACAGCTTGTAAACCGTAGCAAGTGCAGGTACACCAAGAAGCATTCCCATTACACCGAAAAGTCCGCCGCCAAGCGTTACGCCTGCAAGAACCCATATTCCGGGAAGTCCTATTGAAGAACCTACAACCTTCGGATAAATTACATTTCCCTCAAACTGCTGAAGAATTACAAGGAATATCAGGAATATCAGTGCCTTTCTCGGGTCGTCTGTACAGATAATGAATGCACCTACTGCCGCACCGAAATATGCACCCACGATAGGAATAAGTGCCGTTACACCGATAACCGTACCTGTCATGCCTGCATAGGGTATCTTAAGTATAGACATACCAATCATACAGAGTGTACCGAGTACAACCGCTTCCGTAAACTGTCCAATGAAAAAGCTTTTGAAGGTAGTATTTGCGGTATGGAATATTCTTGTTATGCAAAGATTTACCTTTTCGCTGAGGTAAGCATTTTTAGTCCTGCGGATATCCTCACGTATCCTGTCCTTACGGATAAGAAGATACACCGCAAAAATAACGGCGATAACAAAGTTTACGACTGACATTGTGAGACTTCCTACAAAGCCTGCAATTGAACTGATAAGTCCTCCTGCACCAACCTTGACGAAGGCAAATGCCTGTTCAACAACAGAAGCCCAGTCAACCTCAATCGACATGATTTTCTCCTGAATTTCAGGATAATCCTTAAGGTACTGCACCGCAATATCCTTTACCTTCATGAATACAGGCGGAATTTCAGCCGAAATCAGCTTTACCGCAGTTATAAGCTCAGGAATTACGATATAAAGAATAAGTGCAATGACAGCCGCAGTAAAGGCTATCGAGAGCAGCAGGCATACAGGCCGACGGGTGTAGGCAAGCATACCTGTTTTGTGCTTCGGGAAGTAGTACTTTTCGCAGAATGACAGGAATATGTTGAAGACATACGCTATCATTGCTCCGAGAATCAGCGGATAAGCCGCCGAAAAAGCAATTCTGATGAACGAAGCCAGCAGTGAGAAGTTCTTTACCACAAGACATACCCCAATAATTATCAGTCCGATGGTAAGATACTTTTTAAGCTCCTTTTTTTCCATTTCTGACGCACTCTTTCGGAGTGCAATCCCCTCCTTTATCATTTTGATCAGAATTATTATACTACATTAATGTGTTAATGTCATGATTTTTATTGTTAATTTTTTATGAACTCAGCTTGTTGCTACGGTAACACTCCCGAATTATATTTTCTAAAAAAATCACCCATGATTTCTCATAGGTGATAAAAGCTTATTTGATTTTAGTTTTATATAGCAGCCAGATAAATTCAATTCCGCCAAGAGCCACAAACCACAGCATCGTCTTGAAGCTCGGCTTCTTTACCTTAAAGCGTGTAATAAACGCAACAGCTATGACAAAAAGCGTCAGACCGTAAACCGCAGGGAAAATATCATTTCCTATATCTTTGCGGAAGCTGTAGAGAAACGGAAGAATCAGCGATACGCTTGTTACGGGAAGTCCCTCGTAAACCTTTCTTACATCGTCTGTTTTCTGCTGTCTTTCCTCCTCAGCAACATTGAAATAAGCAAGCCTTATAACCGCACAAAGAGGAAACAGTATAAGTACAGGCATATCTATCCAGCAGTTCATGCCTATGGAATAGCCTATAACGGAAGGCAGTACACCGAAGCATATAACATCGCACAAGGAATCAATCTGTATTCCGAATTTCTTTTCGGCTTCGGTACGGTTCTTTTTTGTGCGTGCGATTTTACCGTCGAACATATCGCAGAGTCCTGATACCATAAGGCAAACCATAGCATACTCGGGATGAGGAGTGCCGCCGCATACTCCGCAGGCAAAAAACATTCCCAGTACCGATGATGCAAGGCTTATATAAGTTAAAATTACAGTATAATCATAATATCCTATCATTAAATAATACCCCGATTTTGCAGAATTTCTCATCTTAACAATATTTTAATAATTATATCACATTATTCCGCAAATTTCAAGAGGAATTTACTTTTTTTTGCGTTTTACTGCAGTTTTCTTCTTTTCTGTCCTTTTTGCAGAACCCTTTTCACGATTGTCACGCAATCTGTCCTGACGAACCTTCTTATCAGCCGCCTTTTTGTAAGCCTCCTCATAGAAATACTCCTGAGAATTAAGCTCGGGGTCGTTATCCTTTTTCTCCGCATGAACGTAGCTGCCGTCGCTGAGCATTACTCTTGCCTTGACATTGTCACGGAGCATTATGTTGAACATATCGCTCAGACGCTTCTTAAGCTTTTCATCAAGTACGGGTGCAGCAACCTCGACACGCTTTATAGTATTTCTTGTCATATAGTCCGCAGAGCTGATGTACATCTTACGCTCCTTGCCTTCCTTGCCGAAAATATAGATACGGCTGTGTTCAAGGAAACGTCCTACAATACTTCTTACGGTGATATTTTCGGTATAACCCTCAACTCCGGGTACTATACAGCAAATTCCTCTTACAACAAGGTCGATTTTAACGCCTGCCTGTGAAGCCTCAACAAGCTTCATAATAACAGGCTTATCCGTAAGTGAGTTTATTTTTGCCGCAATATAGCCATCTCCGCCGTTTTTAGCAATTTCAATCTGCTCGTCCATCATTGAAAGTATAGGATTACGCAGACAAAGCGGTGCAACAAGAAGCTTATTTGTACTTTCAACAAAGGTACCGTTTTCAAGACCGTCGAAAACCTTTTCTGCATCCTCAGCAATTTCACGGTCTGATGTCATGAGTGTAAGGTCGGTATAGAGACGAGCGGTTTTTTCGTTGTAATTTCCCGTGCCTATCTGAGTCACATAGTCGAAATTTCCTCCGCTTGCCTTACGCTTGATAAGCAGAAGCTTTGAATGTGCCTTATAGTCCTTAGGACCGTAAATAACCTTTACTCCCGCAAGCTGGAGCTGCTTAGACCATTCGATATTATTGGCCTCGTCAAAGCGTGCACGAAGCTCAATCATTACAAGGACTTCCTTGCCATTATCTGCGGCTGTGCAGAGAGCGTCGATAACCTTGCTGTTTTTCGCAAGACGATAAAGGGTTATCTTTATTGAGGTAACCTTAGGGTCGTTTGCTGACTCCTGCAGAAGTCTTATGAATGAATTGTTTATGGATTCAAAGGGATAGCTCAGAAGCATGTCCTTTGCCTTTACCTGTGCAAATACGGGACGGCTATCCGAAAGTGCAGAGGGCTTCTGCGGTACACGGGGTACATATTTAAGCTCGGAAAGCTCAGATAGCTCACCTAAACCGAAAAGATATGACAAATCAAGAGGTATTCTCGAAACAAATACTCTTTCGTTCTTGATTTTAAGCTTTTTGCAGATATAGTCAAGGGCTGAGCGGCTGAATTCGTCAGAGATTTCAAGCCTTACGGGTGCAAGCTTTTTACGCTTTGCAACAAGCTCCTCCATTCTTTCACGGAAATCAGAGCCTTTTCCCGAAACCATAATATCCGCATTACGTGTTACTCTCATAAGTGCACGGTCCATGACTTTATATCCCTTGAAAAGAAGATGTGCGAAATGCAGTACAACCTCTTCTTCAAGAATGAAGCGTTTTCCTCCTGCGCCAAGCGGAATTACTCTTTCTCCGCCTTCATGAACTGCAGGTACGATTCCGACAGTTACACCCTTTTTCGCCTGCAGCTGAACAACTGCGTATATCTCCTTGTTTTTGAGAAAGGGGAAGGGAAGTGCGTCGTTTACAACAAGTCCCGAAATAAAGGGCTTAAGCTCACGCTTGAAGTAAAGCTCAAGGAAGGTAAGCTCCTCCTTTGAAGCATTATCAAAGCTTACGTGCTCAAAACCATAGGGTGCAAGCTCACGCATGGTATTTCTGTAGGCATTCTCCACCTCAGGCTGCATACGTCTGACCTTTGTAAATATAGCGTCAAGCTGCTGAGATGGGGTCATGAGTGTTTTATTTTCCTTCTTTTTCTTGTTGATTTTAGCCTCGTCGGTTATTGAGCCGACACGAACCATGAAGAATTCATCAAGGTTGCTCTGATAAATGGAAGAGAAGGTCAGTCTTTCGAGCAGCGGAACCTTAGGGTCAGCCGCCTCTTCGAGTACACGTTTATTGAATTTAAGCCACGAAAGCTCACGGTTTACAAGATAATCCATATATTTCTCCGATCTGCCGCTGTTAGGCATTGTTTCACATATTTTTATATATACCGTACAATAATTTATACATATTTATTATATATCTTTTTATGAATAAAGTCAAGGGAAACAAGGAGAAATTTTCAGGGAATGCGACAGAACTCCGTGCATGTAACCCCTATACTTCCTTTAACATATAATAACACGAAAGGAAGTGTGACAATGCACAGCGAAATTTTCCTTGCCCTTGCAGTGAGTATAGATACATACCTCGCCGCTGCTGCCTACAGCAACAGCGAAATAAAAATTCCTGCCTCGTCTGCCGCTGTAATAAGCCTTATAAGCGCAGGAATTCTCGGACTTTCCCTGACCTTTTCCGATTTTATAGGGGGTTTTATTCCGCCTTCGATTTTCCGTACAGGCGGTCTTATAATCCTGTCATTCATAGGTATAATAACTATTTTCAAAAGTATCGTAAGAAGTATTGTGAAACGTCTCTCTGACGGCAATAGAATGTCCCTTAAAATGAACGGAATGGGTCTTGTGATAAGTCTGTACCTCGATGATACATCAGCCGATATAGACAATTCTAAGGTGCTTTCCGCAAGCGAGGCTTCTATGCTTGCCCTTGCAAGCTCTCTCGACTCTGCCGCAATGGGGATTTCCTGCGGATTTACTGACATAAAAACCTCCGCCGTAGCTCTTCTTACCTTTGCCGCAGGCTTTATTGCGGTACTTCTCGGAGGAATTACAGGCAAAAAAATATCCTCCCTGAGCCACGATTTTTCATGGCTGGGAGGAATAATTATTATATTATTTGCTATTATAGGCTATATTTCGTAGATTACAAGTTCAGGGAAATTGAAAAGTCTCGGTTTTCCGAGTCCTCCCGAAAGGAGAAGCTTCATTTTACCTACAGTATAGACACCCTTTGAGTATTTCGGAAAAAATTTACGCTCAGGAGAGAGTACACCTATTCTCGTGAAGGGGATAACTACCGAGCCGCCGTGTACATGACCGCATACCGCATAATCCGCTCCCCATTGTGCATAATCCTCCGCAAAAAGAGGGTTATGTACAAGAAGTATATTCTTTCCGTCGGAAGCTTCACCTATACTCTCAGTTATTTCAGCTTTATCGGTTACATCAAGATTCCGGTAATGTCCGTCCTTCTTGTAGACCGAATATTTAAGTACAAGACCGCTGAGACTGACCTTATTTCCGTTTATATCAAGCCTTACAGTCTTATTTTCAAGAAGCACCGCCCCCGACCTCTTTACTGCTTCTTTCAGTTTATTTTTATACTCTTCGGATAAATCCTGTTCATGATTTCCGTAAACCAGATAAACGGGGCAGATTTCCGCAAGTGACCGCAGGGTGGTTTCTGCCCTTGAAAAGTCGGTACAATCCCTTGAAACAAGGTCGCCGCTTATAAGAATAATATCGGGGTTTTCACTTCGCACCTTTCCGCAAAGACGCTTATTTCCCTTGCCGTAGCGTTTTTTGTGGATATCGGCAATATGTGCAATCCTCAGTCCGTTCTTAACGAAAATTTCACGTCTTACTGTGAGTATAAAGAAATTTTCTATTATTACGTATATTAAAAACACAATTACTAATGGTATTAAATATTTCACTTGCTTTCCCTTTTCCTGTCGATATATTTCAAAATAGGTATGTCGATAAGTGCAAAAACTGCAATATAAAGCGATGTCACCATAAAGCGTCCCGCATACACCGATACAACTTCGGGAACCGTACCCCTATACACCTCATCGGGAGTAAATGTGCTTATTCCGGGATCGAGAAGAAGCATTATGACAGTAAGGACAAGTCCGAACAGAAAGGGCACTGCCGCTGAAAAAATAAAGAAGAATCTGCGTGAAAAACAGCCGTCTCTGCCTGCGTCAAGCTGTACAAGGTGGTACATAACGCAGAGTATAAGCGGTGTGATAAAGGTAAACTTTTCGCTGTAGTCAAGCTTTTCAAAGACAAACCAGTTGCACCACTGACAGAAAAGGCTGAGAAGCGTTATTACAAGTGCCGAAACCCATGATTCTTTGTATTTCATAAGATTTTTCCCTTCCGATTATTAGGGGGACGCTGTCCCCCTTTTCCCCCTGCCAAAGGGCAGATACGCCCTTTGGAATCCCGTGTCTTTTTCATTCTCCCTCCAAATGGAGGGGGAATGAAAAAGTAAAGAAAACAAAAGTATACTCCTTTTACAAGAAAAAAAGAGAAAACAACTCTCTGAATAATTGTAGGGACACCTAATGGTCATCCCTACATATACTACCCACCCCCCTTGAGGGGGGACTCTTTTCTTCGTCATTGACAATTAATACGGTCGGGGGGTGGCACGCCGGCGGGGGCGTCCCCGCAAACATATAGGGCGGTTCGTTATTGCCGAATACCGCCCTTAATTATTTATTCAATAGTAACAGAAACCTTGAGGTCCTTCTTAGCTGCACCTGCACGCATAATGGTACGAAGCGCCTTTGCAATTCTGCCCTGCTTACCGATTACACGTCCCATATCATCGGGAGCAACGGAAAGATGAAATACGATAACGCCCTCTGCGTCGGGTTCATCTTCGGTAATCTTTATAGCAGTTTTGTCCTCAACAAGTCCTGCTGTGATTGCATATAATAAATCCTTCATGATAAAACCTCCGTAAAATGCTCGCCGGAATCAGAGGGTCGGGATTTACCCTTACACCCTCTCTTCCTCAGCAGGCACTGCGATTAAAGAATACCCTCATTCTTAAGAATACCCTTAACTGTATCTGTAGGCTGTGCACCCTTTGCGATCCAGTCCTTAGCCTTATCAGCGTCAACCTTAACTACTGAAGGTTCCTTTGTGGGATCATAGTAACCGATCTCCTCAACGAATCTTCCGTCTCTGGGGTATCTTGAATCAGCAACAACGATACGGTAGAAAGGAGCCTTCTTAGCACCCATTCTTCTGAGTCTGATTTTTACTGCCATTTTAATTTCACCTCCGGAAATATATTGTTTATATCAAAGCGGTTATCCGCATTGAAAGCTTATGTTAACTAAGTAAAGAGCCTGAAGCAACTATACCCATAACTATTATGATTACTCCAAGAATAATATAGAATATTCTTGCGCCTGTTCTTCCGAATAAAGCGACTACACCTCTTGCCTTGCGGTTATTGAAGTACCAGTCCCAGTTGAATACAGCACCGCAGATTGAAAAAGCTCCGCATGCGATGATGATTATAGTCATTAAAATTTCCATAGTATCCCCCTAAAATATCAAAACCATTAAACCGATAATTATACCGAAAATTCCCATTATACCATATACTTTTCTTGCACCGTTTCTTCCGAAAGCAGCAACTATGCTTCTTGCATGTCTTGCCCTGAAGAATGCGTCATTATCGGTCAACGAAAAACGAAGTATCAATACACCGTATAAAATACAGATAATCCCCATTATCTCCAACATAAATTTTACCTCTGTTTCCCCTTATCAGAGTGTCGGCAGATTTCCGCCGCCCTTACCTGCAAGCTTGTCGAAATTCATTCCCGCAAGCTTTTTTCTTGCTCTTCGCATATTCATCTTACTGCCCTTGCCGGTGAACTGCTTCATCATTTTCTGCATCTGGTCGAACTGCTTGAGGAGGCGGTTTACGTCCTCTACCTTAGTGCCCGAACCTGCGGCAATACGCTTCTTTCTTGACGGATTTATGATTGAAGGCTTTTCTCTTTCAGCCTTTGTCATTGAGGTTATGATAGCCTCGATTCTGTCAAGCTGCTTCTCATCAATATCAGCGTCCTTGAGCTTATCTCCGACGCCAGGAAGCATGGAAAGGATTGATTTCATTGAGCCAAGACGCTTAATCTGCTTCATCTGGTTAAGGAGGTCGTCCATATCGAACTTATTCTCCTTGAACTTCTTTGTAAGCTTTTCAGCTTCCTTCTGGGACATTACATTCTCAGCCTTTTCAATAAGAGTGAGAACATCGCCCATGCCGAGAATACGTGAAGCCATACGCTCGGGGTGGAACTGCTCGAAATCGTCAAGCTTTTCTCCCATACCGACATACTTGATAGGCTTACCTGTTACGGAAAGTACCGAAAGTGCGGCACCGCCTCTTGTATCTGAGTCAAGCTTTGACATAAGAACGCTTGTGATGCCTACAGCTTCATCAAAAGCCTTTGCAACGTTTACTGCGTCCTGACCTGTCATAGCGTCAACGACAAGCATGATTTCGTTTGGCTGGGTGATTTCCTTTATATCCTTAAGCTCCTGCATAAGCTCAGTGTCGATATGAAGTCTGCCTGCGGTATCTATGATAAGAATATCATGACCGTAGTCCTTAGCATGAGCAAGAGCCTGTTTTGCGATGATTACGGGACTTATCTGTCCCATTTCGAATACCTTTACATCAGCCTTTTCACCTACAACCTGAAGCTGATTGATAGCGGCAGGACGGTAAATATCGCAGGCTGCAAGGAGGGGACGGTGTCCTTCCTTTTTAAGAAGCTTTGCAAGCTTAGCTGAATGAGTAGTTTTACCCGAACCCTGAAGTCCGCACATCATAATTACTGTAGGCGGCTTTGATGAGAAGTTTATTCTTGCGTTATCGTTACCCATGAGAGAGCAAAGCTCCTCGTTAACGATTTTTATAACCTGCTGTGCAGGGGTAAGGCTTGCAAGAACGTCCTCACCTACGGCACGCTCGGTAACCTTTGCAACGAAGTCCTTTACAACCTTATAGCTTACATCGGCTTCAAGAAGAGCAAGGCGAACCTCTCGCATAGCTTCCTTTACGTCACTTTCGGTAAGCTTACCTCTTGATTTAAGCTTTTTAAAGACGTTATTGAGTTTTTCCGAAAGACCCTCAAAAGCCATTGCGTTCTCTCCTTTTCGTATATAGTATTAAAGCAGGGTTAATCCCCGTTTCACTTCATTTTGTATTGTATCAAGTATAGCCTTGTTTTCTACACCCTCTGCGGCATTGCTGATATTTTCAAAGCATTCCCGCATTTTCTCCAGTCTTTCGGCAAAATGAAGGCTTTCCTCGTAATGGAGAAGTATACCCTCAGTACGCTTTATAAGCGACCTTACCGCCTGACGTGTAATACCGAGCGGCTCGCCGATTTCCGCAAGAGACAAATCCTCGCAGTAATAAAGCTCCATAAGATTCCGCTGATGCTCTGTAAGAAGCTCTCCGTAGCAGTCGAGAAGCATAACAAATTTAAGTTCCTTAGCCATAATGAAGCTCCTGTAGGGTGTAATCTAATTTCACTTTACACATTATACTACATTACTATTCCTTTGTCAAGGGGTTTTTTCAATTTTTCGGCATGTTTTTTTATTCTTATTCAACCCCTTAGCATTGAATTTACGTATTATTTTGCCTGTTAGTGAAAAGGCAAGCTGTATTGTGTACGCTGTGTACGGGTTGTGTACGCATTTTTTAAGGTAAAGCGTACACGTAAAAATGCCTGTTCTACGCGGTTTAATGCCATTTGTGTACGATGTGTACGCATAATTTTCTATAAACTATAAATAAGTATTATATAAAAAGGGAAAAGAATAGAAAAAAAGGGTACACATTCATACACATCGGGAATTTTCGCCTATATACCGTAAAAAATTGTAGACGAGGATTGCGTACACATATTTTCCACTATTTAATCAGTACACGCAAAAAGGCGGCTCGATGGCCGCCTCAGCTTAATTATTCTTTTCGGAATTGATAAACATATCGTAGATTCTGCGGATTGCTTCGGGAAGGTCATGCTCGCTTACACCGATAATAACGTTAAGCTCACTTGAACCCTGATCAATCATCTTTACATTGATTCTTGCATGAGCCATTGCCGCAAATATTCTCGCAACAGTACCTCTTGTATTCTTCATTCTGCGTCCTACAACGGCAAGAAGAGCAATTCCGTCCTCAATTTCAAGATGTCCCGGATTTACCTCCTTGCGAATCTGAGCAAGAACCTTGTCACGTACAGGGTCAAGCTTTGCACTGTCGAGAGTAATACTCATTGTATCGATTCCCGAAGGCATATGCTCGAAGGAAAGTCCGTTATCGTAAAGAACCTTAAGAACCTTCATACCGAAGCCTGTTTCGCTGTTCATCATAGCCTTTTCGATATTGATTGTACTGAAACCCTTTCTTCCTGCAATACCTGTAATTGTATGCGCATGGCTTTCGTTGCTGAAATCATGGTCATCTGAAACAATCATAGTACCCGGATCGGAAGGACGGTTTGTATTTCTGATATTAATCGGAATTCCTGCAGAACGAACAGGGAAAATAGCGTCCTCGTGAAGAACGGAAGCTCCCATATATGCAAGCTCTCTCAGCTCACGGTAAGTAATGCTCTCGATAACATCGGGATTTTCAACTATTCTCGGGTCAGCCACGAGGAAGCCTGAAACGTCAGTCCAGTTCTCGTAAATCTCAGCCTTTACCGCATTTGCAATGATAGAACCCGTAACGTCGGAACCGCCTCTTGAAAAGGTCTTTACATAGCCTTCGGTTGTTCTTCCGTAGAAGCCGGGAATTACAGCATTCTTTATATCCTTGAGACGTGCTCTTACAGCAGCAACGGTATCATCAAGAAGAAGCATGCCGTTTGTATCGAATATAATAACATCTGCAGCATCAACGAATTCGTAGCCAAGATATGCTGCAAGAAGCTTACCGTTAAGAAACTCACCACGACTTGCGGCAAAATCGTTTGAAGGTCTTGCTTTAAGCTCAGCGGCAATTGCCTCAAACTCGCTGTCAAGGCTTACGTCCATTCCAAGCTCGGAAATAATACCGTTGTATCTGTCCTTTATTGCATTGAAGGGCTCGGAGAAGTCCATGCCGCTTCCTGCAAGCTCTGCACACTTATAGAGCATATCGGTTATTTTTATATCATCGGAAAAACGCTTTCCCGGTGCTGACGGAACAACGTATACACGCTTTTCGTCACTCTTGATTATGTCAGCTACCTTACGAAACTGATTTGCGTCCGCAAGACTGCTTCCGCCAAATTTTACTACCTTGTTACCCATTGATAATCATTCCTTCTAAATATAATAACCATATTTATGGCATAATAACACATCATGTTTAATATTATATTCCATTTTGACGGTAAAATCAATTGATAGAAAAGCCAAATTTAAAGCGGTAAAAAATGTATTTTTAGTAAATACGCTTGTACGTCACTGACGGACAGAACGGAGCCCGTGCAGGCGACGCCCCCTCCCGCCATACTTTTACGCAAAGTGAAGTAAACTTGCCCTCCCAACGGTCGCCCGTACCCTCTGTCACTTCGTGACATCTCCCTGCACTGCAGGGAGTCACCCTCAAGGGAGGGGGGAAGTATTTGTAAGAGGCGAACACAGTTTACCATTACTTATTCAAATCGTCGACGAAGTAGAGATGCCCATCGGGCATCCGCTGAATTCTCCGTTACTATCGTCATGGATATATAACAAAAAATACGGACGACCAGTAGTCGTCCATATAAATTATTATTAAGTTATTCAGCGGATACTCCCTGTTCAAATTCAAGTATATCTCCCGGCTGACATTCAAGAACCTCGCATATAGCTTCAAGGGTGGAAAATCTTATGGCACTTGCCTTTCCCGTTTTCAGCTTCGAAAGGTTTACGTTGCTTATTCCTACCTTTTCACTAAGCTCGTTAAGGCTCATTTTTCTGTCTGCCATTACACGGTCAAGTCTTACTATTATCGGCATATTTCCCCTCCTTAAACCGTATCATCGGATTCCTGCTGTAAATTTGCACCATAGCTGAAAATATAAGCAATCAGAAGAATAACCAGTACAACCAATACTGCAGTTATCAGAGCAACACTTCCGTTAATGCAATTAAGAAGTGCCCAAGGGATAAGCGAAAATCCGAAATGTTTCATTCTTCTTATTACATTCACTTCAAAGGGTGTCTGACATACAGCAATAGCAGCGGCAAATTTAGTTGCAAATATTGCGGCTATAAGCAGTCCTGCTGTCAACAATGCCGCTGTAAAAAGTCCGAGTGCAAATACAAACCGGAAATCCTGCATATCAATTTCTTCAACACTTCCGTCAAAGCTGATTATTTGCTCATTATCCGAGCTATTCTTTTCGTCAATATTTAATTTAAAACCAAACATATCATAATCAAATTCATCAACCTTAACTGCATTTTTGAGAATTGGTGCTGTTTCATAATCAATGATAAGCTCAGCATTTGCTTCTCCTTTTACTTTAACAGAACCATCGGGAAGCATCATAACTGCCACTCCGCCTATTATTGAAGTTACAATTGCTATTGATATTGCAATACATGCAATGATGAGTACAACCTTACTGACTTTTCCTATAATGTTGATTTTCTTAATATTATTATTTTTCATGATATTATCCTCCGTAAATATTTTCTTCTCAGCTGATGACTACAGTATATCACCAATATTTACGAATGTCAACTATTTTTTATCGTTTTACATTAAATATCGGCATATTAACCAATCATACAGGGATTAAATATACGTCCTTATGTATATCATAACGATAAAAAATTAATGTTTATCGATAAATTTATACTATTAATAAAGGGTGCACTTCTCGTGCACCCTCAAATATTCCTGATAGATTTATGAAATAACACTGTATTTTCTCAGCTCATCAATAAGATTATCGAGTCTTTCACCATTATAATTTGCAGCAATTCTTGTGATTTCCATTTCTTCTTTCATTTCGGATATATCTTCCTTAATTACAGCTACATCCTTTTCAATTTTCAGCATTCTGTTTTCCATACCGGTCATTCTGTTTTCCATACCGGTCATTCTGTTTTCCATATTTGACATTCTCGAATCCATAGATTTAAGAATATCAATAATCTGCTCAAATTCAGTCATAGTAATCACCTCTTTATCATATTCTACTTCATTTTACATTCAAAGTCAATTGTCATTTCAGACAAATTTATTCCTGCTGATTTGTATCGCCTATCGAATTCATTCATTATTATTTATTCTCAAATATAAGAACAGGATAACCCTCAAAATAAGGCTTTACAATCTCGGGATGAGCGTCAGCATAGGCGAAAATATCCTCCGAAAGCCCCTCTTTTAGAAACTCAACAAGCTGAGAAAGAGGTCTGTTATAAAGCTCGTCGCATATTGAAGCTATGGTTATTGCTCTTCTGCCGCCTACCTCCATAACCCTGTAAGGCCATATACGGCAGTCAAAGGGCTTTTCGTCCTCAAGCATACAGCCTGTAGGAGTTAGTGCAGGGCAAGAAAAAAGTCCTTCATCATCAAATTCATCCACCTTAAAAATCCAGCCGCCGTCCTTTGGAGTAAACTCCGTCTGCGGATTCTTTTCAAGTATCTTCTCCTTTATTTCATCGGTAAACACAGGGGTTTCCCACACGTCATACCTGTCAAATACACAGCAAAGACGGCACTCAGCACAGGATTTACCGTCAAGTATTTTTTTCAGCATAGGTTTAATTTTTCTTCCTTTTATATAATAAAATGGGCGACCGCAAGGGTCGCCCCTACTTTGTCATTGTAAATAAATAAGGTCAGTAAATGACACACCGTCGGGTGCGTCCCTGCTTATTCGTCGTCGGGTTCTGCTTCAATGACTACCTCGCTCTTTTCAGCAAGTGCAGCCTCTTCCTCAGCAGCCTTTATCTGCTCTTCGGTAAGCTGTTCAACCTTTTCAACTTCAGCAGATTCATCATGCTCGGCTCTTGTAAATGCCACAACCTTTGCTTCCTCGCCGACTCTCATTACACGTACACCCTTTGCGATACGTCCCATAATTCTGATATCGCTTGTAAGAATACGTATGATTATACCGTCGCTTGAAATAAGGATAATGTCATCGTTATCGTCTACAATCTTGATTCCGCAGACATGACCTCTGTCCTCGTCAACCTTGTAGTTTGTAAGACCATAGCCGCCTCTGTTCTGAATTCTGTAGCTGTCAAGGTCAGTTCTCTTGCCGTAACCCTTTTCAGTAACGGTAAGAAGCGTTGCTCCCTCACGGACTCTTGCCATTGAAACAACATAATCTCCCTCACGGAGCTTTATTGCTCTTACACCATGAGCAGAACGTGAAAGTGCACGGATTTTATCCTCTTCAAGACGGATTGCCATACCGTTATGAGTTGCAACAAAAAGCTGAGCACTGCCGTCTGTCATACGTACGCCTGCAATTTCATCGTCCTCATCAAGACCGATAGCAATAAGACCGTTCTTGCGGACATTCTTATAGAGCGAGAGATTTGTTCTCTTGATTTTACCGTTCTTTGTAACCATAACGATAAATTTATCCTCGCTGAAATCGTCTGTCTTAATCATTGCCGCAACCTTTTCACCCTCATCAAGGGGAAGAAGATTAACAAGGTTAAAGCCTCTCGAAGCTCTTGAACCATCGGGAATCTCATAGCATTTCAGCTTATACATGATACCCTTGTTGGAGATAAAGAGTATATTGTCATGGGTTGAACAGATGAACATTTCCTCAACGAAGTCCTCTTCACGCTGCTTCATTCCTGTAACGCCCTTGCCGCCTCGTCTCTGAATCTTATACTCATCAACAGGCATTCTCTTGATATAGCCGTTATGAGTAAGTGTTACAACGCAGTCCTCAACAGGGATAAGGTCCTCAATATCAACCTCACCGCTTACTGTTTCAATATCAGTTCTTCTCTTATCGCTGAACTTTCTGCGGATTTCGTTAAGGTCATTCATTATAATCTCGTATACACGGCTGACATTTGCAAGAATATCCTCATAATCAGAGATTTTGCAGAGTATACCGTAAAGCTCATCGGTAATCTTCTGACGCTCAAGACCTGTCAGCTGTCCGAGTCTCATCTGAACGATAGCGTCAGCCTGTTCATTTGAAAGTCCTGTCTGCTCTTCAACGTGAACACCCGTTAAATCGTACTGAGCCCTGTCAAGAAGTGCCGACATATCAACATCCTTGAAGCGTTCCATCATACGCTCCTTAGCCTCTGCAATTGTCTTGCTTGAACGGAGGATTGCAATAACCTCGTCGATATAGTCCGCCGCAAGCACGAAGCCCTGAAGGATATGAGCTCTTTCAAGAGCTTTTCTCAGGTCAAAGCGTGTACGTCTCTGAATTACGTCTACCTGGAAGTCAAGGTAATTCTGAAGCATTGCCTTAAGGGTAAGAATCTTAGGCTCGCCGTTAACGAGAGCAAGCATAATGATACCTATAGTATCCTGAAGCTGAGTATAGGAGAAGAGCTTATTGAGGATAATCTGCGGAATAGCGTCCTTTTTCAGCTCTATAACTACACGCATACCGTCCTTGTCGGACTCATCACGCAGGTCATAAATGCCCTCTACCTTCTTATCCTTTGCAAGCTGACTTATGCTCTTAAGAAGTCTGTCCTTGCGGAGCATAAAGGGAATTTCATCGATAATAATGCAGTTTCTGCCCTTTACTTCCTCAAAATGAGTACGTGAACGGAGAGTTATCTTGCCTCGTCCCGTACCGTAAGCCGCACGGATACCTGCCTTGCCCATGATGATACCGCCTGTAGGGAAATCAGGTCCCTTGATATGCTCCATAAGCTGTTCAAGGGTACAGTCAGGCTCGTCTATGAGAAGCTGAAGTGCGTCTATAACCTCACCGAGATTATGAGGGGGAATATTTGTAGCCATACCTACGGCAATACCCACAGAACCGTTTACAAGAAGATTCGGGAATCTTGAAGGAAGTACAACAGGCTCTTTGAGTCGGTCGTCGTAGTTAGGCATGAAATCAACGGTTTCCTTGTTGATGTCGGTAAGCATATCAAGTGTAAGCTTAGCCATTTTAGCCTCAGTATAACGGTAAGCAGCAGCACCGTCACCGTCGATTGAACCGAAGTTACCGTGACCGTCAACAAGAGGATATCTCATTGAAAAGTCCTGAGCAAGTCTTACAAGTGCATCATAAACAGATGCGTCACCGTGCGGATGATATCTACCGAGTACCGCACCGACTGTATCGGCACATTTTCTGTAAGCCTTTTCGGGAGTAAGTCCGTTTTCATGAAGCGTATAAAGAATACGTCTGTGAACAGGCTTAAGACCGTCTCTTACATCGGGAAGTGCTCTTGAAACGATTACCGACATAGCATATGAAAGCATTGAATCCCGCATTTCGTTGACTATTTCGGTATCTATCATATTCGTATTATCGTTATATAGCAATTTACTAACCTCCAAGCCTTTTTGAATTTAGCCGTATATCATTGAAGCCGCCGCAATACATATAAAGGCTGCAGCAATTGAAAATACTGACATTCTGTTATGAAGCGGCTCTTTTTTTTCAATAAAATCTCTGTAGCTGTTTTTCTGTGAAAGGATAACTGATATGGCACCCGCAATAACAGCCCCGACAGCCGCTGCCTCAAGGAAGTATACCGCAGGGAATATTATTCTGCTGAAATTCAATCCTACTCTTACGTATATCAGCAGCATTGCTGCCGTCATAACCATAAACGTGATAAGGCGGACGATATAATCCCTCAGTCCGTCGGAAAGAAGCATGAACAATACGCATACCGTATTTACTGCAGGAAGTATATATCCTCCGAAAGCTATCTCTATGCCATTTATATCAAGTATATTTATGAGCATCACCGCAATAAACGTAAATGCCGCTGTAAAGCCTGCCGCACCTACGCCCTTCAGCATACTTTTTTCGTTTATTTCAAGTTTATTATCCATAACAGCTTACTTTTTTGACGGTACGGAACTTCGGAGTACGTCAAGCTCAGCCTCGCTCCAGCCGTCCTTCGGGATTATGTAGAATGTAATCTTTCCGATGTAAAGCAGAAAGAAGCTGTCACATTCGCTCAGCAAAATATCACTGTCAAGAGGTATCTCCGCAGCTTCGGGAAGCTCCTCTTCTGTTTCTGATTCTGAATCCTCTGAGTTTTCAACAGTCTCGTTTTCAAGTGTTGAAATTTCTATCTGCTTATCATCAATCTTTATTTCACAGTTCATACAACCGATTTCACGGAAGGTATCAATCATTGTACGTCTGAGCTTTCTCGGATTATACCACTCTCTGAATGCAAGGGCAAGACAGAGGAAAAGCAGTATATAAACAAGAGTATTCTGCGGGTCCTTTACTGCCGCAAGAACATATATAACCACAAGAATCAGGTATATTGCCATGAAAAGGTAGCTTTTCGGGTATACGTTTTTCTTCTGAAAATACTCATATCCGCTTCTGAATGTTTCAAAATCCAGCTTATACTGCTTTCTGAGTTTGCAATTCTCTTCCATTTCCGCTCCTTATATATCAAGATTATTTACGTATTTAGCGTTTTTTTCTATGAAGTCACGTCTCGGCTCAACCTTGTCTCCCATGAGGATTGTAAAGGTCTCGTCTGCCTTCATTGCGTCCTCCATTGTAATTTTCAGCATTGTACGTCTTTCGGGATCCATTGTTGTTTCCCAGAGCTGAATAGGGTCCATCTCACCGAGACCCTTATAACGCTGAATTTCAACCTTGTACTTTCCTTCCTCTGAAAGCTCTGCTATATACTTGTCACGCTCGGGGTCGGAATAGGCATAGCGTATCTTCTTGTTTCTCTCAACTCTGTAAAGAGGCGGCTGAGCGATATATACGTTTCCGTTTGTTATAAGAGGACGCATGTATCTGAAAAAGAAGGTGAGAAGAAGTGTTCTGATATGAGCACCGTCAACGTCGGCATCGGACATGATAATAACTTTTCCGTAACGGAGCTTTTCAATATCAAAATCCTCACCGATACCCGTACCAAGTGCCGTTACAACGGGAAGAAGCTTGTCATTTCCGTAAATTCGGTCAATTCTTGCCTTTTCAACGTTGAGCATCTTGCCCCACAGAGAAAGAATAGCCTGATAACGTCTGTCACGTCCCTGCTTTGCAGAGCCTCCCGCAGAATCTCCCTCGACGATGTATACTTCGTTGTAGCGGATGTCACGCTCCTGACAGTCCGCAAGCTTTTCGGGCATGGGTGATTTTCCGAAGGCATTCTTCTGACGCTCATTTTCACGGGCACGCTTTGCAGCCTCTCTTGCCTTCAATGCGGCAACGCTCTTTTCGAAAATAAGCTTTGCAGCTTCGGGGTGCTCATCAAGATAATTCATGAGCTTTTCCTGTACCATTTTTTCTACAAATGGCTTTACTTCGGGATTTCCGAGACGTCCCTTAGTTTGTCCCTCAAACTCACATTCGGTAAGCTTTACAGAGATAATTGCGGTAATACCCTCACGGACATCATCACCTGCAAGCTTTTCCTTGTCCTTAAGAAGGTTCATTTTGCGTCCGTACTCATTGATTACCTTTGTAAGCATATTCTTAAAGGCTGTTTCATGAGAACCGCCGTCTACGGTATGGATATTATTTGCAAAAGAGAGAATAATCTCATTGTAGCTGTCATTGTACTGCATTGCGATTTCAGCAAAGGAGTCGCCCTGAGTACCCGAAATGTATATAACCTCATCAGTAAGGTTTTCAAGACCTCTTGTAGCGTGAATATGATTTACGAATTCACGTATACCGCCTTCATAGTGAAGAGTTTCGGTAAGTATATTGTCCTTGTCACGCTTGTCTGAGAATACTATTTTTATTCCCGCATTGAGGAAAGCCTGTTCACGGAGACGCTTAAGGAGAGTTTCATAGTCATACTCGGTGCTTTCGAAAATTTCGCCGTCAGCCTTGAACATAACGGAAGTACCTGTTTCGGTAGTATCGCCTATAATCTTAAGCTGCTCGTCGTAATTTCCTCTTTCGAAACGCTGGAAATGGATATGCTCACCGTCCTTAACGGTAAGCTCAAGCCATTCGGAAAGTGCATTAACTACAGACGCACCTACACCATGAAGTCCTCCCGAAACCTTATATCCGCCGCCGCCGAATTTACCGCCTGCGTGGAGAATAGTATATACAACGGTAGCTGCGGAAATTCCCTCTTTAGGGTGAATACCTACAGGAATACCA
>SVNJ01000129.1 GCA_015066955.1 Ruminococcus sp. | reverse complement strand
CGGGAGACGCCATATAGCCAAGTCTCCAGCCTGTCATGGCAAAAGCCTTTGAAAAGCCGTTTACAAGAATGGTACGTTCACGCATACCGTCAAGCTCAATAATTGAGAAGTGACGGAATCCGTAGGTAAGCTCCGAGTAAATTTCGTCTGAGAGTACGATAATATCGGTACCTCTGAGAAATTCAGCAATCGGCTCCAAGTCCTCACGGGTCATGACCGCACCCGTCGGATTGTTAGGAAAGGGGAGTATGAGCATTTTTGTCTTATCGGTGATTTTTTCCTTAAGGTCATCAACCGTAAGCTTGAAATTATTCTCGATACGTGTAGGCACAGGCACCGCAACTCCGCCCACAAGCTCAACAAGGGGAGCATAGCAGACGAAGCAAGGCTCAACCACAAGTACCTCGTCACCGGGATTCACAATACCTCTTACCGCAAGGTCAATAGCCTCAGAGCCGCCTACCGTTACAATAATTTCGTCATCGGAATTGTAAACAACGCCGTGTTTTTTTGCGATATGCCCCGAAATGGTCGTACGGAGCTTTTCAAGTCCTTTATTCGGACCGTAAATAATATTTTTTCGTTCAAGAGTATGTATTGCCGCCTTGCGTATAGCCCAAGGAGTTGAGAAATCAGGCTCACCCACTCCAAGACTGATAACACCTTCCATAGTACCCGCAATATCGAAAAATTTACGGATTCCCGACGGCTTCATCTCTTTAACCTTATCTGAAAGAACCTTTTCGTAGTCAATCACGGGCAAATCAGACCCCTTTCGTCTGTATCCTCAGCTTCAATGAAGATACCCTTTTCCTTGTACTTCTTAAGAAGGAAGTGAGTAGCGGTAGAGAGTACACCGTCAATAGTGGAAAGTCTCTCTGAAACGAATAAAGCAACGTCTCTGAGGTTATTTCCCTTGACCTTTACGGAAAGGTCGTATGCACCCGACATAAGGAATACATTTTCAACCTCGTCGTACATCATGATAGTCTTTGCAATATCATCAAAACCGCAGTCTCTCTGAGGTGTAACCTTAAGGTCGATTGTAGCATAAACGGCGGATTTGTCGTAAAGTTCTTCATTTACGATAACGCTGTAGCCCTTGATTACACCTGTATCCTCAAGCTTTTTTATTTCTGCGGCGGCCTCTGCCTCTGTAATACCAAGCATTGCCGCTATTTCTCTGTCGGAAATACGTGCATTCTGCTGTAAAATCTCAATAATGTCGTTCATAATTCAAATCCTTTCCGTAAAATTATATTTCAGTAAAAACAGGTTTTCTCTGTTTAAACCAGCACAAATGCTTAAAGCCTGCTTCAAGTGCAAGCTCGGCACCCTCTTTTATGCCCTTGCCCAAGTCCTCGACTGTATGAGCGTCTGAGCCGATTGAGAGAATCTCACCGCCGAGACTGCGGTAAAGCTTTACATATTCAAGCGAGGGAAATGTACGTCCGTATGCCTGACGAAGTCCCGAAGTATTTATTTCGATTCCGCACCCGTTATGGATAAGGGTACGGAAGCTTTCGGCAATAATTTCGTCATATCGTGACGTATCAACTTCAATACCGAAGTTGCCCTGAATATATCTGAGGGTATATGTAAGGTGACCGAGAACATCGAATTTACCCCATTTGCACAGCTTGTAAATCTCGTTGAAGTAGCGTTCAAGGAGTCCGTAGATGCTGTCCTTAGTATATTTTGTATAGTCAATAAAGGCGAAGTCCTCGATACCGGGAAGCTGGTGCATAGAGCCGATAACGAAGTCAAGACGTGGGTCGGAGACTATTTTTTCGGCAGTTTCAAAGTCATGGGTAGCCTGACCAAGCTCAGTACCGCAGAGAAGATTAAGCTTGTTGCCGTATTTCTCCTTAAGTGCCGTAACAGCCGAAACAGAGCCTTCGAAATCGTCACAGTAGCCGAAATAGTCGGAGTACTTGTTTTCGGTGTAGTGCTCCTTATGGTAGAAGCAGTTGCACTCGCAGTGGTCGGTAATTGCATAAGCAGTGAGATTAAGCTCACAGGCACGCTCAACCATAGCGTTTATATCAGCATCGGAGTCAACCGAGTATTGAGTATGTGTATGGCAGTCGATTAAGTTCATGCTATCAGTCCTTATAAAAATGAAATTACTGTAATTATATCACATTCCGTATAAATATTCCATACTTTTTTTGAAATTTAACTGTGTAAAAAATAAAATTATTTTTTTGAAGGAAATACCCCTTTATTTTTTTGTCTTTATATGCTATAATTAAGTGTAAATATTAATAACGGAGGTTTTTCGTTTATGAGAGCAGTAGTAACTGTAATTGGTAAGGATA
The DNA here is from genome assembly GCA_015066955.1 of Ruminococcus sp. Lineage (GTDB taxonomy): Bacteria > Bacillota > Clostridia > Oscillospirales > Ruminococcaceae > Ruminococcus. The sequence continues at coordinate 2,140 of SVNJ01000129.1, read as the reverse complement.
ATGTAGGTATACTTCACAAGGTCAGCGGTATATGTACCGAGTACAACGCAAATGTAATGGAGGTTACACAGAGCGTACTCCAGGATATGTTCGCTATGATTATGCTTGTGGATATTTCAGCTGTCTCAAAGGATTTCTCCGAAATGGTAGACAGAATGACAGAGCTTGGCAAGGAGCTGGGACTTTCAATCCATACAATGCATGAGGACATCTTCAATTCGATGCATAGTATTTAATGAAAGGAAAGTCACGTTATGCTTAATGTATATGATATACTTGAAACTATAAGAATGATTCAGGATGAATGTCTTGACATCAGAACTATTACTATGGGAATTTCACTGCTTGACTGTATCGATACCGATATTGACAAGGCGTGCGAGAAGGTTTACAACAAGATCGTTTCAAAGGCAAGCCGTCTTGTGCCCGTAGGTCAGCAGATTGAAAAGGAATACGGTATTCCGATTATCAATAAGAGAATTTCTGTAACTCCCATAGCTATGCTTGCGGCTGCATGCCCCAACGATAACCCCGTAAAGTTTGCACTTGCGCTTCAGAGGGCAGCTGATACATGCGGCGTTAACTTCATCGGAGGTTATTCCGCACTCGTACATAAGGGCTTCAGTGCAGGCGATATTGCACTTATCAAGTCAATCCCCGAAGCTCTTGACGTAACACAGAATATCTGCTCGTCAGTAAATATCGGCTCAACAAAGTCGGGTATCAACATGGACGCTGTAAAGCTTATGGGTGAAATCGTTAAGGAATCCGCTGAAAGAACAGCCGACAGAGACTGTATAGGTCCCGCAAAGCTTGTTGTATTCTGCAATGCCGTTGAGGATAACCCCTTTATGGCAGGTGCTTTTCACGGTGTAGGTGAGCCTGACTGCGAGATTCACGTAGGTGTATCAGGACCCGGTGTTGTACGCTCGGCACTTGCTAAATATCCCGACGCTTCAATCGATGAGGTTGCGGATATTATCAAGAAAACCGCATTCAAAATCACACGTATGGGTCGGCTTGTAGGTGCAAGAGCTTCACAGGAGCTTGGTGTACCCTTCGGTATCGTTGACCTTTCACTTGCTCCTACTCCCGCAGTAGGCGACAGTGTTGCTCATATCCTTGAGGAAATGGGACTTGAAACATGCGGTACTCATGGTACTACAGCATGCCTTGCTATGCTCAATGACGCAGTAAAGAAGGGCGGAGTTATGGCTTCTTCAAGTGTTGGCGGACTTTCAGGTGCATTTATTCCTGTTTCTGAGGACGCAGGCATGATTGACGCAGTAAATGCAGGTGTACTCAGCCTTGAAAAGCTTGAAGCTATGACAGCGGTTTGCTCTGTAGGTCTTGACATGATAGTTGTACCGGGTGACGTTTCTCCCGAAACAATTTCCGCAATTATCGCAGACGAAGCGGCAATCGGCATGGTTAACATGAAAACAACAGCTGTACGTCTTATTCCTGCAATCGGCAAGAAGGAAGGCGAAGTGCTTGAATTCGGCGGACTTCTCGGAAGCGGTCCTGTTATGCCCGTCAAGGATAAGTCTCCAGCTAAGTTCATCAGCAGAGGCGGAAGAATTCCTGCACCGATGCACAGTCTTAAGAACTGATACTATTCAGGGACGTCTTTACGGCGTCCCGTTATTATGCTTATTCGTACAGGTGAGGTGAAAAATTATTGGAAAAGCGTGAAATCGCAGAGCTTTTCGGCATAGGCGAGGTTCTTTCCCTTGAAAGCATAGACAGAGGACATATCAACAGTACGCTTCTTGTAAAGTGCAGTGACGGCGAGCGGTATGTGCTGCAGTCTCTCAGCAGGGAAGTATTCAGGTCTCCCGAAGCTGTAATGGGGAATATCGCTCAGATTACGTCTGTTTACGGAAATTCAGTCGATACGGGGATAAAAATTCCACAGTATCTTTGTACCGCTGAGGGAAATAATTTCGTGAATTATGAAGGTACAACCTACAGACTTTACCGTTATACCGAGCCTTCGTGCGTATCCGGTGATTCCTTCCGAAAAATGGGATACGGAAGTTGCTGGGCTTGGATACAAAAGCCAACTTCCATTTTTTGAAAACGTGCCAGGTGATCAGCGGGTCATAGTTGGACCGGTGATTGCCGACAAACAGAAGCT
>SVNJ01000012.1 GCA_015066955.1 Ruminococcus sp. | reverse complement strand
GAAAATACAACAATTTCCCTATGCGTCCGCTTAACTGGAAGTCTCCTTCCGATTACATCAAGGCTTTCCTTAATTACGGTCAAGTTTTTTGATTTAATTTGTCTCACATCATTGACAAACCAACATTTCTGAAGATTTTTTCAGTTTATCGGAAGATTTACGGTTTCGTCTTCTTGTTCACAGCCCTTAAGAGTAACATAAATGTTTTCGCTGTCGCTTTTTATATCAACATTAAAATCATAAAGTGTTCCGCCGTCATTTGCAATCTGTTTTCTGCATATTTCTTTATCATTCTTGTATATAGTAACGCTTCCGGGACCGAATGATGTGAATGCTTCATTATCCACAACACGGATTGTAATATCTGTTCCTGAAACCGTATACTCTTTCAAAACCTTCAGATTTGCAAAATCAGGAGCCTTCTCCACGTAAGATGTCTCAACAGCAGGCAAACTTTCTGTCTTCATTGTTCTATTGTATAACGCTGTACCAGCACTGACCACCAATAAAACCATGATTGTTATAAATTGTTTGATGTTCACACAGCATGCCTCTTTTCTATCGCATAACACTTAACGTCACAAATCTTATCCGAACCGAATTTTTCCTCAACCTTGTCATAGCCTGTGAATACAAGTCCGCACTTTTCCATTACACGCCCCGAAGCTGGATTGTCTATACAGTGACGTGCGGTTACCTTTTCAATACCGCATTCAAACAGCTTATTTATCACCGCTTTGAAAGCTTCGGTAACAAAACTCTTATTCCAAAGATTATGTGCTATTACATATCCTATTTCTACTGTTTTACCTTCATCAGAAATTTCAACAACGTCAATTCCGCCCACAGGCTCATCTGTTCCTTTAAGAGTAATTGCCCAGCGGTATTCAAAGCCGTCAGCGGCTTCGTTGAGATACATACGGAGAAGACCTTCGGTTACGTCAATATTCTCATGAGCATACCAGCGGCAGTATCTTGCCACACGCTCATCGGAAGTCCAGTTGCGGTACATCATCTCTGCATCACCCTCTCTGAACGGACGAAGTGTCAGTCTCTCTGTTTCGATAATACTCATGAAAATCAGCTCCTTTAAATATATTTTTGTCATTATATCATTTACGTGTGGATTTGTCAAGATTTGACGTGAATATGGCATGCAAATCAATTTTAAATGTCAAAATTATTTGTTTTGTTCTGTAGGGGTCGATGCCTACATCGACCCACGAATAAATTACGTAATTAAGGGCTGATGTGGGCATCAGCCCCTACAAAAAGAATGCATAATCAGGAAATGATTTTGAAATTTGATTTGTGTGTAAATATGGGTTATGCATAAAATTACGGAAAGCCGCAACTACTGTAATATTTATCAGTTATAAAAAACAGAGCGGACAAACTGTCCGCTCATAATAACATCATATTTATTCCGAAACCGTAGTCTGTTGTGTAACTTCCTGTTCGGGAACTTCCGGAGGTGGAGCGGCAGCTGTAGGTGCGGCTGTAATTTCCTCAGTGGGAGGTTCTGTTGAAGCTTCAGACTGTGTTGCTTCCTGTGATGAAGGCTCGGTCTGTGCCTGTGTAGGTTCAGCCTCTGTAGCTTCTTCCTGTGTGCCTTCTGAAGTCGGCTCTGTTGAGTCCTCATTCGGCTGTACAGCCTGTGTCTGAGTCTGAAGCTGTACATTTGCAGAAGGTGAAGTGCTTGTATTAGTAATGGTTATTGTGCCTGTACCCGACGGGTCGGGGAGAGTGATATAATCAACGGGCGGTTTTTCATTGAGTCCGTAGCACTCCTCATACGCCTTGATAATATCACGAATCATATACTTCGAGTACTCACCGCCCTCAATAACGCCTGCAAAAGCGATTTCGGGGTCATCGGCAGGGGCATATCCTATGAAGAAGGAATTCTGCTCACCGTTTTCGCCGACCTGCGGAGTACCTGTTTTGATAGCAACGTCAAAGCCGAGATTTGCAAGGGAATACTTTGCGGGCATATTGTGTGAAGCCGCAATCATACCCTGTTCAATAAGGTCGAAAACGTTTTCGTGTTTTGGGTCTATACGTGCGGAAATTTCGGGCTGAGTCTTTGAAATGATAGTGTCTGTACCGTAGCTGAGAACGCTGTCAACGAGATAAGGCTTATAGCGAACACCGTTATTTGCAAGGGTGCTTGCAACGCATGCCATCTGCAGGGGAGTTATACCGCAGTCAATATTACCGATACCTGCCTGAAGAACGTAACCGATGAACCAGTCCTGATTATGAGCGGCAAAGGTTTCGGGATTAGCGAGATAGCCTGCCGCATCTCCCGTTTCAAGACCTGTATGCTGACCGAGACCGAAAAGCTCGGAATACTCGGTAATTTTGTCGATTGTAAGCTTCTGAGAAAGCTCATAGAAGTAGATATTGCAGGAAACCTCAATAGCTCTTGTTACGGAAATATCGTAGTGGTGACCCGTACAGTGATATTCGGTATCGATGTACATATAGTCACGGGTACAATTATAGGTTGAAGTTTCATTTACGATACCCTCGTTAAGACCTGCCGTTGCGGTAATGGTCTTGAAGGTTGAACCGGGACGGTAAAGACCGTCTGTTGCACGGTTGAAAAGCGGATCATTTTCAGCATTGAGAAGCTTCTGATAGTCGTTTTTGTACTCAATAAGACTATATGTCGGAGCGGTAGCCATGCCCTTTACAGCACCTGTTTTTGCGTCAAGTACAACGATAGCACCGCATTCTACGTCTTTAAGCTCAGGCTTCTGATTGAATGACTGGAAGTTTCTTAGGAAGTTGTCGAGAATATTCTGAAGCTTAAGCTGATAGGTGCTGTTGATAGTAAGCTTTACGGTATTTCCCGACTGAGACTCGGTTTCCACTACCGCATTGCTGATAAGGCCGTCGGTTATGGTGATTCTTTCGGTGCCGTTTTCGCCTCTCAGCTCACTTTCCAAAGCACGCTCAATACCGCTTTTGCCCACAACATCGTTCATTGCGTAGCCTTCATTTTTAAGCTCCTCGTATTCTTCTGCGTAAATGGGACCAACAGTGCCGATTTCATGGGGAAGAACATTTCCGAGAAGAATCTCTCTTGAAGCAGCCTCAACAGCGTCAACGCCGCCGAGCACCGCACTCATTTCCTTCATTTCGATAACGGTGTCTCTGTCCACATTTTCAGCAAGAAGGAAGTCGTTGCTGTAGGAAAAATCCCTGATAAGAAGCTCATAACGCAGACCTGCAATGATACGCTTTTCCGCATCGGAGTAGGTATCGGCAATTTCGTAGTCTGAGATGAGCTTATCGATACAGTTTTCGGCTGTAGCGTACACATTAAGGCTGAGGTCAGAGCGAAGCTCATTGTTTTCCTCCTCCTCACCCGTAAAGGTGTAGGGAGCGGTTTCTGAGACGGGGATATTCATTTTAATGGTATATCCACGCTCCAGAAGTTCATTGTAGGTTCTCAGCAGAACTCTGTTTCCTTCGGCATTATTATCGGGAAACTGAGCCTTTCTGAGAATTACGTCAATCTGAGAGGTGTTTCCGATAATTACATTTCCGCTGAAATCCACGATTTCGCCTCGTGTAGCAGCAACACTTCTCGTATAAACCAAAGATGAGGGAGTGCTGCCCTGAAGTATAACAGCATTATCCCCCTCAACAACCTGAATTTCCATAAGCTTCATTGCGCTTGCTATTCCGAGCAGCAGCACAAGAGCAACAATAACGACAGATTTTATACTGTCGGATAATTTATTCAACGCAAATCGCCTCCATTAGGTAAGTCCACGTTATTCGGTCTTTATTGCCTCTTCAAGTGTAAGGTGTTCCTTAGGCATAAGGAAATGATTTATAAGCTTAATCACAAGGTACACAAAAACGGTGGAAATAACGGTATACGCCCATACAGGAAGGGTAACCGTGCGGAAGATAACCTCCACGTCCTCGTACTTCCATATTTCATAGTAAAACTTATAATCAAGCCAGCCCTGCAAAAATGAGACAACGGCAACGGTGATAAGTATGTTTATGAAGCGGTGCCTGAGATAAAGCTCAAACAGCAGTGACAGTACAATGCAGAAAAAGGTGAGTATCACCGCATTATAGCCGAAAAGCTTTCCGCAGCTCATATCAATAAGAAAGCCGCAGATTGCTCCCGTAACAGCCGAGCCTACTCTGTCGTTATTCACCGCAATGCAAAGTGCAAGCGGAATAAGAACAACAGGCTTCATGAAAGTGCCTGAGGTCATGAAAACAAAGGCAAAGAAAATAAGCACATAATAAAGAAGCCAGCGCACCGTAGTTTTGACTATGAGAATTTTCTTTTCTCGTGGTGTTTTAATCCTCATTTTCAGTCTCTTCCTCTCCGGTATTCTTTCCGCTGAAATCGGTAATTACCACAACGGAAGAAAGACGTGAAATGTCGATACACGGCTCAATTTCCGCACAAGCTGAAAGACCGCTGCTGTCGATTCCTACGCTTTTCACAGTACCGATTGAATATCCCTTCGGGAAATATCCGCTTGTACCCGTAGTAACCATAAGGTCGCCGGCTTCAAGCTTGTTTTCAAGGTCAAGGTGAATGAGCTTTGTAAGACCCTGCTGTGCACAGAGCACCGAGCCTTCGATGATGCCGTAGTCTGTTGAGGACGATTCCGAGCAGATAGCCGCAACGGAAAGATCGGGGGAGAGAATAGTGCGGACGGTGGAAACGTGCTCCGAAACCTCAACGGTTATGCCCACGAGACCCTCTGCGGTAACTACGGGGCAATAAGGCTCAATTCCAACGTCAGTGCCTCTGTCAATGGTAAAGGACTTGAAGGGGTCGTTCGCAACATATCCGAGCACGTCGCAGGGCTGAGTAATAACGTAGTCCTGATGCTCCTCTTTAATAGTAACGAATTTTCTGAGCTGTTCAACCTCTTCTTTAAGAGCTTCATACTCAGTAAGCTCCTTGTTAAGCTCACCAATCTGCTGTTTGAGACGCTGATTCTCGTTGTAGTATTCCGTAGCGTTTGTAACCTTATCAAGCCAGTGTTCAATCTTCATGCTGATTCCGTTTGAAGCAGAGCGGAAGGGCTTGGTGATTGTATTGACGAAGGAAGCTCCCGAAACGGAATATCCGCCCTTTGTGACGGCGTATATCATAATTCCCACAAGAAAGGCAAGGAATGCAAGCAGAACCTTGAATCGGGTGCTTTTTAAGAATTCCCGCATCAGAGAACCTCCTTAATAGTACTTTATGTTTTCTGTCAGGGCGTCCTGATACTTATCCACATTTTCGAGTATTTTACCCGTACCCTCCGCAACGCAGTCAAGGGGATATTCGGCGATATATACGGGCATACCCGTCTCACGGTTAATGAGCTTGTCAAGACCTCTCAGAAGTGCACCGCCTCCCGCAAGGGTGATGCCCTGATCGATAATGTCGGCGGAAAGCTCGGGCGGTGTATCCTCAAGGGTAGCCTTGATAGCCTCGATAACTCTTGAAAGCGGTTCAACGAGAGCGTCACGGATTTCTGCGGAATTTACTGTAATATTCTCAGGCAGACCGTTGAGCAGGTTACGTCCCTTGATTTCCATAGTTTCCTCCTTTTCACTGGGGAATGCACTGCCGATTTCAAGCTTTATGCTTTCAGCGGTACGTTCACCGATAAGGAGGTTGTATTTTTTCTTGATATAGTTGATGATAGAAACGTCGAATTCATCGCCTGCACATCTTACAGAGCGTGAAGCCACGATTCCGCCGAGAGAAATAACCGCAACCTCAGCAGTACCTCCGCCGATGTCAACAATCATGCTTCCCGTCGGTTCATTTGTGGGCAGTCCAGCACCGATAGCCGCAGCCATAGGCTCTTCGATGATGAGTACATTATGTGCACCTGCATTCTGACAAGCCTCACGCACTGCACGTCTTTCAACAGCAGTAACACCTGAGGGAATACAGATGATAACGTTTGCTTTAGTGAAAACAGTACCTCTCAGAGCCTTTTTGATAAACTCCTGCAGAAGAGTGGTTGTTATGTCGAAATTGGCGATAACACCGTCTTTAAGGGGTCTTACCGCAACGATAGAGCCGGGAGTTCTTCCGATAACCTCTTTTGCCTCCTTGCCGACATAGCGGCATTTGTCCGTTCTTGTATTTACCGCAACAACAGACGGCTCTCTTATAATAATGCCCTTACCTCGTACGTATACGAGAGTATTGGCAGTACCGAGATCGATACCTATATCCTTTGTAAACATTTCTGAAGCTCCTTATTTATAGCATTGTCCGTATCCGGTATATGAATCCGGGCGAGACTTTTGTATTTTTCTTTTGTTGTCTGACAGCACACGCTGTTTCATACATATATTATAATATTTCAAAGGCGAAATATATAAGAAGTATATTTGGAAATTCTATGTATTATTTCGATGCAATAAGCTTCGGAGCAAGCTTATAGTAAGCATAGATACCGATAAAGGTAAAGATAAGCTGAGCAACGTTTGCCTTGAAGGCGATTCCGAAGGTCAGTGAAAGCACGTCGATGTTGATGAATGTACCGGGCTGGAAGGAGAAGGACTTTGAGTAGCCGAGCCATTCGAGAGCCTCTATTCCTGCAACGGCGTCTCCGAGAAGAGCACCCATAACGATTGCTGTGATGATGAAGAGCAGCATTAATAAAGTTTTTTTCATTTTTACACCTCTGAATTTTAATGTCTTTATAGTCCTGTTGAGCCGAAGCCGCCCTCGCCCCTTGATGTATCGGAAAGCTCATCGGCAGCTTCAATTTCGGGAATGAGTACAGGCGAAGCAACAAGCTGTGCTATACGCATGCCCTTTTCAACGGTAAATCGGGACTTGCTGTGATTGATAAGGGGAATGCATATTTCTCCCCTGTAGTCGCTGTCAACGACTCCCACGCAGTTTGCAAGGGATATTCCGTATTTTGAGGAAAGCCCCGAGCGTGGATATATAAGAAGCGCAATATCCGTGCGGTCTGGCTCAGCGGCAAGTCCTGTAGGGATTACCGCAATGCTTTCCGCTTCAATTACAACGGGAGCGTCGATGCAGGCACAAAGGTCAAGTCCCGCACTTCCTGCCGTTGCCCTTGACGGTATTACAGCTTCAGGTCTGAGCTTTTTGAATTTAATCTTCATAATTTCTCCGTTTATTGTTTGAATCTATTCCTCTGAAATACAGGCCTCTCGTAATATTTCCAGCAGGTTTTATGCCGTTTATGGCGGAAACAGTCTGCTGCTCGTCCTCATCGTGGAGAAGCACAATTCCGAAGCTGAGTGAATGAAGCTGTGAAAGCTTGTCTGCCATGAAAAGCACGTCAGTATTGAGAATTTCTGTATATTCACCATTGCATGCGACAGGAAAGCTTCTTCCCGTGCGGTCGGTAATTGCACCGCTGCATTTCCCGCAGCCTGTTTCATTTTTTATGGGACAGTTTCTTGTAAGCATAAGCGGAAGCCGTCCGTAAATCACCGCACCATGAGGAATTTCCGCAGAAAGCCTTTCAATCTGTGAGGCTTTCAGCTCAAAAGAAGCAGTAACGTCAGAAAGACCGAGCCTTGCGAGTGAATGTACACTCAGCGAGTTGAACACATTAAGTCCGAAGCCGCCATGAAGTATGAAGCCTGCTTCAAGTCCGAGAGCAATGCTGTCGGGGGTGTGGCAAAGAAGGTGAGAGTAGCCTTTGTCGTGAAGCTTTCTGAGACGGCTGAGAGTTTCCTCCGCATTGACTATAAATCTTGGCGGAGCAACGATAATTCGTTCCTTCTGCACTTCGTCAAAGAAGCTGTCATCAAGAAGCTTATGGGGAATTATCAGATATTCTGAAAGCTCATAAGCCGCCTTTGCCTGCTTTACAGTGCGGCAGTATGTGCGTATCGGCAGGGGAGAATTGTCCCTTGCCGCAGGCACAGTCTGAATTACGGGCACATAGTCCGTTACGGTATATACAGGCTTTTCAGCCTTGATAATTGCCCTGTTCATTCTTTCGGTAAGCGTTCTTCTCAGCTCATTTATACGTCCCGCAGGCACTGCAAGTCCGTCATCAATATCAGCGGTAACTCTTCCAAGCTCATAAACTGTATCGCCGAGACGTGAAAGCTGTTTTTCAAGAAATTCAATATCGGTTGCACGCTTCTGTGCCGCTTCGGGACGCTCAGACACAGCACTTACGCTTAAATCTTCGCAGTAAGCCGTGATTTCAACCCCACGCCCGTTTTTTATGACAGCATGGAAATTGATAGTACGTGTTTTTCTTTCGCTGCGGTAAAGCTCATGGATTTTCGGTATAGCTTCGTGAGCGGAGATAACGTCCTCCTTTTCACGGACACCGAACATTTTACTTCGGTTCCCCGTGAAATAGCCGTCTGTGAAGCCGCCTCGTGAAAAGATATTCCTCAGAAGCTGCATATCGGGCTGTTTCCCGCCAAATGCATCCCTTATAGCCGAAACAGCGGAAGCAACGTATTCCGGACGCTTCATACGTCCCTCTATTTTAAGTGAGTCCGCACCTATTTCCTCAAGTCGGGAAATAATCGGCACAAGCGATAAATCCTTAAGGGAAAGCGCCGCAGCAGAGCTGTTTCCGCATGACGAAAAGGGCAGTCTGCAGGCCTGTCCGCAGCAGCCCCTGTTGGCTGAGCGTGAGCCTATAACGGCGGACATGTAGCACTGTCCCGACACAGACATGCAAAGTGCTCCGTGAACGAAAATTTCTGTTTCGATTCCCGTATCACAGATTTCCCTCAGGGTAACGGTGTCAAGCTCCCTTGCAGGTACAACTCTTGAAAAGCCGAGTTTTTCCGCAAGACGTGCACCCAAAGGAGAGTGTATGGTCATCTGAGTTGAGGCATGAAGCACCGCATCTGGTACGGCAGATCTGATAATCTGTGCACCGCCCCAGTCCTGAACGATAAAAGCGTCAACTCCCGCATCTGCCGCTTCTTTGATGAAGCCGCAGAAATCTTCAAGCTCATCGTCGGAAATAACGGTATTCACCGCAAGATAAAGCTTTGCACCATAAAGGTGGCATTTATCCGCAGCCTCCCTCAGCTCATCTGCAAGGAAGTTTGCGGCACTGCTTCGTGCGGAGTATTTCTTTCCGCCGACATAAACCGCATCTGCACCCGTACGCAGAGCAGCGGAGAGAGTTTCCATACTGCCTGCAGGGGCAAGGATTTCCGGTGAATTTCGGTTCATCAGATGCTGTCTTTAAGCTGCTTGAGCTTTACGAGGTTTTCAAGCTGAACAATTTTTGATTTAAGCACCTCAATTTCCTTGAGAGCAGCGTCACGCTCGATACGTGATTTTCCTGCCTCATCCACATATTCCTTTGACTGGTCACGGATGCTGTCAAGGTGCTGATTAGCCTTGTTGAGGTCGTCAAGGAGACTGAGTGCAACCATGATTGCGGCGCTGTAGGGTGAAGAGCCGCTGCCTGAGGATATTTCGTTTATCTTGGTTTCGAGCGTTCTTGCAAGAGCAAAAACATAATTCGGCGATTCGGAGGTTCTGATTTTGTACTCCTTGCCGCAGATAATAACCTTTACATCATTAAGCATTTTTATGTTCCTTTCATTTTATATGTACGGTGCGTCGCACCAAACAAAAGTCTCAAATTATATTATACTACATTTTAAGTGATTAGAAAAGACCTTTTGCGAAAAAAGTATAAATTTTTTCAGTAATATCTTTTCAGACCGATAACTTTTCCGAGAATTTCAACATCCTCGACTATAATAGGCTCCATAGTATCGTTTTCGGGCTGAAGTCGGAAGTGGCCCTTTTCCTTGTAGAAGGTTTTGACGGTAGCGTCCTCGCCGTCCACCATAGCAACCACGATTTCGCCGTTTTCGGCATAGGGAGTACGCTTCACAATCACAATATCCCCGTCGAGAATACCTGCATTAATCATGCTTTCTCCTCTGATTTTAAGGGCAAAAAGCTCCTGTGGGTCACACCCCTGAGCCTCAAAGCCCACATATCCCGTAATATCCTCAACAGCAGTGATAGGCATGCCTGCGGTAACCGTACCCATAACGGGTATGGACGATGTACCGCTGTTTGGAAGTCTGAGTGTACGGTTGAGATTGTTGGTTTTTTCAATAAGCCCCTCATTTACAAGGGTTGCGATATAACGATGTGCCGTAGAGGTTGACTTGAATCCCATAGCGTCCATAATTTCACGGACAGAAGGGGAAATGCCCTCGTTGAGTCTGTTTTTGATAAAATTGAAAACCGCAAGTTCCTTTTCCTTCAACATATTAATCATCCTTTCGGTTACGGAGCTTTTCGAGTATCATCTTAGCGATTTTGTAAGCATCGCCGCAGCCGAGAGTTATAACAAGGTCACCCTCAGAAGCATTTTCGCATACATAGTCGCATATCTGTGCGAAGTTAAGATATTTTCTTTCGTCGTCCCACTCAGCGGTTTCGTCCTGAGGGAACCACACACAGCCGGGAATCTTCTCTGCAAGGTGACGTGTAAAGATACCGTAGGTGTTCTTTTCACGGGAGCCCATAATATCGGTGAGAAGTGTACAGTCGGGTATAGCAAGGACTCTTGCGAAATCATCAAGGAGAATGTGGGTACGTGAGAAGGTGAATGGCTGGAAAATCGCCCACACCTTATTGAACTTCATTTCCATAGCGGCAGTAAGTGTAGCTTCAAGCTCTGTCGGGTGGTGAGCATAGTCGTCCACAACAGTGATACCCTTTTCGAAGCCGAGCTTTTCGAAGCGTCTTGCGGCACCTGTGAATTCGCCGAGTCCCTTTCTTATATGCTCAAAGGAAACATTGTTCATATCAGCGGCAGCAATAGCGGCAAGAGCGTTGAGTATATTATGCTTGCCTGCAACATTCAGCGTAACCGTGCCGTGAAGCTCACCTCTGCGGTAAACGTCAAAGTGAGTTTCAAGTCCTGATACCACACGGATATTGTCAGCGTAGTAGTCGTTTTTCTTATCGAGACCGAAGAAAATCATTTCCCTGCCCTCAATACCCTCAACAGCCTTAAGGGAGTTTGCATCGTCGCCGTTTACGATAAGAGCCTTTGTGGTCTTTTCGGCAAACTTGCGGAATGAAGCAATGATATTGTCAAGAGTCTTGAAGTAGTCGAGGTGGTCGGCGTCGATGTTGAGAATAATCGAAACATCAGGGTAAAGCTTAAGGAAGGTATCGACGAATTCGCATGCCTCGCACACCATAGTGTCACTGCTTCCTGAGCGTCCGCTTCCGCCGATGCATTTGAGCTTTCCGCCGATGAATGCGGAAATATCAGCCTCTGCGGTGCAGAAAATCTGAGTAATCATTGAAGTGGCAGTGGTTTTGCCGTGAGTACCCGAAACACATATCGCATTGCCGTACCAGCTTGTCACGATTCCGAGAAGCTCACTTCTTTCAAGTACAGGCACACCGCTTGCTCTTGCGGCAACAAGCTCCGGGTTATCAGCCATTATAGCGGCTGAGAATACAATAAGGTCAGCACCTTCGATATTTTCCGCACGCTGTCCCACGAAAACAGGGATACCCATTTTTCTTACAGCGTCAAGAGTTTCTGTTTCGTTGTTGTCGGAGCCGGTGAGAAAATAACCCTGAGAGTTAAGAATCTGAGCCAAAGGGTACATTCCCGAGCCTCCGATGCCGATAAAATGTATGTGTTTTTTGTTTTTTAAGATATCTGAGTTCATATTCTTCACCTTTTCCCTTATCTTATTGAATTATGCAAAATTATGGTATATAATATAATTACCTGCTGTGAATATTTTACGCCGCAAACGGCAAATATATCCATATACGGCAGTGAAATGTGCCGCAGCTAACACAGGGAGGTCATACTATGGTAATCACAGATGTAAAAATCAGAAAAATCATGACAGAGGGCAGATTAAGAGCCGTTGTCTCCGTGACAATCGATGATATGTTTGCCGTGCACGACATCAAGGTAGTGCAGGGCGATGAGAGACTTTTTGTGGCAATGCCCAGCCGCAAGGACGAAAACGGAGTTTTCCGTGATGTTGTTCATCCCATTTCTGCCTCAGCAAGAAGTCTTTTCGAGGAAACAATTCTTGATGCCTATGAAAAGCAGCTTGCAATGCTTGAAGCGGAAGAGGACGCAGAGTTCTGATTCCGTAAATCTATGATATTCACGGTCTGCCCTGTGCAGGCCGTTTTTGTTTATATTCCGAGAATACGTGCCGCTTTGAGTACGGCAATCTGAGTTTTTGCGTCAAGAATAGTGCCGTCCATCACCATTTCGACAGCCTTACTGAGGTGTACCTTTTCAACCTCGAGAAATTCATCGTCATCAAGGCTCTGAGCACCCGATTCAAGTCCCTTTGCCATGTAGATATGGATTATTTCCGTATCGTAGGCGGGGATAGGGTAGAGCTTTCCGAGATAGGTATATTCAGTGCAGGTACAGCCTGTTTCCTCAAGAAGCTCACGTCTGCCGCATTCGGCAGGGTCTTCGCCCTTTTCAAGCTTTCCTGCGGGGATTTCAACGGTGATTTCCTTAAAGGGATAGCGGAACTGCCTTACAAGGTAGATTTCGTTGTTTTCCGTAACGGGAATGACACATACTCCGCCGTTATGGTTAATAACCTCACGGGGAGCGGTTTTCCCGTTTTCAAGCTCAACGGTATCATGGGCAACGGTAAAGATAAGACCCTCGTATTTAACCTCGCTTGCTATTGTTTTTTCATGAAGATGCTGCATAGCTGCCTCCGATCAGGATTTATCCTTTTTCTTGTTCTCTGTAAGGCTGAGACAGTAAATGTCGGCAGCCTCAATTTTCTCGGATGAAATATAGTCATAGTAATGAGTATGCTCTGCTACAGGACTTTTCTTTCTGCGGATACGGCAGATTACAACGAGTGCGATAAGTCCGAGTGCACCGATAATTGTGATAATAAAGCCTGTCTTGAGACCGGGAGTCTTGTATGTGAAGGTGATAACATTATCGCCTGCCTCTGCTTTTACAGCCATAAAGCCGTAGGACACTTTTTCAACGTCAGCAGGCTTTCCGTTAACCTCAGCAGTCCAGCCCTCGCTGTATGGTACGCTGAAAAATACAAGCTCAGTCTTTTCAAGGCTGATTCTCGACTCAAAGCCGTAGGAATCGTAAGTAAATGAGGAAGAACAGTTTTCCTGCTTTTCTCTGCAGAAACGCTCATAGTCGGCTATAGTAAGTCCTGATGAATTTCTTTCGCTGACTGGTTCAAGAATATCACTGTACTTTTCAATCTGTTCATCGGTGAGGACGAGTGCCTTCATAAGAAGACGTTCACGCATTGATTCACCCTTTTCGTTAGCCGCTTCCTCGCTGATATAGGTATCGTAGCCGAAGCCCATAGGAATGTAATATTCATTCTCGTAAATCTCAAAATAATCATTACAGCCCACGTACTTGAAGCCGGGAAGCTTTTTTTCTATATCATTCTCCAGCATACCCGCAACGGACTCATAATAATACTTTACCGAAAGAAGTCCTCTGAGGGTATAGTGATCAAGGTCGGGACGTGAAGCAACGTCACGCTGCACACCTATTGAGTCGTAGAATTCCATAATTGAGGAGGAAACTACGCTCTGGAAGGCTCTCATGCTGGGGAGTCCCCATGACATGGGATAGTTGTCGTAGTCCTCTGATATATCAACACGGAAGAAGTTGTCCTCGCTGACATTTTCGTAAACGCCGTCAGTGCCCTTGAAGGAAGCGTCAATATAGCGTTTGGCTGAGCCTGAGTCAGCTGCTCCGTAGATTACCGCTGAAAATGTACATACAATCGAAGCGGCAACGGTAAGGCAAAGAGCAGGGTTCATGTACGGGAGAGAACGCCTCTTGCGGCTGAAAAGCACTGCGGCAACGGCAAGTGATACTGCCGCAATGGCAAGAGTGATTGCGAAATATTCAAAGTCTCTCGGAAGGTCAAAGAATACAAGCTTGTCGTCCTCTTTTTTCGGAAGAACAGAGATAATACCGTAAGCGGCAAGCATGATTCCGCAGATTTTTATACCTGCTGACGGGTCTGCGTTCTCGTCGTCGAGAGTCTGAGCGGTCATCATTGCAAGAATGAGAATCGGCATATAGAACCAGCGTGCGTAGTATGAGCCGTTGAAGGCATAGAATGCACTGTTGAGAATCGGAATAAACGCACAGATAATGCAGATAATCGTGAGACGTGTTGCCCAGTGCTTTTTCCTTGTTTTCATAAAGGTGATTACGCCGATCATGGAGAAAAGGGGCATATATCCGCCGATTGAGGACCACTTTGCACCGTCGGAGTTGAAGAGGTTAGGTCTTGCTGGAGAATCCGAAGGCATGAAGAAGGTCTGAATGATACGTGGGATACGTGTCTTGTCGCCGTAGAGTATCATGTTCTGTCCGTAAAGATGCTCGCTTACACGGTAGTTTCCGAGAATGGAAAGTGCGGACGGAAGAAGTATGAAGCATGCAATCATTGCACCGAGTACAGCCTCTAAGCACAGTCCGCCGAATTTCTTCCATGAAGTCTTGAAATCGGAGCAGGGAAGTCTCATGAGGTAGTAGAGCACAAGGAATACAGCCTGTCCCGTAAAGAAGAAGTAGTTGATAATACCCATGAGTGCAACCGTCAGGGCAAATACACCCTTGCGGTTTTTATTGATATTTTCCTCCATAGCTATGAGCATAAGCGGGAAGAAAGCTGTTACGTCCTGGAAGTGATTGAAGAAGATGTTGAAAATCTGGAAGCCCGAATAAGCATAAAGAAGTCCGCCGATAAGTGCAGCCTCCTTGTTTCTTACGAAACGTCGTATAAAGGCATAGGCGGTAAGTGACGCAAATCCGTGCTTGAGTGAAAGAAGCACAGGCATTGAGAATGTCACAAGGGAGCGTGGGAGAATGGTTGAAAGCCAGAAAAAGGGACTTCCCGAAAGGTAGAAGGAGTAGGACGTGAGAAAGTCCGAGCCTAAATCCGTAAACCAGTTCCAGCCCAGCTGTCCGTCACGCACTGCATTGTTTGCCAGTATGTAGAAGGGAATCTGCTGTGCGTTGTAGTCGCCGTAGTAGATGAGATAGCCGCCGTTTGTAATGATTACGGGCAGCAATGAAAGAAAGATACACACAAATCCCAGCATAAACGCTGTAAGGTGATATTCTTTTGTACCGTGATATATTAAAGCTTTTTTACCTGACATTTTGACCTCCGCCGATGAATTAAAAATACATATACATTTATATTATATCATAACAGAGAACAAAATAAAAGTACTTTTTTCAAAAAAATGGGTGCAGATAAAATAATTTTTGGATTTCGCAAAATAATAGTGGAACTTTAGAAGAAAGTGTGGTATAATAATATGTTGAGTAATATTACTGAGTAATAAAAAGGATAGGTAAACGCTGATGTCGGTATATCTTGATAATGCGGCGACAACAAAGCCATGCAGTGAGTGTGTGGAAGCAATATTGTCCGCTTTGAATGAAAATTACGGCAATCCCTCGTCACTTCACCGTGCAGGACTGAATGCACAGCTTGCGGTGGATAAGGCGAGAAAATCAATTGCCGACGCACTGGGAGCAGCTCCCGAATGCATATATTTTACCTCAGGTGCAACTGAGAGCAATAATCTCGCAATCAGAGGTGCGGCAGCGGCTTACGGAAAGAGAAAAAGGAAAATCGTAGTTTCCTCCGTTGAGCATGCTTCCGTTGCCGAGACAATGACTTCTCTTGAACAGAACGGCTTTGAGGTTGTGAGGGTAAGCCCCCGTGAGGACGGAAAATTCTACGGAATCGATTTTGTAAGTGCCTGCGATGAAAACACCTGCCTTATTTCCATGATGCTTGTGAATAACGAGACGGGGTATATACTGCCTGTGGGAGAGGTTTTCGCAGCGGTGAAACGCAGATTCCCCGAAATAATCACCCATTGCGACTGTGTGCAGGGCTTTATGAAGCTTCCCGTAAAAGCTTCATCCCTTAATGCGGACCTTATTTCCGTCAGCGGTCATAAAATTCACGGTGCAAAGGGTACAGGTGCACTTTACGTTAAGAAGGGTGTAAGGCTTATTCCGCTGATTACGGGCGGAAAGCAGGAAAAGGGTATTCGTTCGGGAACAGAGAGCGTTCCGCTTATTGCAGGCTTTGGTGCGGCAGTAGACAAGCTTTCGCCGACGATTTCACAGCGTTACGAAGCGGTTAAGAATCTGAAAGCACACCTTCTTGCAGGACTTGCGGAAATCGACGGTGTTACGGTAAATTCGCCTGATGACGGTTCTCCTTATGTGGTGAATATTTCGGCAGCGGGACGTCGTTCGGAGATTATGCTTCACTATCTTGAACAGCGTGAGATATACGTTTCGAGTGGTTCTGCGTGTTCAAAAGGTGCACAGAGCGGAGTTCTCGGAGAATTCGGCATAAACGGCAAGCTTGCGGACAGTGCAGTGAGAATCAGCATGACTGCGGAGACTACAGTTGAGGAGCTTGACGTGTTTATTGCAGCACTTAAAGATGGTATAGAAAATATAAGAACGTAGAGAGCGTTCTATAAGAATTATTCATTTGGAAATTTTATACAGTCAGCTATATTATTATAATAGTATACATAAAAGAAAGGAAATCTTATGAAAGAAATTATACTTGTAAAATACGGCGAGATTGCCCTTAAGGGACTCAACAAAAATACCTTCGAGGACATGCTTACAAAGAACATCAAAAGAAGAATCAAGAGTCTCGGAAAATTTGTGTGCACAAGAGCACAGTCCACACTGTACATAACTCCTGAGGACGACAGCACAGACCTGCAGGAGGCAGTGAACAGAATCAGCAAGATTTTTGGTATTGCTGCACTTTGCCGTGCATGCGTGTGCGAAAAGGACTTTTCCGATATACGTGAGAAAAGCTATGAGTACCTCAGCGAAATTCTCACATACGCCAAGACCTTCAAGGTTACCGCAAAGCGTTCGGACAAGGCATTCCCCATGAAGTCTCCCGAAATCTGCATGGAGCTTGGCGGTGCGCTTCTTGAAAAATTCCCGCACCTTACCGTTGATGTAAAGAATCCCGAAGTTACGGTTACCGTTGAAATACGTGACACCAACGCTTATATTCACGCCGAGAATATCAAGGGTGCAGGCGGACTTCCCGTAGGAAGCAGCGGAAAGGCAATGCTTCTTCTTTCGGGCGGAATCGACAGTCCTGTTGCAGGATGGATGATGGCGAAAAGAGGAGTTCACATTGCGGCAATCCACTATGTAAGCCCTCCCTACACCTCAGACCGTGCACAGCTCAAGGTTGAACAGCTTTGCGAAAAGCTTACGGACTACTGCGGCGGAATCGCATTCTACTGCGTGCCGTTTACCGAGCTTCAGGAGGCTATCAAGGACAACTGTCCCGAAGAATTCTTCACCATTATCATGCGACGTCTCATGATGGAAATTGCTCAGAGAATAGCCGCAGACGACGGCTGCCTTGCACTTATCACAGGCGAAAGCGTAGGACAGGTTGCAAGTCAGACAATGGCGGCTATCGGCTGTACGGACGCTGTTTGCAGAATGCCTGTGTTCCGTCCGCTTATCGGTATGGACAAGACCGAGATTATTGAAATCGCAAGAAAAATCGACACCTTTGAAACTTCAACACTTCCTTATGAGGATTGCTGTACCGTATTCACTCCCAAGCACCCGAAGGTAAGACCTCTGCTTGCGGATATTGAGAAGGCTCAGAACAGCTTTGACTTTGAGCCGCTGATTAAGAAAGCTGTCGAAAACACCGAAATGAAGGTCTTTAACTTCAGCAGATAAAAGCCTTAAAACCTGTAAAAAGTAACGATTTTAAGATAAATAACCGAATGAATTCACGGAATAGAGTGTGTTTTTTTGGATAAGATGTGCAAAAAGGAGGGCGTTAGTCTGTGCAATACGGTCATTATTCCGAATGTTTATCCGCAAATCTTGACAAAACGGTTACAAATGTTGTAAAATTATTAAAGCACAGAGGGCATACTATAGCCTTTGCCGAAAGCTGTACAGGCGGCTTGCTCTCTGAACTGATTACATCGGTATCCGGTGCGTCGGATGTTTTCGAGCTTGGATTGTGTACTTATTCCGAAAGAATCAAGATGAAGTATCTTGATGTTCCCGAAGAAACTCTCCGCAGATACGGAGTGGTAAGCCGTGAAACTGCACTTGCTATGGTGCAGGGACTGAAAAAGCATTCGGGTGCGGATATATGCGTTTCCGTTACGGGCATTGCAGGTCCGGGCGGTGGTACACCCGAAACTCCCGTCGGCACTGTGTACATCGGATTTGATGTATACGGCAGACAGTTCGCAGAGCTTCCCGAGTTATGGAAGCTTGAGGATAAAAGCAGAAATAACATACGTCACGCAGCGGCAGCTTTTGTTTATAAGATTATTGAGGAAATACTGATGGAGGCATATCGTTCAAATGAGTGATAACGAAAGAGAGCTGCATTCGGCAGACTCCGATGAGGCTCGCAGAAGAGCCGAAAGAATCAGAAAAATTAAAAACTCCATACGCAAGAGCGATACACCTCAGGAAGCACCTCAGACGGAAGCACCTTCCGCTCAGGAAACGCCTGCGGCACAGGAGGCTCCCTCCACAGCTGCCGAAAACAGCTGGGAAAATGAGCTTGCTGAAAGAATCGCAAAGCGTGTCAAAAAGGTTAAAGACTCAAAGTCAGCAGCAAATTCCCCTCAGAGCATTCTCGATGAGCTTGACAGCATAATCGCTTCAAACGAGGCGGCACTCAGTAATGAGCCTGAGGAGGTTCAGGAAGAAGCTGAGGCAGAGGAAATTCCCGAAGCTGAGGAAATCCCCGATGAGGAGGCAGCTGAGGAAGCCGCAGAGGAAGAAAGCGGCGAGGAGTCCGAAAAACCGAAAAAGAAAAAAGAAAAAAAGAAAAAAGAAAAGAAGAAGAAAAAAAAGAAGGAAAAGAAGAGCCTTAAGGAAAGCCTTCTCGGACTTCTTCCGCAGAAAAAGGATACTGCAGGCGAGCGTGTCAGAAAGATAGTTTTTCTCGGCTCAATCGTTGCAATCATAGTCTGCGGTTATATAGTTGCCGACTACTATATCGATGTCTACAGCACCGAAGGTGAATACGAGGATATCATGCAGATGTATTCCGGTGCCGCAGGCGAAACCTCAGAGCCTGAGGATGAGTACGACGGCGAATACTACACACTCCTTCCCAACGCAGATAGGCTTCTTGAGCTTAACAGCGATATCGTGGGAGTCATCAATATACCGGGCACAAAGGTGAATTACCCCGTTGCCCAGTCAGGTGACCTGGAGAAATATCTCAACAGAAACATTATGGGTGAGGAGGCACGAGCAGGTGCTATATTCCTTGATTACCGTAATGATTTCGACCGTGTTGAGGACGGGAAACTCGTTGCAGAGAACTCCGACCACCTCATAATCTACGGTCATAATATGGAAAGCGGCATGATGTTCGGCGAGCTTAAGCAGTATCGCAATAATGTGAACTTCTACGGCGAACACCCGATTATTGAGCTTAATTCCAACTATGCGCGCTATCAGTATAAAATATTTGCATTCTTCATTGTGGATGCGGAGGATGAAACCGATACCGCTTATGAGTGCTGGAACAAAATCAATTTCACCGATGAGGAGGACTTCTACAGCTTCGTTAACGAGGCAAAGAAGAGAACTATCCGCCTCAATGATGTTGATGTGCAGTACGGCGACAAGCTTCTCACACTTTCAACCTGCAACGGAATCTTCGGTGAAAACGGTCCGGGCAGACTGATGGTCATGGCAAGACTTGTCAGAGAAGATGAGGACCCGTACGAGGGAACTCAGAACAGCAGAGCCAACGAAAACATCAAATGGCCGACACTCTACTACAAGTACAACAAGAATGAGAAATATGATCCCGACGCAGAGTTTGAGCCCTACGGCGAGCCTGCGGAAGAGGACACAACTGCTGAGGAGTAAGCAAAACAATGAACAAGGTTGCAAAAATTATAACAGCCAGCGTTACCTGTGCGGCTGCAATAGGTTTATGCGGATACGTTCTTTCCCTTAACAAAGAGGCGGAGGCGCCGACCTTCAGCAAGGTTGAGGAGCCTGTGCCCGTTACTACAGAAGCTTCACTTCTGCCCGAAAACTGGCATGAGCTTTATGATTACGTTCCTTCCCCGTCGGGAATGAGCGAAAGAGCAAAAATGTTTCTGAGGCAGAATAAGGATATAATCGGCTGGATATCGGTCGATGCCACAAAGGTTGACTATCCCGTTGTGCTTTGTCCCGGCGAGCTTACGCTTGAGGATGGCTACGGCGGAGAATACTGGGGCAATTCCTACTATCTTGATCATGCCCTTGACGGAAGCTATGCAAGAGGCGGTACTCTGTTTGTAGATTACAGAAACAACTTCGGAGCTTCCGAGTCACAGCAGTCCGACAATATTCTCATATACGGCCACAATATGGCAAACAATACCATGTTCGGCTCACTGAGAAAATACCGTCAGGACTATGAATTTTTCGATGAGAGTCCTTTTGTCGACTTAAGCTCGAACTATGAGGATTATCAATATGTCATCTACGGCTTCATGATTACAAGCGGCAACTGGTACACAGATTTCCGCTACTGGGATATTCATGATTTCGCAGGTGAAGAAGATTTCAACGACTATGTGAATACCGTCAAGAACGGCTCTCTCGTTGATACGGGAGTTGATGTGGAGTACGGCGATAAGCTGCTCACCCTTTCGACGTGCTACGCAAGTGAGGATAACTCACGTTTCATAGTCTGCGCAAGAAGACTGCGTGAACATGAAATCGAAAACGATATTTCTTCTATCGACAGGACAGAAGAATATATCAGGAAAATGGAAGAGGAAGAAGCTTCGAGAGAAGCTGAGGAAGCGTCGATAGCCGCAGAGGAAGAAGCCTCAAGAGAAGCGGCACGGGCGGACTCCGATGCAGAAAACGAGGATGCTTCCGAAAATACCGATGAGGAAGAGACAGACGAGTCAGAGGAGGAGACAACCTCCGCAGAAGATGACGAAGAATAGCTCATCGGCAAGGACTTGAAAAATCTGACCATACAAGGTCAGGAATAAATCAGGAGGAACAGCAGGCAAAGTTAAATCCTTCGTGTGTCACGAAGGAAATAAAACCGATCAAAATCGGCAAGATGGAGTAATTTATGAATATGCAAAAGCCACTTAAGTGTGCAGCGGCTGTGATTGCGGCGGTAATCCTTTCAATGAATACCGCAGGAGTTATAACCGCAGAAACTACACTCAGTGAATCCGAAGCACAGACAGTTACAGTTCCGGCAGAGACCGAGACAACAGAAGCAGCAGAGGAAGAAGCTGAGAGCGAGGAAACCGAATGGTGGAAAGCTGAAATCACAGATTATGATTCAAGTTTATCATTGATCAGTTATGAATTAACACCTGAAATAACTCAGACTGAAGATGAGACGGAAGAGGATACTGAGGAATCCGAGGAAGAGACAGACGAGGAGGCAGAGGATACTGCTGAGACGGATGACACTCAGGATGAGGCTGAGGAGGAAACTATCGAAGCTGCGACAGAACCTAAGGCTCCTACTCCGGTGGAATCACAGACATCAGGTGCTCAGGTCGGGGAAATTCCCGAGCCTCAGCAGACTCCGGCAGTAAATGCACAGTCAGGCGAATTTGTATTCGTTACAAACGGCTGGGGACATTGTGTCGGAATGAGCCAGAACGGCGCAAACTTCTACGCTATGTACAGCGGCTGGACATACCAGGATATCCTGTACCACTACTATCCCGGAACATACCTTATGAATACGGGCACAGCAGAGTCCGAAACGGTTACATCAGCAGGTGTTTCCGGTGACGTTCTCTCAATGGTTGCAGGTATCGTTTACAGAGAGATCGGCAGCTCAATGAACATTGAAGCAATCAAGGCACAGGCTGTAGCGGTATACACTTACATCAAGTATTACGGCAACGATTCAAGAGACCTCAGATGTAAGGCAAATCCTCCGCAGAATGTAATAGATGCATGTGCATCGGTACTCGGTGAGGCACTCTATTACAACGGAAATTATGCTCTTACAGTATTCTCAGCATCAACAGGCGGTGCAACAGCAAACTGCTATGATGTATTCAGCAATGACATTCCGTACCTCAGAAGTGTTCCAAGCGAATACGATGCGGCATACGACCCGCATTACGGTACAGTCAAGACAATGTCTTCATCAGAAGTCAAGAGACTCGTTGAGGGCAGATACGGGCTTTCACTTTCAGATGATCCCGCAAATTGGTTCCAGCTTACTTACGGAGACGGCGGATATGTTTCAAGCGTACTCCTTGACGGACAGAAATACGTTAACGGATACGACCTTAAGATATGTCTCGGTCTTAAAACATCAAACTTCCAGGTAAGCTACCAGCAGTAGAATAAGAACAAAAGAAATAAGCCTTCGGATTCGGACAACAGAACGTTAACGGATTCGGGGGCTTATTTTTCTTGATTCAGGGTAAAAAATGGTGAAAAATCCACTGAAAAACCAAAAAAGGTGATAAAAGGTGAAAAATCAAGGGGTAAAACAAGCCTTTTTTGAAGGCGGAGAGGGGATTTTTCCCTGTATTGGGGCATTTACAATTTAATAGTCAATAAAATAAAACGTTTGTTTCGCAAAATAGACTGAATAATAACGAGATCGAGCTAATTTCGTTAAAACAACTAAATTTCAACGCTTTTTTCGACACACCTTTGTGCAAATGTACATCTTGATAAAATTGCTCAGAGGTTGTATAATAAGTGTAGGGGTAAAAAAAGGTGAAAAGGTGTGAAATTTACCGTCTTTAAGGTGAAATTTTCCACTCAGTTGATTGAGAAAGCGAGGCGAACGGGTTATGACAGCTGCATTGTGCGGTACTTTCAATCCAAGTATTGATGCCAAGGGCAGAATGAGTTTCCCGAATAAGCTTCGAGAAATTCTTGGTCCTGAGTTTTATCTTTGTATTGGTCATGATAACCACTACATAGCCGTTTATTCTCCTGAGGAATTTGAAGTGTATCAGGGCAAGCTTAATACTATTCCCGGTCAGGCAGGAAGCAACCTGCGCCGTAAGCTTCTTTCGTGCGCAGACAGGCAGACTCCCGACAAGCAGGGCCGTATTTTCATTACTCAGCAGTTAAGAGATTATGCAGGTATTGAAGATGAGGTCGTGGTTATCGGTGCGTCAAACCGTGCTGAAATCTGGGATAAGGCTTCATGGGAAAAACTCAACGAAGAAATTACTTTGGAAGATATCAATGCAGCTCTTTCTGAGATTGTACTCTAAGGAGATGTTTTATGGAGTTTTTACATATTCCCGTATTGCTTGAACAGTGTATTGAGGGATTGAATATCCGTCCTGACGGTATCTATGTTGACGGTACTGCGGGCGGCGGAGGTCATTCATCGGCTATTGCCGCAAGGCTTGGCAGCGAGGGAAGGCTTATTTCCCTTGACCGTGACCCGGACGCAGTTAAGGCTGCTTCGGAAAGACTTTCGGTTTATGACAATGCACAGGTGATACACAGCAATTATTCGCAGATGCGTGAGGTTCTCGACAGCCTCGAAGTTGACAAGGTAGACGGAATCCTTATGGATTTAGGCGTTTCATCCTATCAGCTTGACGAGGGAAGCAGAGGCTTCTCCTATCATGCCGACGCTCCGCTTGATATGCGTATGAGCAAGGAGGGTATGAGTGCTGCGGATATTGTCAATACATATTCGGAACAGCAGCTGGCTAAGATTATATTTGAATATGGCGAGGAAAAATTCTCAAGACGTATTGCGGCAAATATCGTCTCAGCAAGAGCAGTAAATCCGATAAATACTACGCTTGAGCTTGCTGATATCATCAGAGATAGCGTACCTCAGAAGGCAAGACGTGAGAAAAATCCCTGCAAGAAAACCTTTCAGGCGCTCAGAATCGCCGTTAACGGTGAATTCGACCATCTG
Organism: Ruminococcus sp.; assembly: GCA_015066955.1. GTDB lineage: Bacteria > Bacillota > Clostridia > Oscillospirales > Ruminococcaceae > Ruminococcus. The sequence continues at coordinate 2,761 of SVNJ01000012.1, read as the reverse complement.
TCAAAAGGTCTCGATGAAGCCTTTTACAGTCTGAAGCCCGGAGGACGTCTTGCGGTAATCACATTCCATTCACTTGAGGACAGACTCGTTAAACAGCGGTTTGCCGGATGGTGCAGGGGCTGTATATGCCCATCGGATTTCCCTCAGTGCGTGTGCGGTAAGAAGCCGCAGGGCACGCTTATAAACAGAAAGCCCATTGAGGCGGATGAACAGGAACTTGAAAGAAACAACAGAAGCAGAAGTGCAAAGCTCAGAGTAATAGAAAGGAGTGCGGAAAGCAATGGCTGACAGGAACTCGGCGTTTTATTATAAAAACGGAACATACAACAGACCCGAGCCTGCCGATGTGCCTGATTACGATTCAGTACGTTCAGTAAAGCCTGAGCATAAACCGCAGATAATAATGAGACAGAATGAAGCAAGAAGCGGTTCTGTGTTTTCTATTATTTTGGTATCTCTTCTGGCAGCATTGCTGCTCGGCTCGGTTATCTATATCCTTGACAGACGAAATACAGTCTATCACAAGGTATCGGCAAAAAACAGTGAGCTGACGCTTATGGAAGCGGAGAATGTAAGATTGCAGTCTGAGCTTGAAAGCAGGATGTCTGCAAAAAACGTCGAAGACTATGCAGAGAATGTTCTCGGAATGCAGAAGATGGATTCTTCTCAGATAGAGTACATCAAAATTCAGACAGATGACGTTGTAAGTATTCCCGAAACGGACAAAGGCTTGTTATCAGAAATAGAAGAGCTTTTTGACAAGTGCGTGGAATATTTCAGGGGGTAGTACCAATATAAATATAATACACGGACTATCCCGGATAAAAAATGGTAAAGGCGGCATAAAAATAAAAAAGCCGTATTATATGTAGAACAAAAGGAGATACAGCGGGTGATCGGAATATCGGACTCGTTATCTCCGGATTCCGATTGCCCGGATCCGGAGAGGCGAATCCGGTGCGTAAGCACAAATCCTTCGTCGTATCAGACAAACGAACATCATAAGATAAAAGAAAGAGATGTTCAAAGGCGGGGTATCTGTAGGTTCCCTGCCTTAATTTATTTATGGGAATTTTTCACAATGAAGATAATTGTGATTATACATATATTCATCGGAGAAAGGAAGAAATCATGGCAAGCAATGTACCTTCAAAGTCTATGAAATTCAGAACCCGTATCGTAATGACAGGCGTATTTTGCCTGCTGTTTACGGTTGTGGGTGCGAATTTCTTCAAGATTTCGGTTCTCGAAAACAGCGAGTATCAGGAAATGGCTAACGATATGCACTTCGGCTCCATTTCAATTTCGGCTCACAGAGGATCTATCTACGATTCTACGGGAACTCCTCTTGCAAAGAGTGCGTCGGTATACAAGGTTTTCCTTGACCCGAAACGATTCAAGGAGCAGCTTGTTGAGCTTCAGGAGGACATAGATGAACGTAATGCGGAAAAGCGTGCGGGTACATACGTTGCTGAGTACGACGAGGAGGGCAACGAAAAGAATCCTCTTCCCGTTTCGGCTGAGTCCTTCAAGCAGTCAGCTGTAGCATTTCTCTCGGAAAAGCTTGGAATTACCGCCGAAAAGGTCACAAAGGCTATGGAGGCAAATAACCAGTACAGCATTCTGCAGGATCAGGTAGAAAAGCCTGTTGCGAATGAGGTGCTTGACTTCTTCAATCAGTACGGTCTTACCTCGCTCAATGTTGAGGAGGACACAAAGAGATATTATCCTCAGAATCAGCTTGCGGCTTCCGTTATAGGCTTTACATCAGCTGACGGAAACGGTGCTTACGGTCTTGAGGCTTACTATAACGAGTACCTTGCAGGTACAGACGGAAAAACCATTTCCGCAAAAGATTCAAACGGAAATGAGCTTCCCTACAAATATTCAAAAACGTATCCTGCCGAAAACGGCAACGACATCTACCTTACAATTGACATGACTCTCCAGTATTACCTTGAAAAGCATCTTCAGGAGATGGTTGAGGAGTACGAAGTCAAGAACCGTGCCTGCGCTATACTAATGAACTGCAAAACAGGCGGAATCTACGGAATGGCTACATATCCCAGCTTTGACCTTAATAACCCTTATGATATTGCAGATTCAGTTACAGCCTCACAGATAGCTCAGCTTACGGGCGACGAGGCAAAAACTGCTATGGCAGAGGCGAGAGAGGCACAGTGGAAGAACAAGTGCATCACTGAAATCTACGAGCCGGGTTCCGTTTTCAAGGTATTCACCAGTGCGGCGGCTATTGAGGAAAACCTTATAAATCTTGAAAATGACAGCTTCTATTGCGACGGCTCAATGACTTTTTCCAGCTGGCCGAAGCCTATCAAGTGCCACAAGACCTCAGGTCACGGTACACAGAGCTTCTATCAGTCACTTACAAACTCCTGTAACCCTGCTTTCATGCAGATAGGTGACAGAATAGGTATAGAAACCTTCTGCTATTACTTCGATTCATTCGGACTCGGCGAAAAGACGGGTATTGATCTTCCCGGTGAAAGCAAGGGTATTCACTATACCGCTGATACAATGAAGCATATCGACCTTATGACATGTTCCTTCGGTCAGGGTAATACCGTAACTCCTATGGAAATGATTACGGGCTATGCGGCTGTTGTAAACGGCGGCTACCTTCTTGAACCGTATGTGGTTGACAAGGTTGTGGACGAGGACGGAAATGTCGTTCTCAATAATGAACGCACAATAAAGCGTCAGGTAATCTCGGAGGACACCTCCGCCAAGATGCGTGATG
>SVNJ01000011.1 GCA_015066955.1 Ruminococcus sp. | reverse complement strand
TGCATTGTTCAATTTTCAAGATGCTGTTCGCTTGTCTCCCTCAGAGACAGCTCATTTATTATATCACATCTCTTTTCTCTTGTCAATACCTTTTTCAAAGTTTTTTCAAGTTTTTTTGAGATGCATGTCATCTTTCAGCTTGTCCTTTAAGTTCTTGCCGCTGACGACTATATTATTATAGCACACCCTGCCGAAATTTGTCAAGACATCATTTTCGCCAAAGTGTGCTATAGATTTCAGTGTTAAATTAGTGCGAAGTGCTTATCAAACATCATTCGAAGCAGTTAAATCAGCATTCACACACGGGAAGCTCGTTACAGTATAAGTAGTCTCCCTGTCGTCAAGCTTCGGTGCAGGATGAACGCCCTTATAAGGACTGTTATCACTTGATGCACATACTACAGACTGCACCACGTAATTCTGTATCCAAATCTTATATACTGTGTTGTCGTAATCGGAAAATACGCTTGCAATCTCATTGCCGATTCTCTCGTTGAACTCTGCATCCGCAGATCCGACAACGGCATAAGTCGAATCGAGTGTCGAACCTGTTGCACCATCCCAGTAATAATAGAAATCTCCGTCGCTCATATCGGTTTCGCCGAGATTTCTCTCACGGAACATCTGCTTTGTTGCAGCAGTCTGTGCGGCATTAAAAATAACCTTTGCATTATTGGTCTGAGTCTTGATACGAGCATCGGTAATATAATTCATCCACGCAGGTACAAGAATCGCTGTCAGTATACCAATAATAGCCATAACTATAATAAGCTCAATAAGTGTAAAACCCTTCGCTGTTTTCTTCATTTCGCAAACCTCCCAAAGTACAATTCTTCATTAATATTATACCATTTAATTCACAATTTGTCAATGAATATTTGGCGGCACAGTATACAATTTTTACTGCCGCTTATTGTGCAATTAGTCGGTATCGCTTAGAATTTCAACTGCTTTCTGAAGCTGTACATCCTTATCCGTTCCGATAAGCTCTTTATCCATTTTTACTTCAACATCGGGAGCAATTCCTTTTCCGTCATAGCATTCCCAGTCTCCTACTGTGTAATATCCTGCGGTGTAGTGCAGCTTGCCATTGCTCAATACGTAATCTTTCTGAAAGCATCCCTTTCCTATTGTGTTCACGCCTACAACAGTCGCATTGTCCTTATATTGCATCAGCAGACCTGTTACTATTTCAGACGAGCTTGCACTGTTTTCGTTGCATAATATCACTACAGGCTTTTCTATCTCATTTCCGTCAAGAGTTGTTTTATGAACATATCTCTCTCCTGTGAAATACTCCATTGTAACATCGGCTTCACCGATAAAATAATCGCTGAGTTCTATTGAAGCCTCAGTATCTCCGCCAAAATTATTTCGCAAATCAACAATTATTGAACTGTACTCCCCCATATTCTTAAGCTCGCTGTTAAATTTACTGCTTGTAAACTTATTGAAATTTTCAATCTTGATATACGCAATATCATTTTCGAGCTTCTTAGAGGTTACACCTATAGTGCTTTCGCTTGTATCGGTATACCTCATAAAATCAAGTTCAATGGTTTCATTATTTCGCTTTAATTTCAACGCAACACTTGTTTCGTTCTTTCCGCATATTTTTTCAGCATTATTATATATACCCGTTTCAGCCAATACTGTTTCATCGATTGCTAAAATCACATCATTCGGACGCAAACCCTGATTCCATGCAAGCGAATTTTCTGTAATTGAGTCAATATACAACTGATCCGCCGAGTTAACATTAACAGTAAATCCACATTTTTTCATGCTCGGTGCTTCATTGATATAGTTAAGATAATCTCTCATTTCATCCTCACGGGTATAAAATGTAAACATATCACACGCAGAATCAAGATAGGCATTAATCATCTTGTCCATAGCTTCATCATCTGCTTCAAAAAAAGTTTTCTCGCTGATTACATTATCGCATTCACTTAAGTCCTTGAATTTTTCTGCAAATTCAAGTTCATTTTTTACACTGTAACCATGCAAAAACCATCCGCCTATTCCCGCAATTGATGCCGTTATAAATATTACTAAAGCTTGTTTTTTTATATTCATATTAAACTCCAAAGAAAGAAAAACCTCTCTCAAATATGAGAGAGGTTTAATGATTTTAAATTAGAATCAAGTAGAGCTACCTTCAGCTGCAGCCTCTTCCTGGTCTGCAATGTAAAGATCAAGCTGCTCTGCTGCTTCAGCAATCATTTCGTCAGCACCGAGATCGTCCATAATTCCGCCGCTCTTATAGTCGTCAGCAGTAATGATTCCGCCGGGATGTGTACCAACATAGTTGTTGTCTGTTGTGATAGCTACACACTTACATGTGCCCTTTGTGATGTAAGCAGAACCGTCCTTGATCTTGTGCCAGTCATCAAAGTAATTCTTGCACTTTGAAAGGAAATCTTCTGCTGTGAGATCTGTATCTTCGCTAACATAAGCTGTAGCTGAAGAAGGAAGTCCGATTGAAGAACCGTCAACATCGATCCAGCCTTCGCCTGATACATCGTAACCTGCTGCTTCAAGATCAGCAAGTGAAGAGTTGATAGCCTTCTGAACTGATGTAGCAGCTGAGTCAGCTGAAGAAATCTTGGACTTCTTTACATAGCCGAGAAGTGAGGGTACGAGGATTGCTGCGAGAACACCGATGATAGCGATAACAACGATGAGCTCAATAAGTGTAAAACCTTTCTTTGTTGTTTTCATAATGAAAACCTCCTTTTAATAATTAATTATGTATCCCGCAGGATTACATTAGTTTCAGTTCGGGACTTTTCTTTCTGTCCCTTTCCTTGATTATAGTATATCACGGCGTTCACAAAATGTCAACAGTTTTCCTAAAAAAAATTCAATTGTGAACGATTTTTTACACCGCTACGGTGAATAGGCACGTATTTTTCGCACTTTTCGTCATGTTGCACAATATTTGGTTACATTTTGTAATATTTAAGAGACTGTGAACGAATTGTATAGCCCAACAAAGCGTTAAAGCGACAGATTATATCTTTCAGACATCCACCTCCGCACACCCGGAATGTTTACACAAAAGGGCGGACATAAAGTCCGCCCGAAATTATTACATCTGAGTGAGGAAACGGTAGAATTCCTGCTTATCCTGACACTTCTCGATAGCGTCGGACTCATTGATAATATTCTGCTTTGTAAGACGTGCAAGCTCCTGGTCAAGGCTCATCATGCCGAGCTGCTTACCTGTCTGGATTGCAGACTGAATGAGGTGAATCTTGTTATCACGGATCATAGCCGCAACAGCGTCGGTAACGTTAAGGATTTCCATACAAGCAACACGTCCTGAACCGTCCTTCTTGGGGATAAGTGTCTGAGAAATAACACCAACAAGGTTGTTAGCAAGCTGTGTACGGATCTGCTGCTGCTGATGCTCGGGGTAAACGTCGATGATACGGTTGATAGTATCAGCGGCACTTGTAGTATGAAGTGTAGACATAACGAGATGTCCTGTTTCGGCAGCGGTTACGGCAGCCTGAACTGTCTCGAAGTCACGCATTTCTCCTACGAGGATAACATCGGGGTCCTCACGAAGTGCAGCTCTGAGCGCCATAGCGAAGTCAGGAACGTCGTCGCCAACCTCTCTCTGGTTAATCATACATCTCTTATGCTCATGAACGTACTCGATAGGGTCCTCAACGGTGATGATGTGTGCACTCTTATTGAGGTTAACGAAGTCAATCATACCTGCAAGGGTTGTTGACTTACCTGAACCGGTAGGTCCCGTTACGAGAACAAGTCCTCTGGGACGCATTGCAAAATCCGAAAGAATCGGAGGAAGCATGAGGTCCTCAAGAGTAGGAATATCATTACGAAGGAGACGGATAGCGATTGCTGTATTCTGTCTCTGGAAGTATACGTTAACACGGTGACGGTAGCCGCTTCTTGTTGTGAATGAGAAGTCGGTATCTTTATGCTGGGCAATGCTTCTTGCCTGAGTTTCATTTGTCATCTGGTTAACGATTGAGAGTATCTCTTCCTCGTCCATTTCCGGGTACTGTGAACGCATTGTTCTGAGAGTACCGTTAAGTCTTACTACAGGAGCGATTCCGCTGGTGAAATGTAAGTCGGAGCAGCCCAGAAGTCTTACTTCGTCGAGAATTCTGTTGATTTCTATAGCCATGATGGTGTTCCTCCTCTGTTATATTATACGGTGTATGTAGTTCTGATGAGCTCGGTGATAGATGTCTGACCTATCTGTACAAGCTCGGATACGTTCTCACGGAGGAGCTTTGTACCGTTTGCCTTAGCGACAGCCTCAATCTCTTCCTTTGTGCCGTTTGCGGCAATGATTGTACGTACATTAGTTGAACAATGAATGATTTCGTGGATAGCAGTTCTTCCTCTGTATCCAGTATTGTTGCACTCGGGACAGCCACAGGGATCATAAATCTGGATAGAGCTGTCAATACCCATGAGCTGGTTTTCTTCCTCAGTGGAGTATCTGGGAGTCTTGCACTTCGGACAGAGAACCTTAACAAGACGCTGTGCGATAACACCGATAAGTGAAGTAGCTACCATGTAAGGAGCAACGCCCATATCTACGAGACGAACAACGGTTGAAGCGGCGTCGTTTGTATGAAGTGTGGAGAGAACCAAGTGTCCTGTGATAGCGGCTCTGATAGCGATATCGGCAGTCTCAGAGTCACGCATCTCACCGATCATTACGATATCAGGGTCCTGACGGAGGATAGAACGGAGGGCAGCTGCGAATGTCATACCTGCCTTTGTATTAACCTGAACCTGGTTGATACCGTCGATGTTCTTCTCGACAGGGTCCTCAACTGTTACAACGTTTACGTTTGGCTTAGCGATTTCACCGAGAGCCGCATAAAGTGTAGTTGTTTTACCTGAACCGGTAGGTCCTGTTACGAGAACAACGCCCTGCGGTACACGGAGCATAGACTCAAACAGCTGGTAGTTATAATCGGACATACCGAGATCTGTGATCTTACGGAGAGCAATCTGTCCTGTTGAAAGAATTCGGATAACTATCTTCTCACCGCTTACCATAGGGAGTGAGGATACACGGACGTCAAGAGTTGTTCCGTCAACAACCTGTGTAAAACGTCCGTCCTGCGGTACTCTCTTCTCAGCGATGTTCATGCCGCTGATAAGCTTGAGACGTGTTGTAAGAGCGCTGTGAACAGCACTTGAGATGTTCATAAGCTCGACGAGGTCGCCGTTTACACGGATACGGATTCTTGTATATGTCTTGAACGGCTCGATATGAATATCAGTTGCGTCCGCTCTGTAAGAGTTTTCGATAATAGTTGTAGCAAGCTTAACGATAGGAGCACTTTCAACTCTGTCCTTTGAGTCTGCGTCCTCACTGCTCATTTCACCGAGATCGCCTCCAAGTGAGCTAACACTGTCAAGCACGCTGTCAACGTTCTGCATTGAATAGCACTTACCGATAGCCTTGTTGATTGCTGACTTGGTTGCAAGTACAGGAACAGTATCCATACCCGTTGAAACCTTAATATCCTCGAGGATAATAAAGTTAATCGGGTCATCTGTAGCAACCGTGAGACGCTTACCCTGAATATTGATAGCGATAACGGTATGCTTCTTTGCAAGTGCTTCGGGAACCTTCTGCACTGCCTCTGTGTTAATCTCGATATTATCAAGATCAACATACTGGACTCTCAGTTTTCCTGCAAGTGCCTTTGCAAAGTTCACTTCTGACATGAAACCGAGTTCAACAACGAGATCACCGAATCTCTTTGAACCGCTTGATTCCTTCTGTGCTTCGAGAACTTTCTCCAGCTGCTCCTGACTGATCAGTCCCTGTTCGACCAAGTAGTCACCAATTCTTACATTTCTCATAACAAACCTCCGCTTTTTATATTTTTACTTGAAATTTCTGTAATTTATGATATAATAGGTTTATGTTGTACATTATTATTTAAGGAGGGCCAAAACATGAGTGAATTTGAAAATATGCTCCACAGTGAATTCATGGAGCCACAGTTCCACATAATGTTTATTGCCATTGTATTTATGTTCGGTGCCTGCATCGGCAGCTTCCTGAATGTCGTGATATTCAGGTTGCCAAAACAGGAATCGCTCATCAAGCGTTCCTCGCACTGCATGACCTGCGGTGCAAAAATCCGTCCTTGTGACCTTGTTCCTATTTTCAGCTGGATTTTTCTCAGAGGAAAATGTCACAGCTGCGGGGAAAAGATTTCGGGAAGATACCCTCTTGTTGAGAGTCTTAACGCTTTTCTTTATCTCCTGACGTTCTATGTACTGGATATCAATGCTGAATCCATAATAACATGTATTCTGATGTCCCTGCTGGTTGTCGTCGCTTTCATGGACTGGGACACACTCGAAATTGATGAAAGAATTCTTGCACTGATTCTTCTCCTTGCAGTACCGATGGCTGTATTCGTTGATACAGGTTCGGTCTGGGACAGGGTTTCCGACAGACTTTTCGGAGCGCTAATTATCAGCGTACCGTTCTTCATCATCGGTGAAATCAGCAGAATCTTCATCAGAAAGCGTACCGGCGAGGATTACCGTGCAATTGAGCTTGGTGATACCCTGCTTATGATAGCTGCCGGAGCATTTCTCGGAATGCGTGCTGTTATCGTTTCAGCATTTGTAGGAATCCTTTGTGCCGCTGTCGGAGGTCTTATCAATAAAATGATTACGAAGGAATCAAAATTTGCCTTCGGACCATTCCTTTCAATCGGCATTGCGTTTTCCGCACTGTGGGGCGACGAAGTCGCAAACTGGTATGTCGGACTGCTTACTCAGTCAGTTGCTCAGTAGCAATCTCAAATTTGCAAAAGAAATTTCAGGCAGCAGCACAATTTGTTCTGCTGCCTGATTTTTTATCTTTTATTTTGCTTCGGGAAGAGTGTAAACGAAGTAGAGGTTGGGTGATTCAGCTTTATGCATATCAAAGATTTCCCATAAGCTCTGGCTCTGCGAATATCCTGAACCCGAAAGAAGATCAGAGGCTCTCTCGTAATCCCATTCGTCATCATCACCTGATACATCTACCTTATCATTTATAGGATCCATAGTTATAAGAGATCCCTTATAATCTCCATATCCTGAATATCTTACAGGACCATAATACTGTCTGAGATTACTGAGCTTTGTAAACTCTGAATCTACATTTACAAGTGACATTGTAACATTTGAAATTGCAAATGGTGATTCGAAAAGTTTTGTTTCGTCTACGGTTGTTGTAGAAGCATCGTCAGCTGCAGCGGGATATGCTGCACCCTCCTTGTATGTTACTACACTCATGGAGAACATTTTAGGATTGAAGCTGTCAATCGTGTATGTTGTTCCGTCTTCCTTTTCTCTTTCAATGTTCATGAAAGTTGCTGTATACTCATTATCATCGGAGGCATCAATACCGGTAGTCATAAGCTCCTTGTAGCCGGGTTCAATGAAAAATCTGTAGTGCTCATAGTAAGCAGGGTTGATTACATCAGTATTTGTCTCGATAATATTACCATCAGCATCTATATCGATTAACTTTGCGGGAATATTTTCCTTAACAATAAACTGCTGATATTCAGTAGGATTTGATAAATCTGTTCCTGCCTTAACTACTGTATATCCTGCTTCGAAATCAACAACATACTCATTGATTCGTCCGCCGTTGATATTATCGATCTCCATGATACGGATTTTACCCTGATAGGGCTTATCGTTCTCATTTGACTTATTGATATAGTACTGCTGAGCAAAGTTGGTTGCAACCAGCCTGATAGCATTTTCTTTGGCTACATCTGTATTGATATCAATAGGATCAACAGGATTAGTAGTATCAGTAAGTGCACCGATATGAGCCTCAATAGCATTTGCGTATTTGAGATTTCCCTCGATATAACGCTTTACATTATCAACTGCCGCCGCATTAGCTTCCTGAATTGTTGTCTTCTTCATAAGCTTTGAAACGGGATCAATAAGTGCCATTACAGCTGCCATAATAATGGTGAAAATCGCCATTACTATTACAAGCTCAACGAGGGTAAAACCTTTAAGCTTTTTCTTCATTTTCAGCACCTCCATCTCACGGTGAGGCCGAAGTTGCTGCTTCGGTCGGCATCTTTATATCAGCGATATACTTGAGATTGAGTCCTTCTGTGTCAGCGTGCTCGGTTGCGAGAACCTTGTTTCCGCTTGAATCAGTGGCATTTTCATAATCAGCTGTGTCGTAAAGTGCACCTTTAATTGTAATGTTCGAGTTTACTTTGATTTCGTAATTGTCATCAAGACATACCGAACCGTCTTTATTCTGTGCCTCTGCGATAGGTCCCTGAACGGCAACCTTATCATTGAGATGCCTTGCAGCACGAGAGTGCTTCTCGACTGACATTGCTGCCAGTACGAGAATTGCTCCGAGCATTGCAAATACCGCAAGTGCGATAATGATTTCTACGAGGGTCATTCCACGAAGTTTTTTCTTTGACTTTTTCTGCATTGTTTTCATGCTTAACCCCCCTTAATTAATATGATGAGTAGTCAACTGCCTGATAGGTCTGTTCGCCAAGACCGCCGCCCGTAATTACGGGAGGAGTAGAAGCTGTTCCCTCAGGAACATAAACGTTTAACCAGTCATTTGAAAGGCTTGCCTCAAAGCAGATTACACATCCGATATTAGCTCTTCTTGATGCAAGATAGCTGAATACATCAGCATTGTCATAGTATACTGTGTTTGCTACAGCACCGAAGTCGTTACCGTCAAGAAGCATATAAGGTGCCTTGATGTATGCTGTGATACATCCCGGTGTATTCGGACCATTTTCAATATTTAATGTATTCGAAGGAATCTTTCTTGTTAACGGATCATCAAACTCATCTGCAGAATAGATATAAACGTTCGGAATCGGAGCTTCAACTGCTGTTGAATTATCCCAGAATGCAGGCTCTGTATACTTAGCTCTTACTACACCTGTATCCTTATAACCTACATCCTTTGAAACCCAGATATCCTTATTCTGATTATTGAAGAGATGATCATAGGTCTTTGTAACAATTTTACTTCCTGTCTTAAGATTTACAGTACCCTCAACAAAGAAGTTAACAATACCGTGTGTTGATGAAGTATCATCAATGATAATTCTTGTATCGCTGAAAGTGGTATTATCAAGCTTAATCCACATTTCTCCGTTATCCGGAGGAACAATATTGATTGTTTTGCCTGTGATTGTTCCTGTGATTGTACAATGTCCGCCTACAGTTGTAGTAGCATCAATTGTATCAGGAATTGTTGCAGCACTGAACTGGTTATCAGCATGCTCAACTACTGGAATAACGTTGATAGGAATAGAAGTTTCAAAATCTGTAGGAACGAGCTGCTTAGCAGCAATTTCCTTTACAGTATCGAGAATTTTTGTATCCTCAACATTCTTTCCGGGAAGTGTTTCAAGACCGAGAATTATAGCCTTCTCAGCATAATCCGGGAATATATCAAGTCCTGCATAAGGGCTTGTGCTTGCATCGCCAACAGTTTCTTCCTGTGTAGCCTCTTCCTTCGGTACAGGAGTCTGAGCTGCATCTGCCAGCAGATAGAATGTTACACCGTCGTATACAGGTGTGTCCGGATCACTCGGACGTGTGAAGTAATATTCTTCTACTGCTTCTTCCTCTGTTACCTCAGCACTTGTCGGGCTGTAGTAGCAATACTGATTTGCAGTTTCAACAGTCGGGTCATCCCATCTTGTATAGTATGAGCCCTTTGCATCTGTTTCAGAAATTACTGCACCTGTGTCAAGATTATAGTAAATATACTGTTCTGTTGTAGCTTCGTCTGTCGGATTTCCGTCAACATCCTTCTTTGCATAAGGCTCATAGTTATAGTATGTAGTATCATCTACATAATATAATGTAGCATAACCCCAGTCAAGGATATTTCCATCCTTATCTACAGGCTTCCATCCGCTTTCTGCAGAAGCGTTTGCCTGAGCGTCATAGATTTCAACGATCGGCATAAGCTCATTTTCATATCCTGTACAGTTGAGCTTATACTCGTTGTCATGATATGTGTTTTCTTCTCTTGTATAACCGGGAAGGAGCTCATTATAATGGAAGTCATTAAAGTAATAACCGTATTCAGGCAGAAGCTTTGCATATGTCATGCCCGATGTTGCATCGTTGTAAATATTAACAACTCTGCTCTGTGAGTATGTGTCAATTGTAAGACTGCCTTCTACAGAAAGGTCTCTGTAGATGTCACAGTTTTCAATTGTAGCGTTGCCGTAGCATACTACATTACCGTAAACAGTTGCACCCTTAAGAGTAAGGTCACCATTTACAATAAGGTCACCGTTAATAGTTGTATCAAGGCTTCCGCTGTTTGTAATTTCAACATTGCCTTCAACCTTAACATCACCCTCAATCTTCATATACTCGGAGATTTTAAGGCTACCCTTTGAGTAGAAATTACCGCCGTGATAGTTGTAGCTTACACCCTGATTAACAACAGATGATGCCCACTGATATAAACGGCCTGCACCGTTTGTATTCGAACCGAGTACTGTTGTCTTATCAGCATCATAGCAGTATACGTCAGCATAAATCTGACAGGTATTGAACTGCACAGGCTCGATATAACCGCAGAAAACATTCAGAGGCATAGTGCCGCTGCCTATTTTAAGGTTACTCTGTGTTGTGATTTTTCCGTCAACATATAAATAAGGAATATCCTTGAACTGATAAGCATCAAGAACGGTAGGCGTTGTTAAATCACTGTCCTGATTATTCATGTTGACAGAGGAAATTTCCATTGCATAGTTTCCGAAATTGAGGTTGCCCCATACAGCTATACCTTCTCCTGTGTGAGGAATAAGGAAATTTGCTTCTGCATTCATCTGCATGCTTCCGTCGATTACGAAAGGAACCTCCATGAGGTATTTGTTACCGAATATATACGGATCAGCTGTACCTTTTCCGCTGTCGGAAAGATAAAGCTTATCAGTAAGATCGTATGTCATGCCAAGTGGATTTGTACCAATATACTGCTTTGTACCTGCATTACCGAGAGCGATATATGTACCGCCTACAGCTGAGGTATGGTTGCCTGCACCGTCAACGCCGCCGTTAGTGGTAAAACCACCACCGCCGCCGCCGCTTGTTCCGACAGGAGCATCACATAAAACATAAGATGTAACGGTTGTTGTATCCTTGCCTAATGTAGCTTCTGCCGTAATAGCATAACGCTTGCAATGAACCCACTTCTGATCAACGCTGTCATAAACAGGGTATGCGGGATCAACAAGAGATACTGTTGCACTTGTTACTCTTCCGAGACTTGAATTACCGATGTCAACCGATACATTGATAGGTGTATCGGTTACATCGTCGAGTGCCTGAATTGATGATGCGAGAGCGATGCCCTCAGGTGAAGGATCGCCGACAGCCGCAAGTATACTGTCTACCGCAGCTCTTGCGGTATACTGAGTCTGCGATGTGGAATAGGATTTATGGGCTCTGTTGTTTGCAGAGGACGCCAGTACCAGTGTTCCCATGAGGAAAATAATAAGCAGCGCCATAACACTGACAACGGTAAACAGAACCGAGCCCTTAAACCGTCGGTTTTTATTTGTTTTCATTTTTCTCTACCGCCTTTCCAGTTGTATTTTTATTCAACAACCGGTTCGTCCATTTCAAATACAGAATAGAGACTGATTACAAATGTTACCTGTGATGTATCCTTCTGTTCTTTGCCCGGCTCAGGTTCTTCAGATGCGCCGAACGAATAATCTGAGATGTTTACTGAATCAATTAAGATAGCTGTGTCAAGACTGTTGATTTTGTCCATGAACGCCCAGGTGCCCTTCTTATTAGCCTCAGCATTTAAACCGTACTGTGTTCTGATTACAGTTTCAGCAGTTCTCTCTGAAAGTGCATTACTCTGTGTCATCTGTTCATCGATTGCTGCCTGATAATTGCCGTTAATGTCAGCGGCATCAAACATTGATGATGTGATTACAGATGGCTTGAAGTAGTAATAAGAAAGTGTTGTTGTTGACATTGAGCCGGCTTCCACTGATTTTGCCCAGAATGTCATTTCTTTCTCTTCATCGTTACAAGCGTCTACATAAGGCTGCATGAACTGGTCGAGCTTATATGTAGAAGAAATGAGAGATGAATCAACGAAGTCGTCTGCGAGTTCTGATGATTCCTTATAGGATTCCTGGATTGCATTCTGTAAAGGCTCAATCTCGTTGATTTTTTCTTCAATCTGAGCCCATTCCTTTTTAACTTTTTCGAGTTCCTTTTCGTGATTTTCAATATCAGCGAACTTAGGTTTGATAAGACCGAAAATTCCGGCTACTACAATTAATATTGAAAGAAATATAAGAAGTATTGCCTTATCTCTGTAATTTAATTTCATGATTATTGAGCCTCCTCTGCATCAGTAGTTTCCTCGGGAGCGTGGTAAGGATTTTCTCTGCCTGTAATATCGATTGTGAGCGAGAATGAAACCTTCTTGCCGCCGGGTTCGATTTCGATGGACATACCGCCTGCACCTTCCGGTACTTCAGTGCTTCCGCCCTGAGGAGTCTCTGTCTCGGGTGTCTCAGTCTCAGGAGTTTCGCCCTCAGCTGTTCCTCCTTCAGCCGATCCGCCTGATGAACCGCCGGATCCCTTCTTTTCTTCTACTTCCTGAACGGTATAGTTGGAGTAAGCTACTGCAGCAACCATATCTTCCTTGAGAAGATTTTCAACAAACTTTGCAGGGAGCTTCTGTGTAGGCTCGTCGATGCCTTCACACTCTACCTTGAAGTTGAACTTACCGTTAGCATACTGAGGTGAAAGGATTGCAAACTTGCCTACCTCACACTCCTTAGCTGTATCTGCGATTACTTTTTCAAGGAGGTCATACTTTTCTCCGAGAATTACAGGCTGTGAGAAGAATGCATCGTGAGCATTGTTGATAATAACGCTGTAATTGTCAACCTTACCCTTCATAGTTGTAAGTCTTGAGTGAAGAGCAAGCTTTTCTGCTGTCTCGGGGCTGTCAATATCAGCCTGATATTCAGCTGTATCATCCTGAATGCCCTTATCCTTGAAGTAAGCGTAACCGAATACACCGCCGATTGCGAGAACACACACACCTAAGAATGCAACTGCTGCCATAGGTGTACCGCTGTCACCGCTCTTAACCTTGTTCTTGATAGAGGTCATGCCGTCTGTTTCAAGGAGGTTAATCTTCTCAGTTTCCTTATTTCTCTTGAACATAGCGCCGATTGCGTTAGCATAGAGCGAGAATTCAAGATTTTCGTGACCGTGAATCTGCGGAGGAACATTGATAAGACTTGTTTTAAGGTCGAGCTTTTCAAGCTCGTCTGTAAGTCTTACATACTCGTGTGTATCACCGTAGAATACTACGTTTTCGATAATCTCACCTGTGTTACGGCTCTTGTGGAACTGAAGCATACGGAAGATGTTTTCGTTAACAGCTTCGAATACGTAGTCATCTGAGTTGCCGTAGTCTGTAGCATCGATTGATGCGAAACGTGAGAATGAAAGCTGTCCCTGCTCGTAAAGGTTCAAGCTAATGAAGTTGTTATCAATCTGAACAGCAAGGAGCGGCATCTTGGACTTGATCTTTGTATCGGCAAGAAGTACCTTTGTGATACAGTTACAGCCGATCATAACTGACTTGAGAGTAATACCAAGCATCTTGAATACGTCTCTGTAGCAGTTTACGATTTCGTAAGGACAAGCTGTAGCAAGTACTCTGTAGAGAGGCTCGCCGCTGTTGCCCTTCTTATCGGACTCTCCCACAATGATGTAGGATACGCAGTATGAATCATCGAGATTAAGCTCAGCCTGCATCTGCTGCTTAACTACCTTCTGGAAATCCTGACCCTTGCCCTTGGCAACGTTAAGCTCCTTAAAGATAGTAAGGTTTGAGGAGATGCTGACGATTGCTTCCTTGTCAGCCATCTTGCTCTTTTTAAGTATACCGTTAATGAGCGTTGCAACACGGGGAACATCCTTAACGTGACCGTTAATGATTACTTCCTCTTCAAGGTTAAGTGTGGCAGCGGATGAAATCTTGATTTTGCCGTTGCCCTCAACGCCCTTTACAATTCGTATGTTTCTGTCTGTAATATCAAATGAAAGCATCTGTTCTTTCCACCTTTCGAATTAATTATCCCTCTATGCTTTCCATTGAGCCATAGAGTGCCGGGTAAATACCGCATACTACCATACCGATTACAACACCGAGGAAGATGATGAGCATAGGCTCGATCATACTTACGAGACGCTGTACAGCAGCATCGGATTCTTCTTCGTAGTAATCGGAGGTCTTTTCAAGAATCGAGTCAAGAGCACCCGACTCCTCACCTACGAAGATAATTGAGCAGAACATAGGCTCAAAAATACCGGTTCTTGTGATCGCTGATGAAAGGGATTCACCCTGCTTAACCTCATCTACAACATCCTCAAAGCACTGATCAATATAAGCGTTTCCGAGAATAGCAGCAGATCTTTCAAGACATTCTACCATAGGAATACCGCTTGAGTAGAGAGAGGAAAGAGTTCTTGCAAAACGTCCTGTGTAGATTTTTGTAACGAGAGGTCCGAAGCCCGGGCCTTTAATCATCAGCCTGTGAACCTTAAGCCTGAAGCTTGGCACCTTCATTGCATACACAAAGCCGAATGCAAGACCCACAACAATTGCAATAAGTATATACCACTTTGTTCTCAGGAAGTCACTTATCGCCGCCATAGCCTTGGTAAGCACAGGCATCGTTGACGGATCATCATACATATCAATAAATGTAGGCATGATGAATGTGAAGAGGAATATTACGATTACAACGCAGAGTACGAGAAGGATTATAGGATAAACCATAGCACCCTTAATTGTATTCTTGAGCTTATTTTCCTTTGCGTAATGGTCAGACATACGCTGCATGATTACGTCAAGCGAACCACTGGTTTCACCTGCGGCAACCATTGAAATAAGGAAGTCAGGGAAGGAGCCTGAGTGCTTCTGCAAGCTCTCCGAGAAGGATTCACCCTTCTGTACGTTTTCGTAAATATCCTGCCAGATTGCCTTTGCCTTATCCTTTTCCTGTTCCTTATACAGGATGTCGATTGATTTTACAAGTGTAAGACCTGAAGTAAGCATTGAGCTGAGCTGTCTGCAGTTGAACGCAAGCTCCTTGGTATTAAACTTGTACGCTGATCTTGAATCACTCGAGTCACTTTCCTTATACTCTTTGATAAACAGACCCTTTTCTTTCATCTTCGCCAGAAAATCCTGTTCATTCTCAGCTACGATGACGCTTTTTACATTTTTTCCTTTAGCGTCCTGGGCTGTATAGGAATAACTCTTCATGAAACCACCTCCATAGTTTGTAAAAATTTGCCTGAAGATTTTCGCTGCTTAATAATAACAATTATAACATTTTAAAAGATACTTTTCAATCGTTTTTTTGACATAAATAATCGGTCATTTTTTATCAATATTTACCAACTATTATACATTTGGTATTAAAACGCCCTTGGAGTATACATTTTTTAATCATTTCAACCGTTAAATGCAGACGAAAACTGCGACGTCACAGGTGCGACGCCTGACATTGTTAATCTTATACAAATATTATAACACATAAGTTTGAGAATTGCAACAGAAAAACACTAATTTCTGCAATATTTTTATTTAATCGTGAATGATGTAATTTTATTTAACATAACATCACCTCAGATACTGACAAAACCACTTATATTTCGTCAAATCGCTTAATACAGATAGTGCATTATTGTGTATTTTCTATAAACAGTTTGTTTCATAATTGAGTATGCAGTATTTTATTTTATTGTTTTACCATATGTGTTTCCGATATGCAAAAAGGCAACACCCCACAAAGCAGAAAAGCCTTAATGTGATATTGCCTCTGACGGTTGCTGCGTATAGTTAAACAGCCTTTATATTGAATTTTTTCAGCCAGCAGTCAAGCTGAGTGAAGAACGCTATGGTCTGCGGAAGATTCATAAGCTGACCGTACCACTGTACATGCTCCCCGTGAAGCAGCAGTTTTTCTAACTCCTCCCGCTTTACTATCTGTGTAAGCAGCTCACAATCCCCGTCAAGTATTCCTCTGAGCTTCTTCGTAACCGCTTCAAGGAAATTCGGATTGTGAGTCTTGGGATAAGGGCTCTTCTTTCTCCACAGTACCGATTCGGGAAGCCAATCCTTCATTGCTTCTCTGAGAAGTCCCTTTTCCCTGCCCAGATAGTCCTTGTATTCCCACTTTACATTATACATATACTCCGCTATTCTGTAGTCGCAGAAGGGAACACGCACTTCAAGTCCGCTGTACATACTCATTCTGTCCTTGCGGTCAAGTAAAGTCTGCATAAACCAGTGGAAATTCAGCTGTGTCATTTCCTTCATGCGGTATTCAGTCTCATTATCCTTCGGAAGCTTCATTGCATAGTCGGCAGTGCGGCGGTAGGCACTGTAAACGTACTCCTCCGCATCGATTTTATCCGCATAGTAATCACTCAGAAAGCGTTTGCGGTAAGCGGTGCTCTGTGCCCAGGGGAAGCCGTCTGTCATGCGTATATCCTTATCACGGTACCAGGGATAACCGCCGAAAATCTCGTCCGCACACTCACCCGAAAGTGCAACCGTACCGTGCTTTTTTATCTCTCGGCAGAAAAGCAGAAGCGAAGCGTCAACGTCAGCCATTCCGGGAAGTCCCCTTGCCTCTGCCGCTTCGTCAAGTGCATTAACAAGCTCAGGTGTATCCACCACAACCCAGTGATGATTCGTACCGAGATATTCCGTCATGCTGCGGATGAATTCAGGGTCACTGTTCGGCTGAAAATGACTTTTCTGAAAGTACTTGTCGTTGTCGAGATAGTCAACGGAAAAGGTATCAAGCACCCTGCCCTGCTTCTTCATCTCCGCACACGCTACAGAAGATATAAGACTTGAATCAAGTCCACCCGAAAGGAAGGTGCAGACAGGCACATCTGACACAAGCTGACGGCGAATCGAATCGAGAAGCAGCTCCCTTACATGCTCGGCAGTCTGCTCAAAGGTTTCATTCAGCTCATAGGCTTTCAGCCGCCAGTATTCACGAAGCTTAAGGCCCTCTGCACTGTAATATCCGCACCAGCCCGGCCTGACCTCCTCAATACCCTTGATAACACCGCATCCGGGCGTCCTTCCAGGTGCCATAAGTATAAGCTCCGCAACAGACTGTGCGTCAATTTCATGAGGCACGGCAGGATGTGCAAGAAGTGCAGGGATTTCCGATGCAAAAAGCATCATATCCTTAGTCATATAGTAAAACAACGGTTTCACTCCGATTCTGTCACGGGCAAGAAAAACTCTGTGCTCAGCCGAATCATGCACCGCAAAGGCAAATATACCGTTGAATTTATCTACGCAGTCCGCTCCCCACTTTACAAAGCTTTTCAGCACAACCTCCGTATCGGAATGGGTTTCAAACTCAAAGTCCTCTTCAAGCTCACTACGGATTTCTGCAGTATTATAAAGCTCACCATTATATACAATAGTATACTCACGCTCTCCTGCCCTGAATTTCATGGGCTGACGTCCGCCGTTTATATCGATTACCGCAAGACGTGTATGAATCATTGCCGCCTCTTTGGAAATGACAATGCCACGCTGGTCGGGACCTCTTCTGAGAAGCGCCTTCTGCATCTGCTCGTATGCCTTCATTTCCTCTCTCATATCATTTACAAAGCTTACAGCTCCCGCTATTCCGCACATATACTTTCTCCCTTCGGATTGTTTTTGCTATTATTATATGCACAGACTGCACGAAAAATGAAAATCCCGACAAATAAAGCGGAGCGGTCATAAATAACACAAAACCACCTCTGACATAACATCAGAAGTGGCTTTTAATTCTATTTCCGTCGGGATAAATAGTCATTATGGATATACAGGAAGCTCGCCGTATACTCCGAAAAGATACTTTTTCAGCACGCTCACATCGGCCGATGTAATTACACCGTCTCTCATGCAGTCCGCACTTTCAAGCTGCTTTTCGTTAAAATCAACTTCCTTGTTAACCTTCTTTTTCAGCAGTGTAAGGTCAAATGAGGTTACCGCACCGTCTCCGTCCACGTCACCGTATGAAACAGGTACAACTTCATCCTTTTCGGGAAGATACTGGTTGTCAAAGCCTTTATCATTGGCAATGAACATCTGCTCCCAGTACCAGCCATAAACGCTGCCCTCAGCATAGCATACACCTACACCTATGTGTGTATACTGCGGATTCATGATAGCACTCCAGTGTCCGGGAGAATTTCGCCACTGCTGAAAGGCTGCCTCAGGCGTACTGCCGCCTGCCGCATTATTCTCTGCCGCAGCACCGAAAAAGATTCTGTATTCGTCAAGAATGGAATAAAATTCCGAACCGTCGGGACGATTATGGCTGAAATACTCTGATATTTCCTCCGCACGTATCTGCGATATTTCGCATAGTACAGGAACAGCGTAAAGGGGTGCAATTCCCTCTGCCATACGTGCTTCGTTAACAAGAACTACGATATCGTTCACATATTCCTTGTATAGCTCCGTCATGTCGCTTTCCGCATAAGCAGTATTTTCCGTCCGAAGCACAGAGCTTGACAGCACCAATGATATTGCCGCAAAAACGGATACTGCTCGTCTGATGCATCTTGATATTGTACTGTTGCCGCTCATAAAACTCACCTCTGAACATGATACTTTATTATATTATATCATATCAGATGCAGATTTCAATGGTTTTAATACAAATTTGTCAACATCCACAAATAAATTCTATGTTTTGTACAAAGAAAATGCGCCTTTTTATTACGTTTGGTATTGTCAAGGTTGTTTTATCCGGATACGACTATCGCTGCTACAATAAAAAGGACGGCATTTCTGCCGTCCCTAAAAATTAACCCTTCAATTCAACACGTCTGATTTTACCGCTGATTGTCTTAGGAAGCTCTTCGAGGAATTCTACGATTCTCGGATACTTGTAAGGTGCTGTACGCTTTTTAACGTAAGTCTGGATTTCCTTCTTCAGCTCATCCGAACCAACTGTACCCTTTGTGAGTACAATTGAAGCCTTTACAACCTGACCTCTGATTTCGTCGGGTGCAGCTGTTACGGCACACTCAAGTACATAAGGAAGCTCCATAATTACGCTTTCGATTTCGAATGGTCCGATACGATAGCCTGAGGACTTGATAAGGTCGTCAACACGTCCAACGTACCAGAAATAGCCGTCCTCATCACGCCATGCGGTATCGCCTGTATGATACACACCGTCGTGCCATGCTTCCTTTGTCTTTTCAGCATCCCTGTAATACTCCATAAAGAGTCCGCAGGGATTCTTTTTGTCGGTACGGATACAGATTTCACCTGTTTCACCGTCCTTAGCGCTTGTACCGTCGGGAAGAAGTATATCAATGTCATAGTTTACACTTGGAATACCCATTGAACCCGGTTTTGCGTTCATGCCCACAAAATTTCCGATAGCAAGCGTAGTTTCGGTCTGACCGAAGCCTTCCATAAGCTTAACACCTGTAGCCTTGAGGAACTGGTTGTAAACCTCGGGATTGAGAGCCTCGCCTGCAACAGTAGCATACTTGATTGAGCTGAGGTCAAACTTTGAAAGGTCCTCCTTGATGAAGAAACGATACATTGTGGGAGGTGCACAGAATGTTGTAATATTGTATTTTGCAAAAAGCGGAAGAATCTTGTTTGCATCGAACTTATCGAAGTCGTAAACAAAGATACATGTCTCACTCAGCCACTGACCGTAGAGCTTGCCCCAGAGAGCCTTGCCCCAGCCTGTGTCAGATATGGTAAGGTGTACACCGTTGGGGTCAACATTATGCCAGTAACGAGCTGTAATGAAGTGTCCCAGCGGATACTTGTGGTTGTGCATAGCAATCTTAGGATAGCCTGTAGTACCTGAAGTGAAGTACATAAGCATAGGCTCTGAGCCGCATGCCGTTTCTTCGGGAGCGGGACGCTCGAACACATCGCTCTGCTCCTCGATACCCTTGTCAAAGTCAAGCCAGCCCTCACGCTGACCGTGAGCCATGATTTTGAGAATAGGATAATCGCAAGTATTTGCCGCAAGCTCTGCCTGATGAGCAACGTCACCGTCGCCTGTACAAACGATAGCGCTTACTCCTGCGGCATCAAAACGATATTTAAAATCGTGCTCAACAAGAAGATTTGTAGCGGGTATAACAATCGCACCGATTTTGTGAAGTGCAAGAATAGAGAACCAGAACTGATAGTGACGCTTGAGAACAAGCATTACACGGTCGCCCTTCCTGATTCCGAGAGAACGGAAATAATTAGCGGTCATGTTTGAATATTTCTTTATATCCGCAAATGTGAAGAATTTATCGTCAAGCTCGTTTGAAACGTAAATGAGTGCTCTCTTGTCGGGATTCTTCTCAGCAAGAGCGTCTACTACATCAAATGCAAAGTTGAAATTCTCTTCGCCGAAGTACTCAATCGACTTCATAGCACCTTCTGCATCTGAGGTAACCTTTACAAACTTGTCCGAAACGGGATTTTCAACCTTTGCAAGCTCAAAGTTTGTAATTCCGGGAAGCTTGACAGGCTGGATATGTGTAATCTGACTGGGAGTTGCATCAAGTACTACCGCATAAATTTTACATTCCTGACCGCCTGTTGCCCATACATCATGAGGCTCCGAGCTGTCGTAGTAAATGGAGTCGCCTTCGTTGAGAATTTCCTCATTATCGCCGATTCTTACCTTAAGCTGACCGCTGATAACGATATCGAACTCCTGTCCCTTATGAGTACTGAGATGAGGTTCACGCGTTGCCTCATCGGTATAAGGGATAGTAACAAGGAACGGTTCTGCAATTTTATTTCTGAATTTAGGTGCAAGACGCTCATACTTGAAGCCCTGACGGCGTGCAATCGGAACACCCTCGCCCTTTCTTGTAATATTATAGCTTGAAAGTCTGGGGCTTACACCCTCCAGAACATTAGTAATTTCAACGCCGCATGCATCCGCAAACTTATAAATAAAAGTAAAGCTGAAATCCTTTGTACCGCTTTCGTATGAAAGGTACTCTTCAACCGTAACGTCTGTCTTCTGAGCCATTTCCTCAGGAGAACAGCCTACAGACTCTCGCACGGCTCTAATTCGCTCTGCGACCTCTCTTATTTTCAACTCGGGGTTTAATGTTTTATTATTCACAGCAAGCCTTCTCCTTTCCTGAAAATTTCAGATTGCCCTGATATTTTGATTCTGCACTTCAACGTGCTGCAATCTGTGCTCACATACGATATATTATACCATTATCTGATATATTTGTCAATAAAAAATGTGCTGTCGGAAGTGATTTTCACATCAGACAGCACAAGTTTATTTTATTAATTTAAATTGATATTTATTTAAACTGCGAAAGTGACTTTTCTACACTTCCGAAGCTCACTCCGAAAACCTCCTCGTCCGAGCACAATGCCCGTGAAATGAATTCACCGTTATAGTACATGCCGACAACCTCTTTATCCGCAAAGCTCAGCTTCGATTCAACAATCGTCTTAACTCCCGCAAGCCGCCTTACAGCAGGGTATCCGCCATTCACATTGTCGCCGTAGCACTGCATCATATATTCGGGAAAAAGAGGACGGAAGCCGACGATTCCACTCATTTCGGGCAGACGTTCAAGGCTGGGATAACCGTTGTTTCTTGTACTGTCAAGGTTGAAGAAGTACTGTGGATAAGGCGCATTTACAAATATACCGATTCCGTTCAGCTCAGGAAGCTCAGCAATACACGGATAACCGTTATTACGTCCCTCGACCATTACCATTCCCATCAGACTGCCCCCTCACAGATAAAGCCGACTGACCTCAGATATTCCGCATCCTTGCACTGTTCTGTCGTAAGTGCAAGAAAATTCACCGCATAGGTCGTTCCCGAATCAGGTTCATTCGTCACTGTCTTTACCCCCGAAGCAAGGTCGGCATTATAAAAGCACGGCGAAATTATACACGCATCCCAGCACATCGTCGCAACATTGTCGTATTCAATTGCCTGATAGCAGTTTGAGTGTTTATTTTCGCCTGCAAAATGATAGACATTTGTTGTGGCGGTGTTATCTGCTTTTACCTTTCCGAAAACTGCCGTATCAGTCATATCAACCTTGTAAAACAGTGATGTCTGGGCATACGACTTTGAATTTCCTGAAATATAGCGGATATCGACATAAAACTGACTGCGGTTAACGGTACAGCCTGTCAGCAGAGAATGCTCCTTTATGCCGTTGAATTCAAGCTTTACGGTGCACAGATAAAGGTTGACCTTTCTGTAGCGGCCGTTCATAAGCCCCTTGTAAGCAGTTGTGCTGTTTACAAGCGACTGTGTAAGAGTACACCTCATCGAGAATATACATTCGCTGAGATTAATCGTACCGCTTGTTGTACCGCTGTCTGCCGCAAAAAAGGTTATGTCCGCAGCCACAAGCTCAACATTCTCCAAAGTCAGATTCTTAACCTCAACCGTATTCGAAGACTCCGTGCTTGTCATATCGGAAAATACAACAGCTGTACCGCTTGTATTGCAGTAGATATTCCTTATGGTGTGACCGTTTCCATCAAGCTCCGCACAATACAGCGGTATCGGCACGAAATTCTCAGCATACTCAGTTTCGTTGAAGTCGATGTCCGTATCAAGTCTGAAATATACATCCGTACCGCCTGCCTCAACCATGCTGTAAAGCTCCTGCACATTCGTTATAAGGTATGGATTTGTTTTTGTTCCTTCACCTGTCATATTCTCACTCCTTCACTATTACATATAATGCATTCTTTTTATGTGTGATACTGCTGTATTCACTTTCCGTTACAGGAATAACCTCGGGACGTGCAAGATACTCTGCATTTGCCGCTTCCATAGCATCAAGACGCTTTTCAACAGCGGCAATGTCGAATTCCTCTGCCGCTTCCCTGATACGTGCCACGCCCTCATCTGCCGCCCCGACAATTTCGCTGACTATCTGCTCAGAGGTATCGGGAAGTACCGCATTTTCTCCCGACGGTGACGGTGCAACGGTTACAGGCGGTATCTCAAATTTCAGAATGAGCAGCTCTTTGTCAGATTCCGAAAGTTCTGATACTCTCAGTTCAAGGTCAAGCCTTCCCGAAACAGCGGTAAAACGGTCGGAGATATTCCAGCCAAGCACAAGCATATTTCCCGATACAACAGGGGTAAGAACCTGCTGTGCTTCCTCGTTGTTTTCATTGACGCCTCTCATCAGAAAGCTGCACCCCGACAAATCCCTGCCCTCGTACTCCCTGCCGATAAAAATGTTGATTACATCCGCAAACCTTTCTCCCTGTCTGAGCAGATTTGCGAATGCGTATGTTGGAATTGTTTTCCCCATTGCGTATACGTTCATTATACTCCTCCTTCAAGGCTCCGCAGTGCCTGTATGGCAACACCGCACAGAGCTTGTGCGAAAGATACGCAGTCAGATTTTTCGTCAGATTGTATAAAAATTCCGCAGGCATACTTTCGTATGTCAAGGGATTTTTGTGCAAGATGGCGGAAAATATACAAGTAGATTTCGTACAAAGTCTCAAGACGGGCTTTGTGCGGTGTTGCCTTATACACGGGCAAAAAAGAGGGCTTATTCAACGCAAACGCATTGAATAAGCCGAAAAATTCACAAAAAGTTAAGAATTTGAAAGGACGGTTTTATGACAACACTTTACGAAAATCGTTACGTGTTACCTTTATAATATTATTCCGTTTCATAAACACTCGGGAATGCAGGAAGAATACCTGTATCCGAACCGATGTAGAAACTTGGATGAGGAGGCTGGTTATAGCCTACATTCTGACCTGCAACCTGTGTACGGTACTGGGTATCATGCATAAGTGTGAAAATAGGATACTCTGTAGTAAAGGTTGTTCCGAATACACGAAGAACCGCACTGTCATTTGCAGGGGCAATGATTTCTTCTCTCCAGTCACCGAAAATATCAGCTGAGAGTGAAACATTTGACTTTGAATAGTTGTTGTATGAAGCCTCGCCTGTGAAAATTCTTCCGAGACCGTGCTGGTCAACCATAACTCTGTCCATAACAGCTCTTTCAAGAGTGCCTGACCAGTAGATAACGGAATTCTGACCCCACTTGGTAATATCGGACCAGTTGCAGACAGTCTGCTTCTTTGAGTTGTAAACTACGCTGTTATGGCTTCCGATGAACTCGCCGCCGGGATTTGAAGCTACGAGGTTACCTGCAACAGCTCTGCCTGTATCGCCGCCTGCTTCTTCTCTGAGAATTATATTTCCTGTCTCGCCGTCACGGAGTGAAATACCATAACCTGCACCCTCATGACACATAAAGATTTCAATACCCGGATTATCGGGAACAAAGTCACCTACGTGAAGTGCGTCGCCATGCTCAAGACCTGATGTATAGAGAAGCTTACCGTTATCGTCGATAACAGCTGAACCCATTGCGATTTCATCCTTGCCGTCTCCGTCAACGTCGGCAGGCATACAGTTGTGGTTACCGTCATGATAGCCTGCTGCGGAAGAACTGTTTCCTGTATCGAATGTCCACACTTCAACAAGCTTATCGTTTACAACATTGTAAGCTGTAGCAGTCATTCTTGTATAGTAGCCTCTGTTCATGATTACGCTCGGAGTCTTTCCGTCAAGGTAAGCTGTAGCGGCAGTAAATCTGTCAACACGGTTACCGTAGTTGTCACCCCAGTCGCTTACATTGCCTCTGGCTATCTTATAGTCAATAGTGTGAAGAGCCTTACCTGTCTCACCGTCAAAGAGAGTGAGATACTCAGGTCCGCTGAGAATATATCCGTTTGAAGCTCTGTAATCTGCACTTGCATTTCCGATTACATTGCCCTGACCATCCTTAGTGCCGTCAGCAGTCTTGCAGACCATTTCTGCCTTGCCGTCGCCGTCATAGTCGTATACCATAAACTGTGTATAGTGAGCACCTGCACGGATATTCTTTCCGAGATCTACTCGCCACATAAGCGTACCGTCAAGCTTATAGCAGTCAATGAAGACTGTTCCTGTATAGCCTGACTTTGAGTTATCCTGTGAGTTTGAAGGATCCCACTTAAGGTAGATTTCGTATTCGCCGTCACCGTCAGCGTCAGCTACTGATGCATCATTTGCGGTGTATGTACATGTTGAACCGTCGGGCATTGTCTGTGCCGCAGGCTTCTGGAGCGGAATATCGAAGTAAGCGCCGCTCTGTCCTGTACTCTTTGTTGAAAGGTTTCTTGAAAGCTGAGCAAACTCTGTCATTTCGCCGTTTACGAAGGTATCGATTGTATACCAGTCGGTAGCTGTACCTGATTTATCAAGATAGCAGGAAGCCTGTTCAAGGGTAAATGTACCGAGCTTTGTTTCACCGTTCTTCCAGAGGTCGAAGGTTGTATTCGGGTCATCGGTTGCAAGGATTCTCCATGATATGAGAACACCGCTGCCTGTATAAGCCGCTGAAACGCCTCTGTTGAGGTTTTCAACCTGTCTGCCGTCCTTAGGCTTAACCATATCTACAGCAGAAGCGTTTGTTTTTGTAAGCTCAATGTAGTCCATATTCGGACCGCCGTTTGCTGTTGTTGCGTAAGCCTTGATTTTGTTTGTGCCTGCCTTGAGTTCAAGAACAACGCTGTTCGTTTCCCATGTTGTCCATGCGCCTGTTCCGAGGAAGCTCATATAATAGCACTCGGATGCACCGTTTACTGTAAGCTTTGTAACACGGTCAGCGTCTGTGCCGTTTGCAAAACGGAAGTCAACCTGATAGTTGCCAGCTTCGGGAACCTCAACAGTCCACTCAACATAGCTTCCGACTGCATTATTGTAGTTGAAGTAGCCTTCACCTGCAAAGCCTGCGTTTGTATTTTCTTCCCAGCCGTTGTAATAATCAGCCTCGATAGCATAATAACGCTTCTGAGTAACAACGGGAGTTGTTGTGGTAGTAGTAGTTACAGGTGCAGGCTCGGTTACTGTAGTAGTTGTTGTAACAGGAGCTGTTGTAGTTGTAGTTATCGGCTCCGTTGTGTCGGGGATAGTAATATCACCGGGCATATCAGCAACAGCGTCAGGTACAAGGATATTCTGACAAGCTGTGATTGTATCGATATTCGGACCGCCGTCGTCTGTAGCGGAAACAAATGTAATCTCGTTGTTTCCCGCTTCAAGCTTTATAAGCGAATATGCAATATTCCATGTTTCCCAGCTGCCTGTTGAAGGGAAGCTTACAGTTGCGGCACTTTTGCTGCCATTAACGGAAGCATACATGCTTCTGTCAGCGTCTGTACCGTTTGCATATCTGATTCTGAGCTTGTAAACACCTGCTGTCTCTACAGAAAGCTTGTATGTAAGGGCACTTCCCTTCTGATTAGCGAAGTTTACATAGGACGAACCTGTAAAGCCGGCATTTGTAGATTCCGTGACAGCATCTGACATTGCACAGTCAGCTGCAAGGGTAATTTCATCGGGGGTGTGGTCCTTCTTTATGTAGTCGCCTACCTGTGTATCACGGTTTGACCTTACGACAAATGACATAATGCCTATCATATCCGCAACATTGACATCACCGTCAAGGTTAGCGTCAGCACCAAGTGTTGCCAGTTCATCAAGTGTTGTAAGACGAACAAGGGACTTTGCCAGCTCCGCCGAATCTGTAGGTCCTACTGTACCGTCAACAAGTACATCTCCGCAGAGATAACGGTCTGATTCCGAAGCAGCACTGCCTATAGTCATGCCCGGAAATACCGACAGTGAAGATGCTGTCAGCGCAGCGCACACCGTAACCGCTGCTGATTTAAGATGCCTAATTCTTTTACTCTTCATTGCTGATTACCTCCTTTAATAGTTAAAAAATAAAATCGTACATTTTACATATAAGTAACTTAATTTAGTTTATCAAAAAAATCTCAAAATGTCAAGAGAAAATAATCCTCATGGCACATTTTCACAGCTTTTTGGCACAATTCGTCAGTTTCTATTGCTCCGACGACTGACTCCTGAAGAATTATACGAGACTGAGGGAGAAAAAGTCAGGGAACAAAGCTTCAGGAATACTGCCTTATTGCAAGGCTTTCTGACGAAGAATTCTGCTTCACCGGCAAAACAGATAGGTCAAGAGTTAATCGATGGAGCAATATTCTTCCACGAAGCATATACGCTTCTCAACATCTAAATTTAGTCAATTTTATCAGTGACACAAATTGATTTTTGTGATATAATATAAATG
>SVNJ01000128.1 GCA_015066955.1 Ruminococcus sp. | reverse complement strand
ACCGTCGCTTGTTCAGGCAGTAATCTGAACGGTTTTCTCTCAATTTAAGGAAGGAAAAGGTATGACCTATTTAAACGAAAAAGGCAGAATATTTGATATTCAGCGGTTTTCTGTTCATGACGGTCCTGGGATACGGACTATAATATTCCTGAAAGGCTGTATGCTAAGGTGCAAATGGTGCTGTAATCCTGAATCTCAGGAGTATGCAATTCAGTCAATGGTAACGGACGGAAAGACGAAAGTAATAGGACGTGATGTTACCGTAAGGGAGCTTCTTGAAGATATCACAAAAGACAGAGTATACTACAGACGTTCCGGTGGCGGCGTAACGCTTTCGGGCGGTGAATGCTTCTGTCAGCCTGAGTTTTCAAAAGCGATACTCCGTGCATCAAAGGAAAACGGTATTAATACTGCTGTTGAATCTACATCATGTATGGAATATTCAAAAATAAAACCTGCACTCGAATACATAGACTACTATCTTATGGATATAAAGCATATGGATTCCGCAGTACACAAGAAATATACAGGAGTGAGCAATGAACGTATTCTTGAAAATGCAAAGCTTCTTGCAAAGGATGCGAAAAGCCTTACAATCCGTGTTCCGGTAATCCCGGGAGTGAACGATTCGGATGAGCAAATCAGAGCAATATCTGAGTTTACCGCATCTCTCGGTACAGTAGGCGAGCTTCATCTGCTTCCGTATCACAGACTTGGTACTGATAAATATACAGGGCTTGGCAGGACGTATGAAATGGCTCATGCTGAGCTTCACAGCAAGGAAAGAATAGAAGAACTGAAAAGTATAGCCGAAAAGACAGGACTGACTGTCCTTATAGGAGGTTAAAATATGGACGAACTTCGTGACAGAATGCGTATAATACAGGAGCTTGTTCCCGGTAAGCAGATTACAATTGCCCACATAATCGCAAATCCTGATGAGGTACTTTATCAGAAGCTGGGACTTGACCCGGCGGCTGAGCACAGCGGTGCAATCGGAATAGTGACAATGTCACCGAGCGAAACCGCTATAATTGCAGGAGATATCGCCATTAAGACATCAGGAGCAGAGCTTGGGTTTGTAGACCGCTTCAGCGGAACGCTGATTGTGACGGGAACTGTATCACAGGTTGAAGAAGCGCTCAGAGCTGTCTGTGAATATTGCGAATCAAAACTCGGATTCGCAGTCTGCGATATAACAAAAACATGAAAAGAATAATATTCATGGGCAGAAGCGGAGCAGGAAAAACAACACTTACGCAGAAAATCAAAAATAAACCGATAGAATATCACAAAACACAGTATATAAATTTTCATGACATGATAATTGACACTCCCGGAGAATATGCGGAAAACAGCAGTTTAGCCGCGGCACTGGCACTTTATTCGTATGAAGCCGATGTGGTTGGGCTTATGATAAGTGCCACAGACCAGTATTCACTGTTTCCACCGAACATTACCTGCATGGTAAACCGTGAGGTGGTGGGAATAGTAACGCATATTGACTCAGACGGTGCAAAACCTGAACGTGCGGAGCGCTGGCTCAGGCTGTCGGGATGCAAAAGAGTATTCCATGTAGCATCTAAATCGGGTGAAGGTGTGGATGAGCTTGTCAAATATTTGTCGGAATGTTGAAAAAAGATGAAACTTTTTTGAAATATTATGGTAAAATATCAGAAACAAAGAAAAACAAAGAAAAAACCACAAAATCTATTGACAAACGGATTGATATGTTGTATAATGGAAACATGAAAACAACAATACCAATATAATAATTAATGAAGGAGTTAGAAAAAATGGTATCAGAGTACGAAATCAAAAAACAAATTTGCGACATCGGTAAAAGAATTTACGACAGAAACATGGTCGCAGCAAACGACGGTAATATCTCCGTTAAAATTTCCGAGAATGAATTTCTTTGCACACCTACAGGCGTAAGTAAAGGTTTCATGACACCGGAATATATCTGTAAGATTGACAGACAGGGAAATATTATTCAGGCAAACCCGGGCTTCAAGCCTTCATCAGAAATCAAGATGCACCTTCGTGTATATGACAAGAGACCTGATGTAAACGCTGTTGTACACGCACATCCGACATTTGCAACAAGCTTTGCAATTGCAGGTATTCCGCTTACACAGCCTATCATGCCTGAAGCTGTAATCACACTCGGCTGTGTACCTATCGCTGAATACGGTACACCTTCAACAATGGAAATTCCTGACAATGTAGAAAAGTACCTTCCTTATTATGATGCTGTACTTCTCGAAAGTCACGGTGCACTTACATATTCAGATTCACTTCTTGCGGCTTACCACAAGATGGAATCAGTAGAATTCTATGCTGAACTTCTTTATAAGTCAAGACAGCTTGGCGGTCCTAAGGAATTCTCAAAAGAACAGGTTGAAAGACTTTATGAAATCAGAAGACAGTTCGGTATGACAGGTAAGCATCCTGCAAACCTTTGTCAGAACAAGACAAACGGATGTCACAGCTGTAACGGTTCATGCGGCGGCAACTGCGGCGGACATGACGACCAGGCTGAACTTATTGCTAAAATTACAAAGCAGGTAATGGAGCAGCTCGGTAAATAAAAATGAATGACGAGAAAATCCGTGAAATAACTGAATCTGTTATAAAGCAGTTATCTTTTAAGATGAATCTTGAAACAGCGAAAAAGCTTGCTGCAATAGTTGAGGAAAAGGCGCGTGAAATCGGTGTTAATGCCGTAGTTGCCGTATCTGATGAGGCGGCACGTCCTGTGCTTGTTGAGTGTATGGACGATGCGTATATCGCAAGCTATGATGTTGCTTTTAACAAGGCATACACGGTTGTTGCACTAAAGATGCCGACAATTGAGCTTAAACCGCTCAGTCAGCCGGGTGCTTCGCTTTACGGTATTCAGTTTACAAATAATGGTAAAATAGTTATTTTCGGCGGTGGTGACCCGCTTAAAATAGGCGACAAAATTGTCGGCGGACTTGGTGTCAGCGGCGGAACAGAGGAACAGGATACTTTCCTTTCAAGGTACGGTGCTGAAATATTCAGTCAGCTGATCTGATAAAGGAGTTGAATAAGATTGAATCAAAACGAAATTGAACAAATAGTAAAACAGGTTATTGCAGGAATGCAGGGAAATACTGCATCGGCTGCTCCTTCAAACGACAGCGTGCCTGCAACAAGCCGTGTTGCTATGCTTACAGCTCTTGAGCATTATGACATTCAGGAATATCCTATCCCCGAAGTCGGCGATGACGATATCCTTGTAAAGGTTGAAGGTTGCGGTGTCTGCGGTACCGATGCTCATGAGTTTAAAAGAGACCCGTTCGGACTCATCCCTGTTGTTCTCGGTCACGAGGGTACGGGACGAATTGTGAAAATGGGTAAAAATGTTAAGAAGGACAGCGCAGGAAAAGACCTTAATATCGGTGATAAGGTTGTTACATGTATGATATTCAAGGACGACCCTCAGATTGAAATGTTCGACCTTAACAAGAAAAATATCGGCGGTGCAGATGTTTACGGACTTCTCCCCGACGATGACAAGCACTTAAACGGATGGTTTGCAGATTACATACTTGTACGTAAAGGCTCATCTATATTTAATGTAAGCGATTTAAGTCTTGACCTTCGTATTCTTATCGAGCCTTGCGCAGTTCTTATCCATGCGGTAGAACGTGCAAAGACAACAGGAATACTCAGGTTCAATTCAAGAGTTGTTGTTCAGGGTTGCGGTCCTATCGGACTTATCTGTATAGCAATTCTCCGTACAATGGGTATTGAGAATATCGTAGCTGTTGACGGTGAAGAAAAGAGACTTGAATTTGCTAAGGAAATGGGTGCGACAGCGACTGTGAACTTTAAGAACCATCAGGGAATTGAAGCTCTTACCGAAGGCGTTAAGAATGCATTCGGAGGCTATCTTGCAGATTTCGCATTCCAGTGCACAGGTTCACCTGTTGCACACAGCAATATCTATAAGTTTATAAGAAACGGCGGCGGACTTTGTGAGCTCGGTTTCTTCATAAACGGCGGAGATGCAACAATCAATCCGCATTTTGATTTATGCTCAAAGGAAATCACACTTGTCGGTTCATGGGTATACACACTCCGTGATTACGCAACAACATTCGATTTTCTTAAGCGTGCAAAGGGTATCGGACTTCCGATTGAGAAGCTCATCACCCACAGATATCCGCTTTCACAGATTAATGAGGCTCATGAAACAAACCTTAAGATGGAAGGTCTCAAAATCGCAGTTATAGCGGACGACATGATATAAGTTAAATTTTTAAATTTAAATATAATTTTTTAGGAGGAATTTTAAAATGGCACAGGAAGCACTTGGTATGATTGAAACAAGAGGTCTCGTAGCATCAATCGAGGCTGCAGATGCAATGGTAAAGGCTGCAGAGGTAACACTTATCGGAACAGAAAAAATCGGTTCAGGACTCGTAAGTGTAATGGTTAGAGGTGATGTTGGTGCTGTTAAGGCTGCTACAGAAGCAGGCGCATCAGCTGCTCAGAAGCTTGGTGAGCTCGTTGCTGTACACGTAATTCCACGTCCTCACAGCGATGTTGAAAAGATTTTACCAATTCTTAAATAATTGTGA
>SVNJ01000010.1 GCA_015066955.1 Ruminococcus sp. | reverse complement strand
AAAATACAACAATTTCCCTATGCGTCCGCTTAACTGGAAGTCTCCTTCCGATTACATCAAGGCTTTCCTTAATTACGGTCAAGTTTTTTGATTTAATTTGTCTCACATCATTGACAAACCAACAATTACAGTAACGGGGGAACTCTTATTTACAGTCTGCAGATAAACCTAAAAATAATGATACAGAAACGGGCGGCCGCAAGGGCCGCCACTACTGATGATGCTTATTTTGCGTGCTACTGTAGGGACAGCCCTTGCGGCTGTCCGAAATTACACGCATAAATCATTCTTTTTCGACAGACTGTCTTTATTCATTCTCAGCAGTTGAATTCTTCTTGAATTTCTGTTTCTGTCCGAAGTTGAGTGAAATTGTGAATATCTTATCCGATTTGAAGAGTCTGAGTGCAAAGAACATGCACACTGCAAACACTGCAACCTGATAGATAAGTCCGCCGAAGAATATAGCGTTGTTTCCGAACATGAGATTAGGCATTGCCGAGAATGTGTGAGTGAAGGGGATTGCGTAAACTGCAATTCGGAAAACTGTCGGAAGTGAATTGATATCTGCCATCATTGAGATGAGGTAAGGTACCATTGCAAGCATCATGATAGGCATAATCATATTCTGTGATGACTTTGTATCGTTAACCATTGCACCGAGAATGAGTGAAACGGAAAGGCAAATCATAATTGTAAGGAAAAGCTGAATGCCAATGAACAGGTAGTCTACAACTGAAAGTGAGAGACCGAGCTGTGCAAGTGCAGTTTCAACAGAGAGAACCTCTCCTACAACAGATGTTGAGATTTCATCTGTAACTGTATCCGTAGCACTTGACACAAAGAATGAGAAGCCTACCATATAAACTGCTGCATTGAGAAGGGCAACAACTGCTGCCGCAAGCATCTTTGCACCGATAACCGATGTTCTTGAAACGGGAGCGGAAAGGAGAGTTTCGAGAGTTTTGTCAAGCTTTTCGTTTGAAATTGCCGTAATGAGCATCTGTGATGTCATCATGATGAGAACAAAAACTACGATAGGAAGAATCATATTCTGCATCATAACCTTGTTCATGATTGCACCCATAGAAATTTCAGCAGATTTGTCGGCGATAATCGTAGTTTCGGAAACTGTTACAGGGGCTTCCGCAAGAGCAAGGTCTTCGGCAGTCATTCCCGCTTCAAGAGCAAGAGAGTTTGTAAGACAGCTTTCGATAATCGAAAGTGCACCGCTGTTGTCGTTTGTGAGATTTGCCATAGCCGCCGCAGATGTCATTGAAGATATGCTTATAAGCTCGGGCTGTTTGCGGTCAACGAGAAGCGTATCGGTAAAGCCTTCGGGAATAATAATCAGATTCTTGATTTTATTTTTCTTGAGGATATCGGCATAGTCGTCGCCCTCAGCCTCGAAGAGCTTTAATTCAGCACCGCTTGCTTTAAGTGTTTCCGCAAGTGCATTTGTGAATTCTGTGTCATCCCTGTCGCAGAGGTTTACGGTGTATGTTTCGGATACAGCCTCATCGATAGTTGTTTCCATGATGTTTCCCACAAGCATGAGGATAATCATAGTTACCGCAAGACCAAAAATCATCTGCTTGTTGATAAGCTCGGAAAGTTCCTTTTTAAGCAGGTTAATGAATTTCATTTTCAAGCACCACCCTTTCAAAAACTTCCTCAAGATTTGCGGCATTATAACGCTGTTTAAGCTCATCTGTACCGCCTGTTACCATAAGGTGTCCCTTTGAGATAATACCCACACGATTTGAAACGAATTCGATTTCAAGCATGTTGTGTGAGGAAAGCAGGAAGGACATCCCCTCTTCTGCGGCAAGCTTTTTAATCATCTTGCGGATTTCGATAGCGTTGATTACGTCAAGTCCGCTTGTAGGCTCATCGAGGATAGCAAGTTTCGGCTTTGTCATAACAGCTCTTGCAAGAAGGAGCTTTCTTATCATACCACGACTGTAGCTTCCGATTTTATCCTTGAGACGGTCTCCCAGTCCGCAGATTTCCTTTGCTCTGTTGACGTAAAGCTCAATTGTTTTGGTATTTGTTGTGAAAAGTCCCGCCATGAATTTAAGGTAGCTGATACCTGTCATGGTCTTGTACGCACCTGCTTCATCGGGGAGGTATGTAATGCATTCACGTACCTTTTCGGGATTTTTTATAACACTGTTTCCTGCAACGATTGCATCACCGTCTGTCGGGGTAAGCAGAGTAGATATCATTCGTATTGTGGTTGTTTTTCCTGCACCGTTAGGACCTATCAGGGCAAAAATTTCGCCAGGTGCAATATCAAAGCTTACCTTATCGGCGGCAAGAACCTTTGAATACTGCTTGGAAAGTGCCTTGACTTCGAGTACTTTTTCCAATAGATTCATCTCCTTTTGAATTAGGATTATATTGCTTTTATACATGCGAGGGATTGATTTAAAGCTGAGTTGAGCTTATGTTTGCAATACGAGCAATATTATCCGAAATAGCGAACGGATTGCAATTTATTCATATAATTAAGCAAAATGTTCGCAGATTCATAATAACATAATATTGCATTATTGTCAATACTTTACATTTGTTGTTATAACATAATACATTTTTTATTGTCGGAGATGCACTTATTTTGCTATTAGGATTTGTGCAGAGTTACAGTAATTTTGTTAAATTGACGTTATTTAAGAATGTGTGCTTGTCAATGTGACGAATTTTAAGAAAAATGAATTATATTAATCATAAAAGGCTTTTTTTCTTGACAATTTCAAATAAATTTGCTATACTTATTTAGTAAGATTTATGCAATATCGGCAAATTTATGAAACCGGAACTCA
Organism: Ruminococcus sp.; assembly: GCA_015066955.1. GTDB lineage: Bacteria > Bacillota > Clostridia > Oscillospirales > Ruminococcaceae > Ruminococcus. The sequence goes on along the minus strand of SVNJ01000010.1, from coordinate 24,866 downwards.
GGCATAGGCAGCCTATGTCCGGAAAACAGCGAAATACCGTAGCCTCCTCAGCTGCGGACGTTTCCGTAATTAAGTTTCAACACATCCTAATACAACCCCGATGCGTGCTGTCCTCAACGGCAGGCTGCAGGGTTTTCAGGCTTATTCTTCGCAGCTTTCCCTCTCGAATGAAGCTGTGCAGGCTATAGGCTTTTTAGTGTTGCTCTTTTTTCGCTGTTTCTGATTGAAATGTATACCCTTTGTCTGTGATTCGGCGGAATTCTTTACCCTTACATATTATATAAGAAGCGTGAAAGGTGGAAAACAAGTGAACAGAAAGAATTATTCCCGCAGGCTTGCTGCCGGGCTGTTGTCGTTTATTGTGATGTGCGGCAGCTCTGTGAGTGCGGTTGAAGCTTTTGCGGCAGAGGACTATGTTTCCGATGAAACCCTTGCTGCAATGCGCGAGGACTACTATACAATAGAAGTCCTTGATGCCGAGCAGCTCACCTACAGCGATTACTATGACCTGTACTGCGGAGAAAAGCGTCCCGAACAGGAAATTTCCGTCAGGGGCGTGGACTATACCGCTGCTGAAAACGGTGATTTTTTAAAGGGAAGCTATGGCAGTGAGGACGATACAAGAGAGGAAGTTCTCCTCTGGGAAAGCACGGACGGTACGGTTTCCTATGATATAAACGTACCTGAAACAGGTATATACTGCGTGAATATGACCTATTTCCCGATGATTTCCAACAGCACCAATATTGAGCTTTCGATGCAGATTGACGGCGAAACTCCCTATGATACCGCTTCACGTATAACGCTCAGCAGAGTATGGATTAACGAGAAGGATATTTACACCGATTCAAGAGGAAATCAGGTTCGTCCGTCTCAGATTCAGAAGGGTATGTGGCAAAGCTCTGATTTCGGCGATGTTGACGGACTTTTCAATGAGCCTCTCTTCTTCTATCTTGAAGCAGGTGACCATGAGGTAAGCTTTACCTCCGAAAAGGCTCAGCTTGCTATCGAAAGCTTTAAATTCTATACTCCCGAAGAACTCCCTACCTATGATGAGTATGTAAAATCAGTTGACGCCTCAGTTTCGGTTGAGGCTACGCCCTCCAATATTTTCAGAATCGAAGGCGAAAGTGCACTTTACAAGTCGGATTCAACCCTCTATCCGACCTACGATAACACAAACTACCTTGTTTCTCCTTCAAATCCGAGAAAGGTTGTATACAATACTCTCGGAAGCGGCAACTGGAAAAAGGCACTCCAGACTGTTACATGGACAATCAGGGCTGAGGACATAAAGAATGACGGCTGGTATAAGCTTTCAATCAAGTCCCGTCAGGACCAGATGCGTGGCTTCTACTCCAACAGACGTATCTATATTGACGGAAAGGTTGTCTGCGAGGAGCTTGACCAGGTCCGCTTCTTCTACGATACCGACTGGAATACGGTAAGTCCCAAGACTGCCGACGGCGACTATATATATGTATACCTTACAGCAGACCGTGACCATACACTCTCTATGGAAGCTGTTCCGGGAGAAATCGGAAACTCTCTCAGAAAGCTTGACGGCGTTGTTACCGACCTCAATACATACTATCGTAAGGTTCTTATGATTACAGGTCCCAGCCCCGACCAGTATACCGATTACTACGTTCACGAGAAAATTCCGGACCTTGTAGAAAGCTTCAAATCCCTTTCGCAGCAGCTTAAGGAGGTTCAGGACGAAATTGAAGGACTTTCGGGTACGGCAGGCTCTGAGGCGGCGGCACTTGAAAGAATGACCGTTATCCTTGACAAGTGCGTTAAGAAGCCCCTTAAGATTCCGTCATACCTTTCACAGATAAAGGACAATATCACTTCAATCTCATCATGGATGCGTGACTACCGTGACCAGCCCCTTGAGCTTGACTATATCGAATTTGCATCGGCTGACAAGAAATTCACAGAGCTTGATTCAAAGTTCTTCAAGTCCGTAAGCTTCAGCTGGAATGCTTTTCTCGGCTCATTCTTTGAGGATTACACAACCCTTTCCGATGTTACAGGCGAGGACGCTATCGAGGTATGGGTATCTCTCGGACGTGACCAGGCTCAGGTTGTAAAGGAAATGGTTGAAAACGAATTCATGCAGGAGTATAACATTCCCATTGCCGTTAACCTCGTTGTGGGCGGTGTTGTTGAGGCTACGCTTGCAGGAAAAGGCCCCGATGTTGCACTGTTTCTCGGCGGTGAGTTCCCCGTAAACCTTGCGGCACGAGATCTGCTTGTTGACCTTTCGCAGTTTGAGGACTACGATGAGGTTGCAGCACGATTCCAGAAGAATGCAACCGTGCCTTATTCCTACGACGGCGGTGCCTATGCACTCCCCATAAGCCAGACATTCCCGATGATGTTCTATCGTACGGACATTCTCACAGAGCTTGGCTACACCTCACCTCCCGAAACATGGGATGAGCTTATTGACATGCTTCCCGCACTCCAGAGAAATTACATGAACGTGGGACTTATCCTTCCCCCTGCAAATATTTCTCCCGCTACAGAAGCAGGTCACACCTTTGCAATGCTTCTGCTCCAGCAGGGCGTAAATTACTACAATGACAAGCAGACAGCTTCAAGCTTTGATTCAATCGAGGCTGTAAACGCTTTTGAAAAGTGGACAGATTTCTATACAGAGTACAGCTTTGTACAGACCTATGATGCATTCAGCCGATTCAGAACAGGTGAGTATCCGATTGTTATTCAGAACTACACCTTCTATAATCAGCTTGCCGTAGCTTCTCCCGAAATCAAGGGACTGTGGGACTTCGCTCCTGTTCCGGGTACACGTCTTGAGGACGGCACCGTTTCTCATGCGGCAAACTCAGGCGGTTCGGGTGCGATTATCTTCAAGAAGGTAAGCAATAAGGAAAACGCATGGAAATTCATCAAGTGGTTTACCGAAACAGAAACTCAGGTACAGTACGGAACTCAGATTGAGGGTCTTATGGGTACTATGGGACGCTTCGATACCGCTAACGTTGAGGCACTCTCTCAGCTTTCATGGTCAAACAGTGAGTACGAGAGACTTCTTGCTCAGCAGAACGAGCTTGTGGAAATCCCCGTAATTCCTTCATCCTACGCTGTTACAAGAAATATCATGAACGCATTCAGAGAAGTTGTAAACGAGCTTGAAAATCCCCGTGATACTCTTATGTGGTACAACAGGGACATCAACGACGAGATTGAGAGAAAACGTGAAAATCTCGGTCTTGAAACAGAATAAAGTAAGGAGGAGACAGTTTTGGATAAAGATAGTATAGGCAAAAGAACCAAACAGGAAAACCGTCGGCTGATGCTTATGTCGATGAAGCAGAACAAGGCTTGCTATTTCATGCTTGCTCCCTTTATGATATTCTTTATCATATTCACGGTTGTTCCCGTATTAATGTCGCTTCCTATGGGCTTTACAGACTTCAATATGGCTCAGGCACCGAAGTTTGTGGGACTTTCAAACTACACGACATTATTCCTCTCGGATAAGATTTTCATTGAATCTATCAGAGTTACAATTGTTTTCGCACTTTTTACAGGTCCTGTAAGCTATGTGCTGTGCTTCATTCTCGCATGGCTTATCAATGAGCTTCATCCGAAGCTCAAGACTGTATTCACCCTCATTTTCTACGCACCGTCAATGGCGAATGTCTACACCGTATGGCAGCTTATTTTCAGCGGCGATATGAACGGCTACGTAAACTCATTCCTTATTAATCTCGGACTTATCAATGCACCTATCCAGTGGCTGACCGACTCAGCTTACGTACTCGGTGTTACAATCGTAGTACAGCTCTGGATAAGTCTCGGTGCAGGCTTCCTTTCACTGCGTGCAGGCTTCCAGAATATCGACCGTTCAATGTACGAGGCGGGTGCAATTGACGGTATCAAGACACGCTGGCAGGAGCTTATCCACATCACTATCCCCTCAATGGGACCGCAGCTCATGTTTGCGGCTGTTATGCAGATTGTAAGCTCATTTACCGCAGGTACAGTTGCACAGAATCTCGTGGGCTTCCCGAGTACCGACTATAAGGCACATACAATCATGACTCATGCCTACGACTACGGCTGGGTAAGATACGAAATGGGCTATGCATCAGCTATATGTATGGTTCTTTTCGTTGCTATGTATGTTGCCAACAAGCTGATAAGCAAGCTTCTCAGCAGATATATGGATTAGGAGGTAAACGATGGCTCAGGTTAATACAGCGAAGCTCAGAGCTTCCAACAAGCAGGCAGGAAGAAAAATCGGAGGCACGATTTTCATCTTCACATTTCTGCTTCTGCTTGGACTGTTTATGGCACTGCCCATATATCTGGCAGTGGTAATGTCAATTAAGCCGGTTGAGGAATTGTTTATCTTCCCTCCGAAGCTTTATGCAATAGAGCCTACTCTTGAAAACTTCGGCACAATGTTTGCCGTGCTCAAGAGCAATCAGGTTCCTTTCTCAAGATACGTATTCAACAGCGTATTCGTTACAGCAACCGTAACAGTTGCACAGTGCGTATTCGCATCAATGGCGGCATTTGTACTCGCAAAGTGCAGATTTCCCGGCAGTAAGATTCTCAACAGCATTATCGTTATTGCACTCCTTTATCAGAGCAATGTCATCTACATCATGCAGTATATGGTAATGGCTAAGCTTGGTATGATTGATACATACTGGGCGCTTATACTTCCCTCTGTAGCGTCACCTATGGGGCTCTTCCTCATGAGACAGTCAATAGGTCAGGTTCCCGACGCTATGATTGAGGCGGCAAAGGTTGACGGTGCGGGTCTTTTCAGAATCTGCTGGCAGATAGTTATGCCCAACCAGAAGCCCGCACTCATGACGCTTATTATTTTCGCATTCCAGGCGGCATGGAATATTCAGGCAGGCTCTGTTGTTTTCAACGAGGCTTACAAAACGCTTCCTACCGTTGTTACACAGGCGGCTTCATCAGGACTTGCCCGTGCAGGTGTTGCAATGGCGGCAGCAGTATTCATGCTGGTACCTCCGATTGTGGTATTCATGATAGCACAGAAAAACGTAATCGAAACAATGGCTCATTCGGGCATCAAGGACTAAGAAGTACGGAAAGGGTGAAACAAGTGAAAAAAGGATTAAAAAAGCTTTTGACACCGGTATTTGCGGCTGTACTTCTGACAAGCACCGCAGCTTCTTTGGGTGCTTCGGCTGCCGAACCGTATGACGTCTACAACTACGACCGCTGGGGTGAGGCTATACCCTCACAGGCAGGATATATCGCAGACCGTGCCGTTTCGGGAAAAGATCTGGGTATCGGTCATTTCAAGAACCCCAACGACCTTTTCAAGGATCATAACGACATTTTCTACGTTGTTGACACCGATAACAACAGAATCGTTGCTGTTGATTCGGAGTTTGAAGAGGTTGTAAAAATCTACGACGAATTCACTATGGAGGACGGCAGCGTTACAACGCTTAAAAAGCCGATGGGTGTGTACGTTTCCGAATATACCGACCTTATCTATATTGCCGATAATGAGAACGGAAGAGTTCTTATCTGCAACTATGACTGTGAGGTTGTAATGGAAATCACAAAGCCCGAATCTGAGGTCTATACTCAGAATACCTTCCTTCCTCAGCGTGTTATTGCCGATAAGGCGGGAAATGTTTATGTCGTTCTCGGAAATATTACAACAGGTGCGGCAATGTTCAGTCCCGACGGTGAGTTTATCGGCTTCTACGGTGCAAACCGTGTTGAGGCTACAGCTGAAATTGTGGGTAACTACTTCATGAACCTTTTTACCTCTGAGGAAAAGAAGGCAAGAAAGGCAAGAAATATTCCTACAGGTATCACAAGCTTTGATATTGACGGAGACTTTATATTTACATGTACCTCCTCAACCTCTCAGACTACCGATACCGTTAAGAAGCTCAATGCGGCAGGAAACAACAACTTTGCAAACCTTCAGCTTAAATTCGGTGACTTTACTCCCATGTATGACACCAATACAAATACAAACTATGCCGCAAAAATTACTGATATTGACATTGCAGACGACGGAAATATCAATTGTCTCGACTTTACTACGGGACGTATTTTCCAGTATGACGAGGACTGCAATCTGCTGTTTATCATAGGTACAAAGGCAGACCAGATAGGCGGCTTTGACCAGGTTTCCGCTCTTGAATCAATGGGCGACAACCTCTATGTTGCCGACAAGCAGAAGAATACAATTACTATTTTCGTTGAAACCTCATTCGGTGAGATTGTTCACGAGGCAACAACTCTCTACAACTCAGGACACTACGAGGAAGCTCTTGACCCTTGGTACGAGGTTCTTAAAAGAGACGGCAACTACCGCCGTGCTTATATCGGTGTTGCGTCTGCACTTCTCAACGCAGGCGATTACAAGGGTGCTATGAAATATGCAGAGCTTGCCGATATGCCTGCAATCTACAACAAGGCGTTTGAGGGCTACAGAATGGACTTCCTCAGCGAAAATTTCACAGCTATTATAGTTGTGCTTGTTATACTTGTAATTGCATTCTATATAGCAAGCAGACACTTCAAGAAAAAACGTCTTGCGAGAGAAGCGGCAGAGCGTGCAGAGCTTCTTGAGCGAAGAAATAATGCAGGAAGGGAGGAGTAAGCGTTATGATGGATTTAACACAGAAGCAGTGGGTCAAGCATACGGTTACCCACCCCTTTGAGGGCTTTGAGGACCTCAGATGGAAAAAGGGCGGCTCACTGAAAATAGCTTTCCTTATTGTGCTCCTTTTCTTTGGCGCTTCAATTGCATACGGCAGACTTTACGGCTTTCAGTTTTATGTCTCCTATGACAAGACCTTCAATATTATCCCTTACCTCGTAGAGAGCGTAGTGATTTTTGCAACATGGGTAATAGGAAACTGGGCGGTATGTACTCTCCTTGACGGTGAGGGTACCATGAAGAACATCTGCATTTACAGTGCCTATGCTCTTATACCCTACATTGCTCAGATTTATATCAATGTTATTCTTTCACATTTTCTCATTAGAGACGAATACGTTTTCATGCAGGCAATTGAAATAATCGGTACACTCTGGTCGGTAGTGCTTGTATTTTCCGCAATCAAGGCTGTACATCAGTACTCCTTCGGAAAAACGGTATTTGCTATCGTGCTTACCATAGTTGCAATGCTGATTATGCTCTTCCTGCTTGTACTGCTTCTCTCTCTCATTCAGCAGGTATGGGTATTCTTCTCTTCAATCTACACGGAAATTTCTTACCGTGTAAGAGTCTGATGAAGGCGGTGACCTGAACTATGAGAAATAAAATAAAGAGATTTATACTCTGTCTGCTGGCAGTATCTATGCTCTCTACAGTAGGTACTATCCATGCGGAGGGAGATGAAACAGAAAACTCCGCCGACACCTCTGCCGAAGCAGAGACAGAAACTGAGGACGGCGAAAAAGAGGAATCAAAGCGTGCGGAATCAGTTGAGGAAGTAGAGCTTACCGCAGCAGAGGCTGAAAAGCTTCTCCATAAAATAGGCACTGTGGACGGACTCGACATCTACATGAGAAGCGAGGATTACAAGGACGAAATCTGGGCGGCTCACGGCGGTAATCCTAAGGATAAAGAGGATTACGACAAGGACGCTGAGCCTACTCAGGATGAAATCGATGCTGAGGCTGAAATTGACCTTGTAAAGAAGCTTGGTGACCTTGTTGCAGTTGACCCTGCAAAGGGGAAGGCTGTTGCAAGCTTTGATGACAGCAGCAAGTGCGACGAGGGCAAGAGATATATAAGCGATGCGGGAAGATACCTTCTTACCGTTGACGAGGATCTTACAAGGGCAATAAGTATCCGTGAAATCGTCTCCACAATAGATGACCCTTATCTTTTCAAAACCTCAGACGGCAAAACTCTTGAGCTTATGGACGATGATTACAAGGACGTAGTCATGATTTACAGCTACAGCGGTGAAGAGGACGGAAGGGCTGTTTTCAAGGGCAAGGACGCTGACGGAAATGATTACTTTGCGTGGCTCGGCACTGAAATCAATCAGGTTTACGGTACATTCAGATATGCTGCCGAAAACGATAATTACAGAATGCTTGTTGACGACAGAACCGCTATTATCGGTCTTGAAAACAAGGAAACAGGCTATATCTGGTGGTCGTCACCTATGGGTGCAACCCGTGACGAAATTGCTACACCTCTCCTTATCAATGAGCTTCGTTCATCAAGCGTGCTCAGATACGGTGTTCCCGAAAGACGTTCACCTCATAACTATCTGCGTTCAAATACCGATGACTGTGAGGTTAAGGTAAGCGACATCTCAAACGGAATCAAGGTTGTATACAACTATAAAAAGGCAGGCATCAAATATCCCGTTGAGTATACAATCGAGGATGACCATCTTAAGGCAAGCCTTAAGGTTGCAGATATTGAGGAGACAAATCCCGCAAATATCACAACAGAAATCACACTTCTCGGTAGCTTCGGTGCGGCAGGTCTTGAGGAGGAGGGCTACTTTGTAATTCCCGACGGAAGCGGTGCACTTGTACGTTTCAATAACGGAAAGGCACTCAACAGTACATATTCTCAGAGAGTTTACGGCTCAGATGTAACGGCTGTACCTACAGTAAAGGGTGTGGTTAATGAACAGGTTTATCTTCCTGTGTACGGTATTGTCAAGGAGGATAACGCAATGCTGGTTGTTGCTTCAAAGGGCGATTCGAATGCATTCCTTAACACAAAGGTTTCGGAGCAGTCAAACAGCAGCTATAACCTCTGTAATTTCACATTCCTTCTCAGAGGCACCGACACCTTCTATATGTCGGGAAGCAACAAGGAAGAGCTTACCGTATTCGAAAGCGGTGCAATAAAGTCTGACGATATTGAGCTTCTCTACTATCCTATTGCAAAGGAAGACGCAGATTACGTTGATGTTGCGGAGAAGTACAGAGAATACCTTCTCGATGAAAAGGGCGTTACTGTAAAGGCTGAGGCAGATTCCTCACCTATGTACGTTGACCTTTACGGCGGCGTAGAAAAGGAAAAGCCTATACTCGGTATTCCTGTTACACTGAAAACAAGCATCACAAGCTATTCTGAGTCACAGGAAATCCTTTCACAGCTTAAGGAAAACGGCGTTGAGGATATGGTAGTATCCTACAATAACTGGACAAATGATGGCATCAGGAATCAGGTTGACACAAGTGCAAAGCCTTCGGGCACACTCGGCGGCAAGGGCGATTTCAATGACCTTACCGATTATATGGAGTCAAACGGCATTGAATTCTATCCCGTATCAGACAACAGGGACTTCTATTCAGGCAATGGCTTCTATTCATTTACAAGCACAGCCGTAAGAGTTTCGGGTGCATATTCACGTATTATCAGCTATGACAGAGCTTACGGTATTCCCGACGGCTTCAAGGATAATATGTCGCTCCTTTCACCGTCGCTTTTCGGCGAGGTATTCACAGAGGCGGCTGACAGCTACAGCGACAGAGGTCTTACAGGTATGGCAATAGGCTCGCTTACATCGTCCGTTTACGGCGACTACGGCAAGAAGAATCTTTCAAGATTTGATTCAATGAATCTCCTCACAGAAAGCTATGAGACAATTAACAGCAAGCTTTCGGGCGGTATTCTTGCTGACAGTGCGAATGCCTATGCACTTCCTTATGTAAGCCATATCACAGGTGTACCGCTTACTTCAAGCAGATACGATGTGTTCAATGAGGACATTCCTTTCTATCAGCTTGTAATGCACGGTGTTATACCTTACTCAACAACAGCTATCAACAGCGACGCTGATTCCGAGACGCTTCTCCTTATGGCGGCGGCAACGGGAAGCAACCTCAGCTATGATATGCTTTATGAGGAAACAAGTACACTCAAGGATACCGACTTTGACGTATACTACTATGCAAACTACGAAAACTGGGTAGGTACTGCTTCGGCTGAGTATAAGCTTGTATCCTCGATACTCTCAAAGGTAAGCGACTGTACAATTACCGATTATCAGGTTGAAAATGATACACTTATCACAACAACCTATTCCGACGGTACTGTAATCAGGGTTGATCTTGAAAACAAGACAATCAATGATAACGGTAAGGAATATGACCTTACAAAATATGCGGAAGAAGGAGGTTTTAAGTTCTGATGAGCAAAACAGACGCTAAGGCAGGCAGAAAAGCAAGAAAAAAGCTTGCCTATGAAAAAAGAAAAGCACTTTACGGCTACGGATTTATCGGCCTCTGGATGATTGGAACACTCTTTTTCTTCCTTATACCCCTTGTGAAATCCCTTTGGTACTCCTTCAATGAGGTATCTATCGGCGAGGGAAAAATGCTCACAAGCTTCGTGGGTATCGATAAGTTCGACTATGTTCTTACGGTAGACGAAAACTATGCCGACTACCTGAAGGACACACTTCTTGAAACGCTGTGGAAAACTCCTCTTGTAGTTGTATTTTCACTGTTCATTGCGGTAATTCTCAATCAGAAATTCAAGGGCAGAACCTTCGCAAGAGCGGTATTCTTCCTTCCCGTAATTATCGCAACAGGACCTGTTTACAAAATCATCAACGGAGATATGAGCAGCACAGGAAATACAGGTGCGGGACAGTTCTCTACAATGTTCTCGACTGACCTTGTCGGTGAGCTTATGCAGTTTCTGGGAATATACGGTCTCAGCGACAATATGAGTACGCTCATTCAGACGGTTGCGGACAATATCTTCGGAATTGTATGGAGTGCGGGAATTCAGATTCTTATATTCCTTGCGGCACTTCAGAATATTCCGCCTTCAGCTAAGGAGGCTGCACAGATGGAGGGTGCAACCGCATGGGAATATTTCTGGAAGATTACCTTTCCCTATGTCAGCCCGTTCATTCTTGCAAACCTTATATTTACTGTTGTAGACTCATTCACAAGCCCTACAAACAAGGTTATGGGACGAATCCTCGATATGAAGGAGGACTGGAAGTTCGGCGAGGCTTCAGCTATGGCGTGGATTTACTTCCTTATAGTCCTCGTTGCAATCGGTATCATCACATCTATAGTAAATAAGTTTATTTACTATGAGGTTGATTAAGGAGGTGCGGATTTATGTCAGATACAAATACAGCGGCTGCCGTTAAAACAGCAGATGAAATCGGCAGCGGCATGACTAAAAAGCAGGCGAAGAAAATCCGCATGCAGACCATGACAAAGGAGGAAATCGGCTATCTCAGAAGAAAAGCTGTCGTTGAAAAGGTGTGGCCGTTCTTCCGCTTTGTGATTATCTTCGGTCTTTCCTTTGTAATTCTCTATCCGCTTATATATATGGTAAGCTGTACCTTCAGAGACAGAGGCGATATGAGTGACCCTACTGTAATGTGGATTCCGAGAAACTATACGCTTCAGGTTCTTAAGGAAACTATGGATGCGATGAATTTCGGTGCTACCATCAAGAATACGCTGATACTCAATATCGGCTGTTCATTCGTACAGGTTCTTTCCTGTGCGGTTACGGGCTATGGCTTCGCAAGATTCAAGTTCAAGGGCAAGGGACTACTTTTCGGTATCGTTATCATGATGATTCTCGTACCGACTCAGGTTATTTCTCTTCCGCTCTATACTCAGTTCAGATATTTCGGCATCAAGGGGATATTCTCCATAAACCTTATCGATACAATGGCAACAATGTATCTTCCTGCTATTACGGCAAACGGAATCCGTTCGGGACTTATGATTCTTATTTTCAGACAGTTCTTCAAGGGGCTTCCCCGTGAGCTTGAGGATGCTGCCTACATCGACGGCTGCGGACCGCTGAAAACCTTCATCAGAGTCATGGTGCCCAATGCAGCTTCATCCTTCCTTACGGTTTTCCTTTTCTCCGTAGTATGGTACTGGAATGATTACTATGTAAGCTCAACATTCTTCACAAACAATCAGACTGTTGCGCTTATGCTGCAGAATCTTGACTCACAGCTCCGAATGACTCTTTTCAATGACGCAAACGCTGAAATCAGTCCGAGAGAGCAGATTGTATGGAAAGAGGCAGGCTGTCTCCTTTCAATTACACCTATTCTCGTGCTTTATACCTGTCTTCAGAAGTACTTCACAGAGGGTATTGAGCGTTCGGGTCTTGTCGGATAAATTCTGTATTAACATTAAACGCTCCCGTGTGCCTTTATGGGAGCGTTTTTTTAATATATTGACTTTAGTTAGCAACAGTGATATAATAAAGGCACAATAAAGATTATGGGGGAATTTTAAATGACAAAGTCGAGTTTTATTATATCGCTGTTACTGGGAATATTTCTTTCGGGAATGGTGGTTGCACTTCTGGTACATGATGCCGAGTACATTTTTACAGGGGAAACGGTTAATCTTAACGAGGTGCTTGAGAGCGGAGAAGAGATGCCGAGAGATAAGTATGTGACGTATACCTGCAGTTATCCTCTTGGCAACTATGCAGAAACAAAGCAGACTATCAGCGGAGTGATTCCGCTTCCGTTCAAGTCTCAGCAGTATTCATTACTCTGCGAGAACGGTATTATAATTTCTGCGGAGGTCAGCAAAAAGGCTAAAATAGAGGAGCTTGACGAGGCAATTGATAAGGCGTATGACGGCGAAACGGTTTCCGTTACTCTGACGGGCTGTCTTATAACAAATAATCCCGAGATGAACGGCTATCTTTCGGAATTTTTGGCGGCTGTGGGAATTGATATGGAAAACTCCGAGCTTCAGCAGACATACTATCTGATAGACACAACTAAAACGAGACTTTCGCTGATAATGACTTATACGCTTTTGTTTGTGCTCGGACTGTTTATTATTATTGTTGATATAAAGAAGTACAGAGGTGCTTCTGTCTGAAATACGTGTGAAAAATTTTTGAGCCTGAGAATTTTTAGTTCTCAGGCTTTTGTTATTGAATGATAAAATAACGAAATACGAAGATTTAAACACATAATGAGTAAATTGTATTATAGAATATTGATGATAATTTTGGTAATATATAAGTAAAATTTTGCTTGACATAGTATAATCATTATGTTATAATTGTGTTGCCATGGTAATAAAATATTTAGGAGAGATATATGAAAAAGTTTAACTTTAAAAAGACAGCTGCTTCAATTGCAGCATTTACACTTGTTTTTGCAGCAGCAGTTTCACCTAACGCAAGCCTTATTTCCGAGCTTGTTCCTGTGAATTCTATTTCTGCTTCTGCGGCTACTGAGCTTACTTCAGGTAGCTGGAAATATGTTGAAACAGGAACTTACACCTGTGAAGTTACAGGTTATACAGGTACAACTGCAAAGGTAACTATTCCTGTAGCTATTAACGGTCATACTGTTACTTCTATCGGCACAGGTGCATTTTCATCCAATAAAACAATCACTTATGTAGCAATTCCTAAGGGAGTTAAAGAAATTAAGAACAACACATTCAAGGGTGCTTCAAATCTTACTTCTGTAATTTTACCTTCCGGTATTACAAAGATTGGTAATTATGCATTTCAGGACACAAAGATAAGCAGCATTTCACTTCCTTCAGGTCTTACATCAATTGGAAGCTGTGCATTTAAGAATACAAAGCTTACTTCTGTGACACTTCCAGCTTCTGTAAGCAGTATTGGTACAACTGCATTTGCTGGAACACCAATTACAAGCATTACTATTCCATCAAAGGTTACAAGCATTAATGCGGGTACATTTGAAAATTGCACTAAACTGACAAAAGTTTCTTTACCTTCATCGCTGAAATCAATTTGTGTGGGTGCTTTTCAGAATTGTACAAGTCTCAAAAGTATTACAATTCCGGATAGTGTAACTAATATTTATAATTCAGCATTTCAGAATTGTACTGCAATGACTGATGTAAAACTGCCGTCATCGTTAAAAAGCATAACCAATACTTCTTTCCAGGGCTGTACAAGTGTTACAATGCTTACACTTCCTAATTCATTGGATGGTATTAACTATTCCGCATTCAAGGATTTTAAAGCAAGCTATGTTTATAATATTGATCTTACAAAATTAGATCAGTACAATGCTAATTATGATCATCATTATGAGCAGGTTATTCAGCAGTTTAAGTACCTTAATACAGTTAACGGAATCAATATGTTCAGCACAACAAATGGTGTGATGAAACCTAATAGTAAGGTTATGGCTGCTATAAGAGTATTAGATGATAATGAGAGAGTTAATAAGTATATCACTCAGGAAGCAAACAAGGTTGTTGCTGAAGTAACTAATTCCTCCATGACTGATTATCAGAAGGCAAAGGCTCTTCATGACTGGGTTTGTGCAAAGGTAGACTATGATTATGATGAGGTTTATGCTGAAAAGAATCATGTTGACTCATCTATTTTCTTAAACGATAAAACCGTATGTGATGGCTTTGCAAGAGGTTATAATTTATTATTACAGGCAGCAGGAATTGAGAGCTACTATGTAATGAAGACAAGCGTTCATGCTTGGAATATAGTAAAATTAGGCGGTCATTATTTCCATATTGATACATGTCATGATAATAAAACAGGAAATAATTTTGATCTTGACCATTATGCATTATCAGATGCAAAGCTTAAGAAAGTTTGTTCCTCACATGATCCGTGGTATGTAAGCAAGCCTACTTCACTTTATAATTACGCATCAAACAAAGCTACACCTACTTGCAAATATTCCATTGGTGATATAAACAAGGACGGTAAGGTAGATAATGCCGATCAGAATTATCTCCTTAACTATGTTGTAAACAATAAGGGATATACAATTTCTGCAAGCGATAAGGTTCTTGCCGATACAAACTTTGACGGTAAGGTTGATATCTGCGACGCAACTGCAATAAACAAATTTAAGGACTAATGAATAAAAACAAAAGCCTGTGCACCAAGCACAGGCTTTACTGTTATATTAACTTATTCTTCCTCTTCCTCTTCATTATAATTCACAGTATTAAGGAAGAGAGCAGGGTCACAGCACATACCGTTGCTTCTGACCTCGAAGTGGCAGTGGTTGCCTGTGGACTGTCCCGTAGTACCGACCGCCGCAATAAGCTGACCTCGTGTAACGGTCTGTCCCTCGATTGCATAGAGAGCACTGCAGTGACCGTAGATAGTCTGATAGCCGTTGAAATGCTCAATCATAACGAAGAAGCCGTAGCCGCCCGTATTCCAGCCTGCGGAAACAACAACACCGTCAGCGGCTGCATATATATCCGTACCGGCAGGAGCGGCAATGTCCATGCCCTTATGGTTACGGTTACTGATGAACGGGTCGCTGATATAGCCTCCGTTGACAGGCCAGCCGAACTGACCGTTTCCGTAGAGCTTGGTGTTTGAGCTTGCAGGTCTTGCGGTATACGTACCTATGCCAATCTGCTCAACAACAGGCTGTTTTATGATTTCCGAGCTTACCGTCTTTCTTGAACGTTCGACACCGTCGATATAGGTAATCTCAATATTGCTGCGTTTTTCGCCTCGTTCACCCTTTACGAGAACAGCGGTCGTACCAACGTTGAGAGAGCTTGTTTTAACTTCAATGGTTTCGTAGTCGAGGAAGGAAAGGCTTTCCATTTCTCTTACGTACTGAATAGGCAGGTAGCTTTCCGTCTCGATGACATTTACAAACTGTCCCTCACGCAGATTTTCGGGAGCGTAGGGGTTAAGCTTTTCGAAGTCCTCGAGGTCCATGTTATGCTTCTTACAGATTACAACGGGAGAATCACCTTTTTCAACGACATAAAGCGTATTTTTTTCCTTTTTGGAGGTAAGAAGTGCAATTGCATCGTCCTCCTCCATGACGCTTTCGGTAAGGTAGATACCCTCTGAATATTCGATTTTATTCTTGAATGAAACGTCACGCACTATGCCGTCAACCTTATAATTAAGGAGCACATCGGCAAGTGCTTTTTTTACAGGCTCCTCGTCCTTTACGGCACCAATGAATTTTCCGTCAATGTAGATACCTACCGCCTCGCTCAGCTCCTGATTTGAAACAGCAAGCATTTCGTTTGCAAGCTGTGACGAGGTAAGCAGGTCGTCGCCTTCGGAAACGATTTTCAGCGAGAATTTCGGGGTGAAGTCAATCTGCTCATCCTCTTCCGTATAGGAGATTCTCTGTTCAACGTCCCTTGCCGCCGCATCGAAATCAGCCTCAGCTGAGATAATACCAAGCTCCTTGCCGTTGTATTCGACACTCAGACCGTATTCAAGTCCCGAGCTGTAGCGGATAACGCCGATAAGAAAGGCGGCGGAGATTATAGGCAGAATGTAGTTGAAGGCGGTGTAGCAGACTCCGTCCTCGCCGAAAAGATAGGTTGAAATACTCTTGATGAGTGTATTTCTGTAGGTTTTTCCGCCTTCTTTTCTGGCTTTTCTCAGGTTTTTCTGCATTTCTGCGGTGAATTTCATACGCTTGCCGAAGGGGGCAACAAGTGCCTTTCCAAGCCAGATAATACCCTTAAGCAGTGCAAGAATCAGACTTTTCAGTTCAGAGCAGACAAATCCCGCACTTTTAATCAGTGCAAGAAGAACACCTGCAAAAACCTTTATAACTCTGAGTCCGAGTCTTGCAAAAAAGTTTGTGATGCCTCTCTGCAGCTTATGAAAACTGCTTATGCCGGAAACGTCCGATGCCTTGTCATCTTCAGAAGGCAGGTCGGTTGTATTATTTTCGTCCTGCGGTTCTTCAAGACGCTCCAAATCCATAATAACAGCTCCTTTCTACAGGCAGAGTGAATCTCTGCGAAAATGTGTACCGTCCGATGTAAAACGGACGTCCTCTGATGCACAAGTGTGCTTGCCTTAACTATTATAGCAAGCCAAATCTGAAAAACAACAAATATTATGACGTTTTTTCTGAAATGCCGTGTTTTTCGTCATACTGCATAAAATTATTTTAGATTTTTATTTAATATGCCAGTTATAATTGAGCATATCAGCTGAATAATTTTCAAGCTTTTCAAGAAGCGGAAGCACATCACGGCGTGCTGATTCAAGGTCATGTTCAAGATAATTGCCGCATTCAACCTCTGTACAGCCGGGAATAGCTTCATTATAATCAGCAATAAAGCGGTAAGCGTCCTTTACAAGTGCAATAGCGTCCTCACGGCTTACGGTATCTCTTGTAAGGAGATAAAATCCCGTGCGGCATCCCATAGGACCTACATAGACAATATCGGCACCATGCTTTGAATTTCTTGCATATGTAGCAAAAAGGTGCTCTATGGTGTGGAGTGAGGGATTTGAGATGTACACTCCGCCGTTTGGTTTTACCATTCTTACGTCATAGGTAATAACATCTCCGTCAATTCTTGATATGTACATACCAACACCGAATTTTGTGTGGTCAACTTCAAAGCTTGCAATTCTTTTCATTATATTATACCTCCGTCAAACAGCCTCACTATATCATCGGGAAGCTGTGATTTTACTTTTATTATTTCTCCTGTGAGCGGCTCAGCAAATTCAAGCTCTCCGCAGTGAAGTGCCTGACGTGCTATGTTCTCACGCTTTCCGCCGTACATATCGTCTCCCGCAAGGGGATTACCGATGTGTGCGAAGTGCACACGAATCTGATGCGTACGTCCTGTTTCGAGATGTATTTCTTCAAGAGAATACTTCTCATTGCACCTTAACCGCCTGAAATGGGTGACGGCATGCTGACCGTCCTCTCTTACACATCGGAGTATTATTGACTCGGTCTGACGTGCAATGGGGGCTGTTATTGTACCGCTTTCCTGTGTAACGCCATGCACCGCTGCATAGTATACCTTGCGTACATTCCCTTGCAGTACATTTGCCGCATGGGCATTTTTTGCGGCAATGCACAATCCTGATGTGTCACGGTCAAGCCTGTTTACGGGACGGAAGGTAAGGTCGGGACAGATATGTGCGAAAAAGTTGCCTAAAGTATCGCCCTGATGCTTTATTGAGGGGTGAACGGGCATTCCGCTCGGTTTATCGAACACTATAAGGTTCTCGTTTTCAAAGGCTATGGGGACATTCAGCGTCGGATTAGGCTCCAGAAGACTTGTATCTTCGATTTTTAGCACTATTTTGTCTCCGGGAAAGACCGTATCGATGCTTCTGATAAGCTTTCCGTTACAGGTTATTCCCATATCCTGCCGTTTGAGCTTTGTCAGAAGGCGTCTTGAAACACCTTTTTGCCCAAGCAGGAAGCTTTGAAGTGTGAGCGGTCTGTCTGTGCCTACCTCCAGCACTATTTCCTTCACGGTATTCGTCCTCCTTGATAAAAATGTCGATGCAAAGGGAAACTGCAGAAAAAAGCTCGGGCAGTACAGCGGGTATAGTCACAACGGGAAGCATTCTTATGCCATAGTAGGCAAAAAGCTTTACCATTACCGCCCTTCTGCCCTTCATGAAGCCTATGGACTGCATTGCAAGTGCTGATACCTTCTTTTCGGGGAAGTACACCATTAAGAAGGGCACTGTCATAAGCGAAAGCTTTGCCCATATCCACAGACCGACGGAAAGAAGCGTCATTACACCTGCATGCACTGACATAAAAAGGCTTGTGGGGGAATTGTCCGAAGCTGCATCGGATATGAGGGAAAATGCGGTATAGCCGAAAAAAGTGGCAGGCAGCATGAAAATGACTCCTGCAAGCTTGCTCAGAAGCAGTGACGCAAGGCTTCTGCGGTATAGTCTGCGGCTGAGAAGTACACCCGAAAGGGGAGTACGTTTCAGCTTTGCATTCCCTGTGCTAAGTCCCGTGAATCGGCAGGCTGCGGTGAAAATCAGCGGAGCTGCCGTAATATATCTGAGTGCTGTGAAAACTGCGGAAATAAGGTATTGAAGCGCCGTTTTGCCGATAAAAAGCTCCGCAGGCTTAATCGTGCCGAAATAGAGCATAAGACTGTAAAGTGCAGCTTCGGCAATCCTGAAAAACAGTTCGGCGGACAGCACCGCAAGCACAATAAGCATAGTATTCACACGGCTGCCTTTAAGAAGCTTTGCCGAATAATCCGTAATATTTCCAAGTTTCATAACACTCACCTCACGCATTGCTCCCTCAACCAACTCTTGAAGTTTTTCTATTGCTTGGGAAGCAAAATTCTGCGTCATCAACCTTGACATACGACAGTATGCCTGCGGTCTCTTCCTTGACTTTTGCTCCCCAAGCTTCATAAAATTCTTCAAGATTTAATTGGTGGAGCAATAACTATTATGAAACGATAATGGAAGTTTTATTCAATAACGGAATAATCCTCCGTTTCGGGAAGCTTCTCATAGGGGCACAGTCCGAGTATTTCGAATGCCTGAGAATTCAGCCACATCTGAGTGGTGACGATAATTTCAAAGCCTTCGCCCGGTGCAGTGCTGAGAGTTTTCGGGTCATATTTCGGAAGTCCGAAGCATGAAAGCATATTTGATATGATGCCTGCGTGGGTTATAACAGCACTGTGTGTAATACCATCATTCATCATATCGGTGATTATTTCGTGTATAGCCTTGTAGGTGCGTGCAGTAAGCTCTTCAAGGCTCTCTCCGCCGGGTGGACGGTTGTCCTGTCCGCCCTTGAGCCATTCACGGTAGTCCTCACGGTTTACAAGCTCTGATGCGGCCTTATTCTCGAAAATGCCCATGTCAAGCTCTCTGAGGTCATCGACAATGCACATTTCCGTTGCGGGGAAGAGAATATCCGCAGTTTCGGTACATCTTTTAAGGGGGGATGAGTATACACGGTGGACTGTTGGATAGTCATACTCGTCCATTTTGGCACAAAGCTCAGCCGCACCCTTATCGGAAAGCGGCATATCGGTTTTTCCTATGTAGATTCCCTTTTCGTTAGCCTCCGTTGTGCCGTGACGGAGAATACTTATTCTGTATCCTTTCAAAATAAAAGCTCC
Source organism: Ruminococcus sp. (assembly GCA_015066955.1). Lineage (GTDB taxonomy): Bacteria > Bacillota > Clostridia > Oscillospirales > Ruminococcaceae > Ruminococcus. Next base: position 5,000 of record SVNJ01000010.1, on the reverse strand, counting down.
TTTCGGGATTTGGATATGGTAACCATGCACAAAAATTGTGCCTGAAATTTTAACTCTTAGTAAATCCTACAAAAAACAGACAAAATTTTCCTCATTCTTCGATATTTAGACATATTTACATATTATACAATTTGTATTATAATATATAAAGATGAAATATGTATGTTTAGGATTAATTTTTTACAGGAGGATTTGTCATGAATTCCGATTTTGCACGAATAATAACACTTCAGCGAAAAGAAAGACACATCAGTCAGAAGCAGGCTGCCGCTGATTTAGGTATTTCTCAGGCATTGCTTTCGCATTATGAAAAGGGTATCCGTGAATGCGGACTTAATTTTCTCGTAAAGATTGCCGATTATTATAATGTTTCCTGCGATTATCTTCTCGGAAGAACTCCCGAGCCTGAGGGAAAAACTATTTCTATTGAGGATATTCCCGATGACGACGGCAACAACAGAATGCCCTCACCTGAGATCATCAACTTCAACAGAAGAATTATCAATAACTCAATCAGCCTTCTGTTCAGTCTTGCACAGAAAGCAAACAGTATTACACTTATCAAAGAGGTTTCCTCTTACCTTATGCTGTCGGTATACAAGCTTTTCAGAATCGTATATAATGCAAACCCTCACAACGACCAGAAGCTTTTCCGTATACCTAAGGTTATCGCAAACGACAGTGCAAATGCTATCATTTCAATGAGCGAGGCTGACATTAAAGCGGCTTCAAGCGGTATTGCCCTTGACGGCAACGACTGCGTAAACAATTTCGATACCCTCTATGTTACAACAGCTACACTTCAGAAGGATTACGCTCAGTACTCATCTTCACTGCTTAATCTCATCAAGAGAAGTGAGGACAGTATTGAAAGTACACGAGAAAAATACAGAAGTGCAGGCAAGGTTATAAGATAACTCCTTTTATTATACCATTAATTTGTAAAAATTAAAAGACCTTTTTGAAAAATTTCACATCAGGAAATATTTTCTCCTGGACAGGCTGTTTGTACGAAAATGTACACTGCGGTTTGTGCATAACGGAAAAATAATAAAAACCCCTTGACAAAGCGGTTTTGGTGTGATATTATATTTTCATAAACCGATGAGAAAGAGTAAGTAGCTGCGTGAATTCATTTTCAGAGAGCCGCCGTTTGGTGCGAGTGCGGTAGTGACAGCGACAGTGAATGGGCTTTCGAGGGCGAGCTGAACGATATCGGGGCGGTACAGCATGGATAATGCGAATGCTCCTTTAGTAGGCGAGACGCTGTGGTTCTGCGTTAAGGGAACCGGTGTATGCAGGTACACATTTGAGAGGACGCATTATGCGTCAAGCGGGGTGGCACCGCAGGAGAGTTTATCCGCTCCTGTCCCGGCATTAATTTGTCGGGACGGGAGCTTTTCGTTTTGTCCCGAGAAAAGGCGGCGAAAGCAGTTTCTCTGCCGATACGATACCGAAAGGAGAATATATTATGTCAACTGAGAAAATCCCTTACAAAATTTATATTGAAGAAAGCGAGATGCCGAAGCAGTGGTATAATGTGCGTGCTGACATGAAGAAAAAGCCGGCACCGCTTCTCAATCCCGTAACAAAGCAGCCTATCACAGCTGAAGAGCTTTCAGAGGTTTTCTGTGATGAGCTTGTTAAGCAGGAGCTTGACGAAACAAACGCTTATATCGACATTCCCGAAGAAATCCGTGAATTCTACAGAATGTACCGTCCCGCTCCTCTTGTAAGAGCATACTGCCTTGAAAAGGCACTCGGTACTCCGGCAAAGATTTACTATAAGTTTGAGGGCAACAATACAAGCGGAAGCCATAAGCTCAACTCTGCAATTGCTCAGGCTTATTATGCAAAACAGCAGGGTCTCAAGGGTGTAACTACAGAAACAGGTGCAGGTCAGTGGGGTACAGCTCTTTCAATGGCTTGTTCTTACTTCGATCTTGACTGTCAGGTTTACATGGTTAAGGTTTCCTATGAGCAGAAGCCTTTCCGCCGTGAGGTTATGAGAACCTACGGTGCTAACGTAACTCCTTCACCTTCTATGCTTACAGAGGTAGGAAGAAAGATTAACGCGGAATTTCCCGGCACAAACGGAAGTCTCGGCTGTGCTATTTCAGAGGCTGTTGAGGCGGCTTCAAATCAGGAGGGCTACCGCTACGTTCTCGGAAGCGTTCTTTCACAGGTTCTCCTTCATCAGACAGTTATCGGTCTTGAAACAAAAATTGCTATGGATAAGTACGATATCAAGCCTGATATAATTATCGGCTGTGCAGGCGGCGGTTCAAATCTTGGCGGACTTATCTCTCCGTTTATGGGTGAGAAGCTCAGAGGTGAGGCTGATTATAAGTTTATCGCTGTTGAGCCTGCTTCATGTCCGAGTCTTACAAGAGGTGTGTACGCTTACGACTACTGCGACACAGGAAAGGTTTGTCCTCTCCAGAAGATGTACACTCTCGGAAGCGGCTTCATGCCTTCATCAAGCCACGCAGGCGGTCTCAGATATCACGGTATGAGCAGTGTGCTTTCAGAGCTTTACGATCAGAGTCTCATGGAGGCTGTTTCTGTTGAGCAGACTTCCGTATTCGACGCAGCTGTAAAGTTTGCAAGAGTTGAGGGTATTCTTCCTGCTCCCGAAAGCAGCCACGCTATCAAGGTTGCGATTGACGAGGCTCTCAAATGTAAGGAGACAGGCGAGGAAAAGACTATTCTCTTCGGTCTTACAGGCACAGGCTACTTCGATATGTACGCTTATGAGAAGTTCAATAACGGTGTTATGGGCGATTATGTTCCTACAGATGAGGAAATCAAGATTGCTACAGATAAGCTTCCTAAGTTTTAATGATTAAGGGCGGGCGGAATGTCCGCCCTCAGTCTTTAGTAAACCTAAAATAACGAAACAGAAACGGGCGACCGCAAGGGTCGCCCCTACAGGTAATGCCGTTGACTATTGTAGGGACAGCCCTTGCGGCTGTCCGAAATTTTACGTGTAATTTTTGCTTTTTTTACAATCTGCGGATGCCCAATGGGCATCCCTACAATGCGTCTGTTATCGTTTATAATGTAGGAACGATCATTGGTCGTCCGCCTTTTATGCGTTATGAATGATATGTTTAAATTATAATTCGTTCATAAAAAATTTACAACTTTATATTCCGCAAACTGTTGCAAGACCCCGTGTTATGTGGTATAATTATACACGTTGAGTGCGGTGAATATCGCACTGACTGCAGAAGATATGCGTGGAAGCGGAAGGTTGCCGGCGGTTTGCCGGGTAATTTCCGTGGAGTATGTCCGATTTTAAACCGGGCGATTGGGATACTGAACACAGTTTGTGGTTATTGAAGGTGCAGCTTGCGTATGCACTAACTATGCTCATATTGTGCTTTGACGTTCTTGATTACTCGGAAAACAGATGGTTTTTCGAGTTTTTTTATCAGATACGGCATGAAACACACGGAAACGTGTAACATCCCAGATGGAGAGTTGTTTCTCCGCCCCTGTAAATTATCTCAAGGAGGCGAAAAAAATGGCAGTCAACGAAAAAATCAGATTCAAGATCAAGGGTTACGATCACGCTACAGTTGATATTGCAGCAGCTAAGATCGTAGAGGCAGCTAAGAGAAGCGGTGCGAGAGTTTCAGGACCTATCCCGCTCCCTACAGATAAGGAAGTTGTTACTATCCTTCGTGCTGTACACAAGTACAAGGACAGCCGTGAGCAGTTTGAAATGAGAACTCACAAGAGACTTGTAGACGTTATCCGTCCTACAGAAAAGACAACTGCTGCTCTTGACAAGCTTGAAATCCCTGCAGGCGTAGACGTTGTAATGGAGGTTAAGTAATCCTTACAGTCTATACCCGAAATTACCGCATGGGAAGCGGAATGGCGGTAGTCCGCCGGTCATGTTGATGTTGAAAAATATCAACCAATAACCTAACAGGAGGAATGCGTAATGCAGAAAGGTATTATCGGTAAGAAAATCGGTATGACCCAGATTTTCGACGAAGCAGGAAGAATGATTCCTGTAACAGTAGTAGAAGCCGGTCCATGTGTAGTTGTACAGAAGAAAACCGTTGAGAACGACGGTTATGCAGCTCTTCAGCTTGGTTACGGCGACGTTAAGGTTCAGAGAATGAACAAGCCTATGAAGGGTCACTTCGATAAGGCTGACGTAGCTTGCAAGGCTACTCTTAAGGAGTTCAGACTTGATGACTGCGATTCTCTCAACGTTGGCGACATCGTAAAGGCTGATACTTTTGCAGTAGGCGACAGCATCGACGTTGTCGGCATCAGCAAGGGTAAGGGCTTCCAGGGCGCAATCAAGCGTCACAACCAGCACAGACTTAAGGAAACTCACGGTTCGGGTCCTGTTCACAGACAGGCTGGATCAATGGGTGCATGTTCTTCACCTTCAAGAATCTTCAAGGGCAAGGGCATGGCTGGTCACATGGGTGCTGAGCAGGTTACTGTTCAGAATCTCGAAGTAGTTAAGATAGACGCAGAAAACAATCTCATCGCTATCAAGGGTGCTGTTCCGGGTCCTAAGGGCGGAATCGTTTATATCGTTGACAGCGTTAAGGCTTAAGGAAGGAGGAAGCATAAATGTCTACAATTTCAGTATTTGATATGACAGGTAAGCAGGTTTCCGAGACAGAGCTTTCAGATGCAGTATTCGGAATTACTCCAAACGAAGCTGTTATGCACGCAATGGTTGTTAATTACCTCGCTAACCAGAGACAGGGTACACAGTCAACTCTTACTCGCACAGAAGTAAGCGGCGGCGGAAGAAAGCCCTGGAGACAGAAGGGTACAGGTCACGCAAGACAGGGCTCAACTCGTGCTCCTCAGTGGGTTCACGGCGGAATTGCTCTCGGACCTAAGCCCAGAAGCTACAGATATGCACTTAACAGAAAGGTTAGAAGACTTGCTATGAAGTCTGCACTTTCTACTAAGGTTCTCGACAACAATATGATCGTTCTTGATGCTCTCACACTTGA
>SVNJ01000127.1 GCA_015066955.1 Ruminococcus sp. | reverse complement strand
CTTGATGATATGCACGAAACACTTGACAAGGCTCAGGGTGTAGGCCTTGCCGCACCGCAGATTGGTGTTTGCAGACGTATTTTCATCATGCACCTTGATGATGAAAGAGTTGAGGCAATTAATCCTCAGATTCTGAAAACAAAGGGTAAGCAGTATGTGCTGGAGGGCTGTCTTTCGTGTCCTGATAAGTGGGGCTACGTAAACCGTCCCATGAAGGCGGTGCTCAAGGCTCAGGACAGAAACGGAAACTGGTATGAGCGTGAGTTTACAGAGCTTGGTGCACAGTGTACCTGTCACGAAAATGACCACCTTGACGGTCATGTTTTCACTGAAATTGTAAAGGAATTTGTACGTCCTGAGGAGCTTGAATAATATGAAAATTGTATTTATGGGCACTCCCGATTTTGCAGTGCCTTGTCTGAAAACTCTTGCTGAGAGCAACCATGAGGTTGCGGCTGTTTTCACTCAGCCCGATAAGCCGAAGGGAAGAGGCTACAAGATGATACCTACTCCTGTAAAGGCTTGTGCTCTGGAGTATGACCTTCCCGTTTATCAGCCTTTATCTCTGAGAAAGGGTGAGGAAGCAGAGGAAGCTTTAAACCTTCTGAAAAGTATTGCCCCCGACCTTATCGTAGTAACGGCATACGGTCAGATTCTCCCGAAGGAGATACTTGAGCTTCCGAAGTATGGCTGTATCAATATCCATGCGTCACTTCTTCCGCGCTACAGAGGTGCTGCACCTATAAACTGGTGTATCCTCAACGGAGAGACAAAGACAGGCGTAACTTCCATGATGATGGAGGAGGGACTCGATACAGGCGATATGCTTATAAAGCGTGAAACCGATATCGGCGAAAATGAGACCTACAGCGAGCTTTACGCAAGACTTTCCGTAATGGGCGGAGAGGTGCTTGCAGAGACTATTGAAGCAATTGAAAACAATACACTTGCTCCCGAAAAGCAGGACGATTCACTCAGCTGCTATTCACCTATGATTCGCAAGGAAATGAGTGCACTTGATTTTTCAAAGAGTGCACAGGAAATCCACAACACCGTAAGAGGCGTAACAGGCTTTACAAGCCTCAGCGGAAAGCGTCTTAAGGTGTTCGCTTCAGAGATTGAAAAAGGCAATAATGACAGTGCACAGAACGGTGAAATAGTTGATACTGATAATTTTACCGTAAAATGCGGTGACGGCGGACTTGTAACTTTCCGAGAGGTACAGCTTGAAGGAAGCAAAAGAATGGGCACAGATGTATTCCTCAGAGGCAAAAAGCTTGAAAAGGGAACAGTGCTCGGATAGAAAGAGAGGATAAGCTATGTTATACTGGCTTTTGATATTGATTATACCACTTATAGCTTCGGCTAATGTAAAAGCGACATACAGTAAGTACAGCAAGGTTTACAATTCAAGAGGATGGACAGCAGATCAGGTTGCAAGAAGAATTCTCGATGACAACGGTCTTTATCATGTACGTATTGAGCGTATTGCGGGAAATCTCAGCGACCACTTTGACCCGACTGCAAATGTAGTGCGTCTTTCCGATTCGGTATACGGCAAAACAAGCGTAGCTGCAATCGGCGTAGCGGCACACGAATGCGGTCATGCGGTACAGCATGCGGAATCTTATGCTCCTATTGTAATGAGAAGCAAAATGGTTCCTTTGACAAATTTCTGTTCTCATGCGTCATATATTCTGATACTTTTAGGTATGATTTTCAGCTATAATGAATTTCTTATCAACATCGGAATCATACTTTTTCTCGGTGTAGTGGCATTTCAGTTCATTACGCTTCCCGTTGAGTTTGATGCAAGCTCAAGAGCACTCAGAACACTTGAAGGTGACGCAATTCTTGACACAGACGAGGTAAACAAGTCGGCAAAGGTACTCAGAGCGGCAGCACTCACTTATGTTGCGGCACTTCTTACCGCTGTACTGAACCTGCTGAGACTTATTGCTATGACAAGACGGAGAAACTGATGAAAAATCCAAGATTTCTTGCTGCTCAGCTTCTGAACAAAACGTTCGGAAGCGGCAGCTACTCAAATATACAGCTCAGTCACGGTCTTGACTCGGCTGACATGAATGAGCGGGACAAGCGTCTTTGCTCGGTGATATATTACGGCGTAATTGAGCGTAAAATAACACTTGACCATATCATAGGCGGACTTTCATCAAGACCGCTTGAAAAGCTTGATATGACAGTTCTCAATATACTTCGATGCGGTATATATCAGCTGCTTTATATGGACAGTATTCCAGATAATGCGGCTGTAAGCGAAAGCGTAAGTCTTGCTAAGAAAATGGGCAAAACGAGTGCTTCGGGCATGATAAACGCAGTGCTGAGGAATTTCATCCGTAACGGAAAAACATTTCCCGTGCCGATGGATATACTTAATTCTTCATCTATACTCTACTCCGCTCCCGTATGGCTTGTTGACAGCCTTTGCGGTGACTACGGGCTTGAATGCATGACGAATCTTCTTTCTGACGCACTTGAAAATTCTCCCGTTACTGTACGCATGAACAATACGGTATGCAGTGAGGAAGAATTCCTTGTGGCTTTAGGTGATATAAAGGCGGTAAAGGATGAGAAAATCCCGTACTGCTATGACCTCAGCGAGGGTGTGCCTACAGCTTCGGAGGCATTCAAAAAGGGATATTTCCATGTTCAGGACAGAGCTTCACAGCTTTGCTGTATGGCGGTTTCACCCGACGCAAACGACCTTGTGCTGGATATTTGTGCGGCACCGGGCGGAAAAACCTTTACTATGGCTGAGATGATGGGCGGAAAGGGTACTATATATGCCTTTGACCTGCACGAAAAGCGTGTAAAGCTTATTTTTGACGGTGCAAAGCGTCTCGGACTTGAAAATATCAAGGCAATGAGCGGTGACGCTTCGGTATATAATCCTGATTTGCCGAAATTCAGCAAAATTCTATGTGATGTTCCATGCTCGGGAATCGGTGCGATACGCCGTAAGCCTGAGATAAAATACAAGAATCCCGATGATTTTGCGGGACTTCCCGATATTCAGTATGCAATTGCCGAAAATGCACTGAATTATCTTGAAGTAGGCGGAGAGCTGATATACTCTACCTGCACACTCCGCAAGGAGGAAAATGACATGGTAATTGACAGACTTCTTGAAAACCACCCTGAGCTTGAGCCTGTTGATATACTTCCGCAGATGGGAGAGCTCTTCGGCTCATACAAGGCAAGCATTTTCCCGAAGCACTTCGGCAGTGACGGATTTTTCATATCAAAAGTCAGAAAAGCAAGGTGATAATTTGGAAAAAATAGATATACTCAGTCTGAAACCTGAGGAGCTTGAAAGTATACTCGTTGAAAACGGCGAGAAGAAATTCAGGGCAAAACAGATTTTTCAGTGGCTTCACGTCAAAAGAGTATTTGATTTTGAAGAAATGACTGATATATCTGTCCAATTACGCCGTAAGCTGAGCGATATTTTTTGTATAAAAGGACTATTTACAGCAAAAAGACTTGAATCTTCCATAGATAATACGGTAAAATATCTTTATAGGCTTTCTGACGGCAATTATGTTGAGACTGTTCTTATGAAGTACAGCTACGGCTACAGCATATGCGTGTCAACTCAGGTAGGCTGTAAAATGGGATGCCGTTTCTGTGCCTCTGCAATTGCAGGCTTCGTGAGAAACCTTGAGCCTTCAGAAATACTTATGCAGATTTACGAAACCGAAAAGGATTCGGGAATCCGTGTTTCAGGGGTTGTGCTTATGGGAATAGGCGAGCCTCTTGATAACTATGATAACGTTTTACGCTTTATGGAGCTTCTTTCACATAAAAGCGGAAACAATTTCAGTCTAAGGCATCTTTCGCTTTCAACCTGCGGAATCGTGCCTAAGATTTATGAGCTTGCTGAGCTTCGTCTCGGTCTTACTCTGTCGGTATCTCTTCATTGTGCAGATAACGACAAAAGAAGTGAAATAATGCCTGTAAACAAGACATACAATATGAATACGCTTATTGAGGCGTGCAGACATTATATAGAAAAGACAGGCAGAAGAGTTACCTTTGAGTATGCAGTAATTGATGATGTAAATTCGTCGGACGCTGATGCGGACAGGCTTGCCGCTCTGCTCAGAGGAATGAACTGCCATGTAAACCTTATACCCGTAAACAAGGTTAAGGAAAGAAGCTACAGGACTGCAAGAGCAGGTGTTGAGGAATTCGCAAAAAGGCTCGGCAGGAGAGGAATTAACGCAACTGTGCGAAGAACTCTCGGAAGCGATATAGAAGCTGCATGCGGTCAGCTCAGACGTGATGCCATAAATAATACGAATGGAGGTGCGGATACTTGAGATACAGGGAAAAAACGGACATCGGACTTAAGCGTGAGGAAAATCAGGACGCAGTGAGATGCGAATATTTCGGACATAATCTTCTTGCTGTCGTATGTGACGGTATGGGAGGCGAGCGTGCGGGAAAAGAAGCGAGTACGCTTGCGATAGAGGAATTTTTCCAGCGATTTTCGGCAGGCTACAGTGAAAGCCTGAGCGATGAGGAAATAAGAAAGCTTCTTGTGTCGTCGGTATCTGCGGCTAATTCGGTTATTTATACAAGAGCAAGACTTGACTTCAAAAATTTCGGAATGGGTACAACC
>SVNJ01000126.1 GCA_015066955.1 Ruminococcus sp. | reverse complement strand
TTATGTATACTGCAACATGTGCTTCATGCGGCGGTGAGGCTAAGGTTCCTTTTGAGCCTAAGGAAGGCAGAGCTGTTTACTGCAGCGAGTGCTTTGCAAAGATGAACGAGGCTTAATTCTTCAAATCCTTTAACGGCACAGCTTAAGGCTGTGCTTTGGATTTTTATGGATATAAGTATAAATATTTCAGATATTCAAATAATGTATATGAAAGGATGATTAAAATGCAGATTACTAAGGATACAATTATTGGTGATATTCTCGATATGGACTTCGACGCAGCTCCCTATTTCCTCGAAATCGGTATGCACTGTCTCGGCTGTCCTTCCGCAAGAAGCGAGTCAATCGCAGAGGCTTGTGCTGTTCACGGCACAGACGCAGATGAGCTTGTTGCAAAGCTCAATGCTCACTTTGCTTCAAAGAAATAAGGCAACAACAGCAGCGTGCCTATTATGGCACGCTGTATTTATGTAGTACGAGGTGCGATATGCTTGATAAGAGATTGAAAATGTGTGCGGATATGGTCAGCGGAAAAGGTGTAGTGTGCGACGTGGGCACTGACCACGCTTACCTTGCGGCTGAGCTGATTTTAAGCGGAAAATGCAATAAGGTCATTGCTTCGGATGTCAGGGAAGGTCCGTTGGAAGCAGCGGCTAAAACCGTTGAAAAGTACGGGATTTCCGATAAGGTGGAGCTTGTGCTTTCGGACGGACTTGAAAAGGTCTGCCTTGACGATGTTTCCGATGTTGTTATTGCAGGTATGGGCGGAGAAACTATTGCTGAGATACTCGGTAACTGCATGTATGTGTGTGATGATGATACTATAAACTTTATACTCCAGCCCATGACAAAAGCTGAGGTGCTCCGTAAGTGGCTTGGAGGAAACGGCTTTGAGATTATCGAGGAACAGGCTGTAGAGGACGGAGACAGGGTGTATATTGTCATTCGTGCAAAATATAATACAGGGGGCTTCACAACTTCAGAGGCAAGATGTATGCGTGGCTTTGTTGATGACAGTACGGACGCAGGCAGAAAATATCTTGCAAATCAATGCAGAAGTCTACAGAAAAAAGCGTCAGCACTTGATGATGCAGGAAAAAAAGAGCTTGCACTTCATTACCGCAATATGGCAAAGATAGTTCACAGTGGATTTGAAAGTGTTGGTGCAATGGAGATATATGAGTATCTTGATTCGGTTTATCCCTTTTCAACACAGGAAAAGTGGGACAATTCGGGCTTTCTTATTGAAAAGTTCGGTGCAGTTTCAACTGTTCTGCTGACTCTTGATATTGATGTACGTGCAATAGAAGAGGCACAGCTGAGCGGTGCAGAGCTGATTATTTCGCATCATCCCGTTATTTTCGACCCGCTCAGAAAAATCGAGATTTTTTCGCCTGTCATGGAGCTTATCAAGGTGAATATCGGTGCAATATGCATGCACACCAATCTCGATAAGTCCGTTAATGGTACTAATGGAGTGATTTTGCGAAAGCTTTCGGAAAAGTTCAGAATTGAGGGTGAACCTGAAATCCTTGAGGAATGCGGTGACGGTCTTGGATTCGGATTTATATGCGAGCTGAAAAATACCGTTGAGGCCTCAGAATTCGGCACGACGCTCAAAGAAATTTTCGGCTGTGAAGTGGTGAAAATGAATACACGCAGAATCAGTCACGTCAAGCGTGTGGCATTCTGTTCGGGTTCGGGCGGGTCAATGCTCAGTGAAGTGCTCGAAAAAGGCTGTGATGCTTATATTACAGGTGACGTCAAGCATGATGTGTGGGTTGAGGCAAATAATAAGGCTATTACCCTTTACGACTGCGGACACTTCCACACGGAAAATCTTGTGCTTACGGAATTGAGATATGTGCTTGAACAGCAGTTCCCTCAGATTGAGTTTATAATCTCAGAAGCATCAGACGACCCTGTTTCATATATAAAGTAGGTGCAGAATGACAATGTTTACATGTCCCGTATGCGGAGAAATACTCAGTATATCGGGGAAAAGCTGTATATGTCCGAAGAAGCATACCTTTGACATGGCAAAAAGCGGTTATGTAAATCTGCTTCTGTCAAAGCAGGCAGGTAAGACCGTGCACGGTGATAACAAGCTTATGGTGCAGGCTCGCAGAAGCTTTCTTGACAAGGGTTTTTATGCTCCGCTCAGTGACGCACTTTGCAGGGCGGTCTGCGGTAATACTCCCGATGGTGGAATTGTTCTTGATGCAGGCTGCGGTGAGGGCTACTACACCTCACAGGTTTGCGGTGCCCTGACGGAAAACGGCAAAACCGCTGAGCTTTACGGTATAGATATTTCTAAGGTTGCGGCGGACTATGCCGCAAAACGCTGCAAGGACGTTCACTTTGCGGCGGCAAGCGTATTTCATATACCTATGGCTGGCAATTCATGCGATACGCTCATGACGCTTTTTGCACCCTACTGCGGAGAGGAATACCGCAGGGTGCTGAAAAAAGGCGGTGTAATGATTATGGCGATACCGTCGGAAAATCATCTGTGGGAGCTGAAACAGGCTGTGTACGATACCCCATATAAAAATGAGGTCAAGGACTATGAGCTTGAAGGCTTCCGACTGATTGAAAAGGAGCGTATAAGCTACCGTATGAAGCTTGAAAGCGGTGAGGATATACAGAGTCTTTTTTCCATGACTCCCTATTACTACAGGACGGGCAGAACCGAACAGGAGCGTCTCGGAGCACTGGAATACCTTGAAACGCAGGCGGATTTTGAGCTTTTGACCTATTGTAAATCGTAAGCTTATTAGTGATGTGTTTATTGAGTCTGTCTCGTTTCGGGCGACTGCAAGGGTCGCCCCCACAATAATCGCTTTAACGTATAATTCTGTAGGGACAGCCCTTGCGGCTGTCCGCAGCTGAAATATAATTGCTTTTATTCTTTAGCAAAGGACTGATACTATGGCTCTTGACGGAGCATTTCTCTATGCAGTAAAAAACGAATTACAGCCTCTCGTGGGCGGCAGGGTTGAAAAAATCCACCAGCCCTCCCGTGAGGAAATAATCATATCCCTGAGAACACGTCAGGGCGGCAGAAAGCTGTTCATATCGGCAAACGCAGGCAGTGCGAGAGTTCATATAACGGAAAATACCGTTGATAATCCGCAGACTCCGCCTATGTTCTGTATGCTTCTGAGAAAGCATCTCGGAAGCGGAAAGCTTATTGCAGTCCGTCAGGACGGCCTTGAACGTGTGCTTTTCCTTGACTTTGAGTGCGTGAACGAGCTTGGCGATATAGTTACGGTAACTCTTGCGTGCGAAATCATGGGACGCTGTTCAAACCTGATTGTCGTAAACCGTGAGGGTAAAATCATTGACAGTATCAAGCGTGTTGATGAGGAAATGTCCCGTGAGAGAATGGTGCTTCCGGGAATGAAATATACTCTCCCTCCGAGAGACAGCAGGCTGAATTTTCTTACTGCAGAGCCTGAGGAAATCGTGCAGGCGGTAAAAAACGGCGGAGGTGCGGAGCTTTCAAAGGCACTTATCCGTATTTTTGAAGGTGTGTCTCCCGTGCTTGTGCGTGAATGGGCGTACTTTGCAGGCAGAGGTGAGCATATTCAGTGTGATACCATGACGGATGACCAGCTGGACAGACTTCTTTTTGCGGTGAAGCGTACTCGACAACAGCTTGAAAGCGGTGATTGCTGTTTTTCTGTTGTCAGCGACAAGGAGGGCAGTCTGAAGGACTTTTCCTTTATCCGTCTTTCGCAGTTTGGTACTCTCATGTTTACAAAAGAGCTTCCCTCAGCCTGTCAGCTGCTGGACTATTTTTACTTTGAGCGTGACAGGACGGCACGTACAAAACAGCGTGCAAACGACCTTTTCAAGCTTCTGATGAATCTTACAGAGCGTATCTCGAGACGTATTGCCGTTCAGCGTGAGGAGCTTGCCGCCTGTGCCGACAAGGAGTATTTCAAGCTATGTGGTGACCTTATTTCGGCGAATATGTACCGCATTTCAAAGGGTGACGAGACGGCACTGCTTGAAAACTTTTATGACGAGCAGTGTCCGCAGCTTGAAATCAAGCTTGACGTGAGAAAAACTCCCGCACAGAATGCACAGTATTATTACAGCGAGTACAAGAAGGCTGTTACGGCAGAGGAAAAGCTTACCGACCGTATAGCTAAGGGCGAGGAGGAACTGCAGTATATCGACAGCGTTTTCGACGCACTTACCCGTGCAGTTTCGGAAAATGATATAATTCAGCTTCGTCTGGAGCTTTCCGAACAGGGGTATATAAAGTCGCTTTCACGCAAGGGCAAGCCGCCTAAGGCACTTCCGCCCGTTGAGTACCGTTCAAGTGACGGGTATACAATTCTTGTGGGAAGAAATAACGTACAGAACGACCGCCTTTCGCTCAAGCTTGCGGAAAAGAGCGATATATGGCTTCATACGCAGACTATTACGGGTTCGCACGTACTCATTCTGACGGACGGTGAAACTCCGCCCGACAAGACCATAGAGGAAGCGGCAATTATTGCGGCAGTCAACAGCAGGGGAAAGGATTCAAACCTTGTGCCTGTTGACTACTGCCTTGCGAAGTACGTGAAAAAGCCGTCGGGAGCAAAGCCGGGAAAGGTTATTTTCAGTAACTACTCCACAGCCTTTGTACGTCCCGATACAGAGCTTGAACAGAAGCTGAGGGTGTAATATGAACAGACGGCTTGAACGTGATTT
>SVNJ01000125.1 GCA_015066955.1 Ruminococcus sp. | reverse complement strand
TGAGTTTAACAAGGCTAAGGAGCTTCTCGCTTATGAGCTTACAAAGCTTGTTCACGGCGACGAAGAGGCTGATAAGGCTCGTGAAGCGGCTAAGGCTGTATTCGGCGGCTCAGGTTCAAACGAGAACATGCCTACAACAGAAATCGACTCCGCTGACCTTACAGACGGTGCTATGGGAATCCTTACTCTTCTCGTTAAGACAGGTCTTGCACCTTCTATCTCCGAAGGCCGCAGACTCGTTCAGCAGGGAGGTATCTCCGTTAACGACGAAAAAGTTACCGACCCCAAGAGCAACATTACTCTCGGCGATGAAACTATCATCAAAAAGGGCAAGAAGATTTTCCATAAGATTGTTATCAAATAAGTCCAATATACGCATTAACCGCCTCTTCATAGGCGGTTAATATTTCGTTATACAACAAAGGCTGCCCGTACAATCACGGACAGCCTCATTTTTATGCTGTTACAATTTTATTTGCATTCTGGAGATTAAGCTTTTCTACAGCCTGTTCTCTCATCTTATACTTAAGAATCTTACCTGCGGCATTCATCGGGAAGCCTGTTACAAAGTCGATATATCTCGGGCACTTGTGCTTAGCCATACGCTCAAGACAGAACTTCTTGATTTCCTCTTCTGTAGCAGTCTCGCCCTCTTTGAGAACGATGCATGCCATGATTTCCTCGCCGTAGTCAGCATCAGGCACACCAATAACCTGTACGTCCTTAACCTTATCATAGGTATAGAGGAAGTCCTCGATTTCCTTAGGGTAAATATTCTCGCCGCCTCTGATAATCATATCCTTGATACGGCCTGTAATCTTGAAGTAGCCGTCTGACGAACGTCTTCTTGCAAGGTCACCTGTATGAAGCCAGCCTTCGGAGTCGATAGCGGCAGCAGTTGCCTCAGGCATCTTGTAGTAGCCCTTCATGATATTGTAGCCTCTTGCCACAAACTCACCGTCTGTATCGTCGGGAAGCTCTTCATTTGTCTCAGGGTCAACGATTTTACACTCAACACCGAAGATAGGTCCGCCAACAGTATTTACTCTCTGCTCGATACTGTCAGTAGTCTTGGACATTGTTGTTGCAGGAGAAGCCTCAGTCTGTCCGTAGGTGATACAGATTTCAGACATGTGCATTTTCTCGATTACCTCTTCCATTGTCTTGATAGGACAGGGTGAACCAGCCATAATACCTGTTCTCATGTATGAGAAATCGGTCTTATCGAAGTCCTCGTGACCAAGCATAGCAATAAACATTGTAGGTACACCGTGAAAACAGGTTATCTTCTCCTTGTTTATGCAGGCAAGTCCCTTTCTCGGTGAGAAGCGTGTTATCGGAGACATTGTAGTACCATGAGTTACAGAAGCAGTCATAGCAAGAACCATGCCGAAACAGTGGAACATAGGAACCTGAATCATCATACGGTCTTCGGTAGAAAGGTCCATACAGTCGCCGATAGCCTTACCGTTGTTTACAACATTGTAGTGAGTAAGCATAACGCCCTTAGGGAAGCCTGTTGTACCTGATGTATACTGCATATTGCAGACATCATGGATATTTATGGTCTTTCTTACCTTTTCAACCTCGCTGTAGGGAACATTCTTTGAAAGCTCGCACGCTTCTTCCCATGTATAACAGCCGTTATTCTTTGAATCTATGGTGATAACATTCTTGAGTACGGGAAGTCTTGCGGAATTAAGCTCACCGGGCTTGCAGGTTTCAAGCTCGGGACAAAGCTCCTTGATAATATCAACATACTTGATGTCTCTGATACCGTCAATCATTACGAGAGTGCTTGTATCGGACTGTCTGAGAAGATATTCAGCCTCGTGGATTCTGTATTCGGTGTTCATTGTAACAAGAACTGCACCGATTTTTGTTGTTGCCCAGAAGGTAATATACCACTGAGGTACATTTGTTGCCCAGATAGCAACGTGGTCGCCCTTCTTTACACCCATAGAAAGGAGTGAGCGTGCAAAGTTATCAACATCGTCCCTGAATTCGGGATAGGTTCTTGTATAGTCAAGCTCTGTATATCTGAACGCGTACTGATTCGGGAATTCCTCACAGATACGGTCGAGAATGTCGGGGAAGGTATAGTTAAGAATTTTCTCCTTAGGCCAGGGATAATGACCGATACCTCTCATACTTGTCTGGAGTGAGTGCTTGTGCTTTCTGATGTATGGAGTCATGTACTGAGCGTACTGAGGGATAACGATACCTGCATCGGAGAGTCCCTTTGCCCATCTCTTTACCCATTCGAGTGAAACATAGCCCCTGTAGTTGATGCTTCTGAGAGCCTCAAACATGTCCTTAACGGGCATATCACCGCTTCCCATGATTTTATACTCAACCTTGCCGTCAGCATTCATAACGCTGTCCTTGATATGAGTATACTTTATGTATTCGCCGAGATTATTTACGGTGGTCTCAGGTGATTCGCCTGCAAAGCGGTATGGGTGGTGCATATCCCAGAGAGCGGCAATCTTTCTGCTTCCTACTGCTTCAAGCACCTTGTAAAGTCTTGTTGTATCGCTGTAGACACCGTTTGTCTCAACGAGAAGAGTTACGTTATATTCCTCCGCAACGGGTACAAGCTCTTTTAGAAATGAAATGATATATTCATCGTCTACCTCGTCAACAGGATTAGGCTCAAGGTCTGCGAGGATTCTGATATATGATGCGTCGAGCTTCTGAGCAAGCTGAGCATAAGCTGTAATTTCAGCCTTTGTTTCGTCATGCTTGTCCTTGAATTTGAGGCATGCACCCGAAGCAAGACACGGAATCTCAATTCCGAGTGATTTCAGCTTTTCTATAGTTTTCGGAAGCTGAGCGTCCGTAAACGGCTTTGCATTTACAGCAAAAATGTCATCTCCGAGACCTCTTATTTCAATACCGTCGAAGCCGAAGTCCTTAGCCATCGAATATATATCTGTCCATGCAAAATCAGGGCAGGCAAGAGTTGAAAAACTAATCTTCATGTATATCATTCCTTTTCACAAAAATCAAACATTATAATTATACCATAAATTCCGCTTTATGTCAATATTCCGCAGTATTATTCCCTGTTCATGCGGTAAATCTGATTAAACAGTCTCTCTGTAAGCCTTTTTGCACTTTTCTGCTCATGGACTGCAGTTTCATCACACTTAACCTCTGTTATTGTATAGTCTCCCCTGATTAAGTTATTTTCGGCTATATACCTTCTTGCCTGACGAATCGTATAGAACCTGTGTGCAAGGCGGGAACTGCTTACAAACACTCGTCTGCAGCCATAATACTTCTCAGACGGTTTATGTTTAATTATCCAGTACAAATGATTACCCCTCTCTTATCCTGAAACGAATTGATACAGTGCAGAATAAAAGAAATGAGAGCCATTATAACTCTCATTCCTGTACTTTAATGATTTAAGCTCATAAGGTCTCCTCAAGAGCCTTAGCAAGCTGTGCGGGGCAGGAAGTATTCTTGAAGCCGCATCTGATACCGCTGAGCTTTTCAATAACGTCCTCAGCCTCCATACCCTTTACAAGTGCAGCTATACCTTTAAGGTTGCCGTTACAGCCGCCGATAAACGTAACATCACCAACAATGCCGTTTTCAACCTCAAGTATTATTTTTTTCGAACATACTCCCTGAGGGGTAAATTCATACGTCATATATTTTCAGATCCTTTCATTACATTTTATTTGAAAGCTTTATGATTCTGTCGAGATTTTCTTTTGTTGTGGTCTCGCTACCCAGATGAGTCGGCACGCTGTTATAGAGTCCATGAAAGTCTGAGCCGCCTGTTACTATGAGGTCATGCTTTTCCGCAATAAGCGAAAGCTCCTTTCTGTAAGCTTCGTCAGCTGAATAGTGTCCTATTTCAACGCCGTCAATCTTACCCTTCTGTGCAAGCTCTTCAAGAAGCTCGATATTGTCGTACTGTGCAGGATGTGCCATTACCGCAACACCCTTTGCTGTATGTATTAGGTCAAGGACAAAGTTAACGTCGGGGTAAGCTCTCTCAACATAGCATGAACCGGTCTTGGGATTGAAAAGCTCTCTGTCGAGGTCGCCGTAGAATTCAAGAGTGTAGCCGTAGTCAAACAGGGCACGCATGATGTGCTGTTTGAATATACTCTTTGAGCTTGTGGTATGTTTAAGCACACTTTCGAGAGTAATGGGGTACTTCTCCATAACCTTTTCAATCATTTCCTTAGAGCATGTCTTTCGTATCTCGCAGGATTTAAGGCAAAGCCCTTCAAGTCTGTCGGGTTTCTTCGGAGCGTAGCACAGAATATGCACCTTACGCTGTCTCTCCTTATCCCATGCAGAAAGCTCTACACCTCTGAGTATCTTCACGCCGAAGCGTTCACCGAGAACATCTGCCCTCGAAAAGGATGACATTGTATCATGGTCAGTAAGCGAGATACAGTCTATATCCATTCTTTTAGCCTGAGCTATAACATCTTCAATTCCAAGCGAACCGTCCGAAAGCTTGGTGTGACAATGAAGGTCGCAAATCATAAGAACCTCTTTCTTGCAGTAAATTTCTACTGCGTATTTTCTTTATAATGCTGCATTAAATTGTATTAAAACTGTAATAAAACTAGAACAAAAAATATACATCTGATTTTTATACCAATTAATTATATCACACTTTCATACCAATTGCAAGCTTTTACACAAATTTCATCTTCATGTCACTGTAGGATTACAATAGATGTGAGACAATTTACAAAAAAAGGTAGCGGAGCAGCATAGACCTGTGTTACAGTTAAGTTGCGAGAATAAAAGCAACAGGAGGTTAGCTGATCCGCCATGAATACTATA
>SVNJ01000124.1 GCA_015066955.1 Ruminococcus sp. | reverse complement strand
CACCGAGGGTTGTAATGTTTACGGCAATGTAAAGCACAGTATCCTGTTTGAAGGTGTTACCGTTGAGAAAGGTGCCGTTGTCGAGAATTCAATTGTATTTCCCGGTACCGTTATCAAAGAGGGTGCAGTTGTAAAGAAAGCCGTTATCGGTGAGGAAGCCGTTATCGGAAAAGGTGCAGTCATAGGTGATGAAAATACAGATAGTGCGGAATATGCAAGCCCGTACTGTACAGGCGGAATTTCTCTTATTGGCGGCGGTATAGAGATTGCTGACAATGAAAAAATCGGAATAAATGCAATGGTTACATCAAACGGAAAGGGGGAGAACTGAGATGAAAGATATGATGGGTATTGTAATGGCGGACAACAGTGAACTTCGTCTTAACGAGCTTACTGAGATGCGCTCAGTTCAGGCACTTCCCTTTGGCGGAAGATACAGACTTATCGACTTTATCCTTTCAAATATGGTTAACTCCGGAATAATCAATGTGGGTGTTGCAACCAATATCAATTATTCTTCCCTTATGGACCACCTGGGCAGCGGTGCTCCCTGGGATCTTAACAGAAAGATTTATGGTCTCTTTATGCTTCCGCCCTATGTTCGTGGCGGTGCAGGTGGTATCAGCACAGGAAGTGTTGACCAGCTCTACGGCGTACTTACATTCCTCCGCAGAAGCCGTCAGCAGTATGTACTTTTAGCATCGGGCAGAACTGTTTGTAATATGACCTTTGACGATGCACTTAAACAGCATATTGAAAAGGATGCAGATATTACTGTAATCTACCACGATGCAAAAGAGAAGAGCGAACAGCTCAGCCGCTCCAATGTTTATGAAGTAGACGAAGAGGGCAGAGTTACAGGCATGGAATCTGAGCCCCGTTATCCTAAGACAACTCTTCAGGGCATGGGAACGTTTATCATCGAGCGTCTTAAACTTATCGCTCTTATTGAGGATGCTTACGCTCGCGGAAGCCACGACTTTGTACGTGACATTCTTATGACAGCAGTAGGTACTCTCAAGGTTTACGGATATGAGTACAAGGGATTTGCCGGTATCGTTGATTCCGTAAAGAGCTACTACGAAAACAATATGAAGATGCTTGACCTTGATGTGAGAAAAGAAATTTTCAGCGGAAAGAACAAAATATATACAAAGGTTAAGGACCAGGTTCCCACTCAGTACGGAAAAACTGCTTCCGTTTCCGACTCTCTTATCGCTGACGGTTGCGTGATTGAGGGAACTGTTGAAAACAGTATTATTTTCCGCGGTGTTCATATAGGAAAGGGTGCTGTTGTTAAAAACAGTATCGTTATGCAGAACAGCGTGATTGAAGAAAACTGTGATATTGAAAATGTAATTATTGATAAGGAATGTACTCTCCGTCAGGCAAAACGCCTTGTAGGACAGCCCAATTATCCGGTTATCCTGCCGAAGAGAACTCTTTTATAAAAACAAACAATTCTTCGTATCGGGATTTATCCCGATACGAAGAATCTTTATTACCAAATCAGAAAGGACAAAATTATGAAAGTTTTATTTGCCACCAGTGAATGTGTACCCTTTGTAAAAACAGGCGGTCTTGCCGACGTTGTAGGTGCACTTCCGGCAGAGCTTTGTGCTCAGGGGTGCGAAGCGAGGGTAATACTTCCCAAATACGGTAAAATCGCACAGCAGTACAAAGATGAAATGAAATATATTGATAATATCTACATTAAAATGGGCTGGCGCAGTCAGTATTGCGGCGTGTTCGAGCTTAAGTTGGGCGAGGTAATATATTATTTTGTGGATAACGAATTTTATTTTGGATCCGACACTATATACGGTGATATGTCAGAGGATATTGAGAGATTTGCATTCTTTGACAAGGCTGTTCTTGCACTTTTGCAGGTTGTTGGCTATTGGCCCGATGTTATCCATTGTAACGACTGGCAAACAGGTATGATTCCTGTACTGCTGAAAGCACATTACGATGTTGACGGTCGCTATTCAAACATCAAAACAGTTATGACAATCCATAACCTTAAATTCCAGGGAGTTTATGATAAGAAAACCATTCAGGACGTATGCGAACTTCCCGACAGTTATTTTACAGACGACAAACTGGAGTTTTATAAGGATGCAAGCTTCCTCAAAGGCGGTCTTGTATATGCCGACTTTATTACAACGGTAAGTAAGACCTACTCAACTGAGATTATGACCGATTACTTTGGAGAAAATCTCAACGGACTTCTTTGGGCAAAGCGTGACAGTGTGACGGGTATCATAAACGGCATAAATTATGACGAGTGGAACAGCTCAACTGACACTTTTATCGAGAAAAATTACAACCTCAGAAATCTTGTTTCCGGTAAAAAGGAAAATAAGCTTGCTCTCCAGAGACAGTTTGGCCTTGAAGAAAATCCCGACAAATTCTTGGTTGGTATGGTGACAAGACTTACAGGGCAGAAAGGCCTTGACCTTGTAGAGTGCGTTATGGATAACATCTTTGAAAACGGCGATATTCAGATGATTATCTTAGGCACAGGGGAAGAGCAGTACGAGAATATGCTCCGCCATTTCGAGTGGAAGTATAAAGGCTCTCTTGCTTCTCTCATTATGTTTGACAATGCCGCAAGTCATAAGATTTATGCAGGCTGTGACGCATTCCTGATGCCGTCACTTTTCGAGCCTTGCGGACTTAGTCAGATGATTTCAATGCGTTACGGTACACTTCCCATTGTCCGTGAAACAGGCGGTCTCCGTGACAGCGTAGAAGCTTTCAACGAATACGAGGACACAGGAACGGGCTTCAGCTTCACAAACTATAACGCGCACGAAATGCTCGGAATTTTAAATTATGCCAAGAGAACTTACTATGATAACAGAAAATCGTGGCAATCTATGGTGAAAAGAGCGATGAAAGCCGATTTTTCATGGCGAAATTCAGCAAAAGAATACATTGACGTATACAACAGATTGTAGTATAATAGATAGGTATAGAGTTAAAATAACTCTATACCTATTTGATTTTAAATCCTAAAAGGAGTGTAACTATATTGGCAACTGTAAAACTTACTGCAAATCAGCAGCAAATTAAAGATGAAATCCTCGGAAAGCTCAACCGTCATTACGGCAGAACTTTAGAGGATGCTACAAAATCTCATATATATAAAGCGGCAGCACTTACCATCCGCGATAAAATGATGGAAAAATGGACAGCATACCGTCGTCAGCAGAGAACAGCACAGAGAAAGGAGCTTTTCTACCTTTCTTTCGAGTTTCTGATGGGCCGTTCTTTTGGCAACAATCTTCTTAATATCGGTCTTACAAACGATTATGACAAGGTACTTAAATCAATGGGCTGCAGTCTCGAGGAAATTGCATCTCAGGAAAGTGATGCAGGTCTCGGTAATGGCGGTCTTGGCAGACTTGCGGCTTGTTTCCTTGATTCTCTTGCAACGCTTGAGCTTCCTTCTTTCGGATGCTCAATCCGTTACGAATACGGTCTTTTCAAACAGCTTATCGTAAATGGTGAGCAGGTAGAAACTCCCGATAACTGGCTTAACGACGGCAGTGTTTGGGAAATCCCCCGTCCGGAGGAAAAGGTAACTGTTCGTTTCGGTGGTGAAGTTAATACCTATATGACCGAAAACGGACTTAAGGTTGATTATACAAATACAACAAATGTTGTAGGTATTCCTTACGACGTTCCGATTGTAGGTTATGATGCAAAAATTGTAAACACTCTCAGACTTTGGTCTGCAAGAGCAGAGCGTGATCTTGATATGTCAAGCTTCTCCGGTGGTGACTATTTAAGAGCCGTTGAAGAAAAAGCACTTGCGGAGGTACTCAGTAAAGTTCTTTACCCCGAGGATAATCATCAGGAGGGTAAGGCACTTCGTCTCCGTCAGCAGTATTTCTTTGTATCCTGTACCGTTCAGTGGATTATTTCAAGATTCAAGCGCCATCACAAGGGTATGGATCTTGATAAGCTTCCCGAATATATCGCAATTCACATCAACGACACACATCCTGCAATTGCTATTCCCGAGCTTATGCGTATCCTTATGGATGAAGAGGGTATGGGCTGGGATCAGGCATGGGATATTGTGTGCAAAGTATTTGCATATACAAACCACACAATCCTTGCAGAAGCTCTTGAAAAATGGCCCATGGATATGTTCAAGCGTCTTCTTCCCAGAATTTATATGATTGTTGACGAAATGAACCGCAGGCTGGTTAATGAACTTCAGGCTCGTTACGGCGATGACTGGGGCAAGATTAACTATATGTCAATCATTGCTCACGACTATATCAATATGGCAAATATGTGTCTTGCAACCTGTCACAAGGTTAACGGTGTATCGGGACTTCATACTGACATTCTCAGAAACGACGTTTTCCGTGATTACAATAACCTTGCACCCGACAAGTTCGTATCAATCACAAACGGTATCACATACCGCCGTTGGCTCAGACTTGCAAACCCCGAACTCAGCGACCTTATCACTTCTAAAATCGGCAAGGGTTGGGTGAAGGATGTTTCCAAACTTGAGAAACTTCTGCCTTTTGCAGACGACAAGGAGTTCCAGCAGCAGTTCAAAGCTGTTAAGCTCAAGAAAAAGCAGGAGCTTGCAGCATATATAAAGGAACACAACGGTATTGATGTGGACCCCAACAGTATATTTGACGTTCAGGTAAAGAGACTTCACGAATATAAGCGTCAGCTTCTTAACGTACTTCATATTCTTTATCTTTATAATAAGCTCAAGACTGACAAGTCCTTTGATATGTACCCCCATACCTTTATTTTCGGTGCAAAGGCATCTCCCGGATATGCACGCGCTAAACTTATCATTAAGCTTATCTGTGATGTGGCAAAAATGATAAATAACGATCCTGATGTAAATTCAAAACTCA
>SVNJ01000123.1 GCA_015066955.1 Ruminococcus sp. | reverse complement strand
GTCCGCTTAACTGGAAGTCTCCTTCCGATTACATCAAGGCTTTCCTTAATTACGGTCAAGTTTTTTGATTTAATTTGTCTCACATCATTGACAAACCAACATTATGTCATTGAAAGCGATTCTCTTTGACCTTGACGGTACATTGGTTCCGATGGATCAGGATATATTTGTAAATAACTATTTCGGACGTCTTGCAAAAAAACTTGCAGTTCACGGCTATGAACCGAAAAAGCTTATTGATACTGTATGGTACGGCACTAAAGCTATGATAAAGAACAGCAGTGAAAAGAGCAACGAGGAGGTTTTCTGGGAGGCTGCCGTAAGTGTGTACGGTGAAATGCTTCTGAGGGACAAGCCGCTTTTCGATGAATTTTATGAAACCGAATTTGACAATGTAAAAGAGGTGTGCACGGTAAATCCTGCCGCCGCTGAAACTGTACGCAAACTCAAAGCCGACGGTTACCGTGTAGCTCTTGCTACGAATCCTATATTTCCTAAGCTTGCAACAGAGCTTCGTATGGGCTGGGCAGGACTTTCTCCCGAAGATTTTGAGCTTTATACCGCATACGAAAACATCAACCGCTCAAAACCAAATCCCGAGTATTACAGTATCATTGCAGAGAGAATGGGAGCTGCTCCCGAAGAATGTCTTATGGTCGGAAATGATGTTGACGATGATATGATTGCTGAGAAAATCGGAATGAAGGTATTTCTGCTGAACGACTTCCTTATAAATAAAAATAATGCCGATATTTACGTATATCCAAACGGTTCATTTGCGGAGCTTCTCGAATACATAAATACACTTTGATTTTTAAAGACAGTACATTTTTATGCTGTCTTTTTTTATGTTCTGCTATTTTGGATATACTATTGAAAAATAAAGTTATATCTGATATAATATATAATGGGTATTTGTGAAAAAAAGCGAAAGGAGCTTGAAATGGAGCTTAAAGATACAATAATGAGGCTTTCGTCAGTCAGCGGAGCTTCGGGAAGTGAAAACAGAGCATCACAGCTTGCACTTGAAATGTTAAAGGAGTACTGTCCTGATGCTTATATAATAAATGACTGTGTGATAGGAGCTTTCGGAGAATACAAAGAGGGGCTTCCGCACCTTCTGCTTGATGCACATATTGACCAGATCGGAATGATAGTAACATACATTACAGATGAAGGCTTTATAAAATGCGGAAATCTCGGAGGAATCGACCGCAGACTTCTTCCTGCACAGCAGGTAGTTATTCATGGAAAAGAGGATATAAAGGGCATAATCTGCTCAGTGCCGCCGCATCTTTCGGGTGGCGAGGGTAAGGTGCTGTCTTTTGATGATATTGCAATAGATACCGGAATGAGCAGAAATGAGCTTGAGGGCGTTGTTTCGCTCGGTGACAGCATAACCTTTGACGTAAAGCCAAAGGAGCTTCTCGGAAACCGTATTACAGGCGGAGCAATGGATGACCGATGCGGTGTTGCGTCTATTCTGTACGCTCTTGAACTTTTAAAGGGCAAGGAGACTAATTATAATATAACTGTACTCTTTTCAACACAGGAAGAGCTTGGAGAGCGTGGCGCAAAAATCAGTGCTTACTCAATCAACCCTGATATAGCGCTTGCAGTAGACGTTAGTTTTGCCTATGCAATCGGTGAAACAGAGCATAAGTGCGGATACCTTGCAAAAGGTCCGATGATCGGCATTTCTCCGTCGCTTTCAAGAGAAATCTCCGATAAGCTCATTGATACCGCTGTTAAAAAGGATATACCCTATCAGCTTGAAGTTATGAACGGACTTACTTCTACAAACGCAGACCGTTTTTCCGTAAATCGTGAGGGTGCAAAGGCTTGTACTGTATCAATACCTCTTCGCTATATGCACACACCTGTTGAGGTGATTGACGTTGAAGATGTACGTCTTACAGGTAAGCTTATAGCTGAATTCTGTGTAAAGGGGGAGCAGTAATGAAGGATTTGCTCAGAGAGCTTTGTCTGATTAACGGCATTTCGGGTGACGAAACTGCCGTAAGAGAATATATAATTGAAAAAGTAAAGGACTGTTGTGAGTACCGCACAGATAATCTCGGAAACCTTATCTGTTTTAAAAAGGGTAAAAAGAGCTCTGATAAAAAAGTTATGATAGCCGCTCACATGGACGAGGTAGGTTTTATTGTAACGTCAATCCGTTCCGACGGTACACTCCTTTTCGGTACAGTCGGAGGCGTTGACGCATCTGTTGCAATCGGCAGACAGGTAACGGTAGGAAGGAAGGGTATCAGCGGAGTAATCGGCTCAACGGCTGTACACAATCTTTCGAAGGAAGCAAGGGAAAAGTCTCCCGAAATATCATCACTTTATGTTGATATCGGTGCCGCTGACAAAGCTGAGGCTGAAAAGTATGTAAGTCTCGGTGACAGCATATGCTTTGACTCTGAATACATTGAATTCGGAAGCGGACGCATAAAGTCAAAGGCAATCGATGACAGGGCAGGCTGTGCGATAATGATAAAGCTTATGCACGAAGAGATTGAATACGACACATTTTTTATATTCAACGTACAGGAGGAAATAGGACTTCGTGGCTCAACCGTATCGGCATATTCGGTAAAGCCCGACATTGCAATAGTGCTTGAAGCAACAACAGCGGCTGACATTGACGGTGCGGACGGAGCAAAAAAGGTCTGCTCAATCGGAGAAGGTCCTGTAGTATCCTTCATGGACAGAAGCACTGTTTATGACAAGGGATTATACAGACTTGCATTTGATACAGCAGCACAGGAGAATATCAAATGTCAGACAAAGACAATGATAGCAGGCGGAAATGACAGCGGAGCAATTCACCTCAGCGGAAGCGGAGTACGCACATTAGCTGTTTCCGTACCGTGCAGGTATCTCCACTCACCCTCATGCGTTATTGGTTACAGTGACCTTGAGGATATGTACAGGCTTGTAAAATCACTGACATCAAAGGTAGCGGAATAATGATACGACTTATTGAAAATGAAAAGGATTTTGACTTTGCTCTTCTGAAAAGTACGCTTTCGGGAAAGAAGATGCTTTCATATATGAAGGCTTACGGACTTGGATATGACTTCTGCCGTTTTTACGAGATTTCCGATGAAAACGGTGTTGGGTATATGTTCATAATCAACTCAACACTGATTATATGCAGTGACGATAAGCTGAGTGCAAGTGAAGAGCTTGAAATGTTTATAGAGATGAATCTTCCGTTCAGAATTGAAGGCTCACAGAAGATTCTGAGCGAGCTTAATGTTTCGGAGCATTATCAGAAGCTTCACCGTACGATATTTGAACTGATTCCCGATGAAACATGCGGAAAATTTGAAGAAGGCTTTGTAAATTTTGACCCGAATCTTATAGAAGTGTACGGAATACTCAGCGAGGGATTTCCGAATATTGCGGACTTTTCCCTCTGGTATACCGACACTTCACATCGCTGTCGTCACGGAATAAGCCGTGTGTTTACTTATAAAGACTGCACTACGGCTTCAGTTGTATTTGACATAGAAAACGAAGTCCTTATAGGACAGGTTGCAACAAAGGTTGAAGCAAGAGGAAGCGGATATGCAAGGGAATTTCTGAAATGGCTTGCACAGTTTTTCAATAATCTCGGCAAACGGGCGTATCTTCTTGCCCTTGATGTGCGTCTTAGCTTTTACAGGGAAATAGGCTTCAGAGAGGTTGAAAGCGAGTTTGTACTTGAACGAAAAGACATTGAAAAGGATAGTATTTTGAAAGGAAAATTAGCAGATGAACAGTAGAATCAAGGAATTATATAACATAGACGAGAGAATCCTCAGACTCGGTGAGGAGGCTGAAAGAAACTGTGCTGAGTCTTTCAGAAGTATTGAGGAAACTGCAGAATATAACGGCGCAAAGGTGCTTCGTGCATTTTCTGAAAACAGAGTAAGCGAACCATGCTTTTACGGTTCAACGGGCTACGGTTACGGAGATACAGGACGTGAGACAATTGACAAGGTTTACTCAGATGTATTCGGCACTGAGGATGCTCTTGTAAGATTCAATTTTGTTTCAGGTACGCATGCACTTTCCGTTGCACTTTTCGGTGTATTGAGAACAGGCGACAAAATCGTATCAATCACAGGCAAGCCCTATGATACCCTTGAAGAAGTAATCGGAATCAGCGGACAGCCGGGAAACGGCTCGCTCAGAGACTACGGTGTAGAGTATGCACAGGTTGACCTTAACGATGACGGAACTGCACGGCTTGATGAAATTACAGAAGCCGTAAAGGGTGCAAAGGTAGCCTACATACAGCGTTCAAGGGGATATTCCCTCAGAGCGGCGTTCACTATAGCTGACATTGAAAAAATGGTACAGGCGGCAAAGAAGGGTAATCCCGATGTAATAATCATGGTGGACAACTGCTACGGTGAATTCGTTGAGGACCGTGAGCCTACTCATGTCGGTGCAGACCTTATTATCGGTTCACTTATAAAAAATGCAGGCGGCGGTATTGCACGTACAGGCGGATATATTGCAGGCAGAGCAGATCTGGTGGAGCTTTGTTCATACCGTCTCACCTGTGTTGGCATGGGTAAGGAAGTCGGATGTACCCTTGATATGAACAGAGAAATGTTTCTCGGACTTTTCTTCTCCCCTGATGTTACGGCAAATGCACTTAAAACATCTGCATTTGCAAGTGAGCTTTTCACACTTCTTGGTTTTAAGTGTACACCCGCAAAGGACGATAAGAGGGGCGATATAATTACCGCAGTACAGCTTGAAAACGAGGAAAATCTCACCGCTTTCTGTCGTGGAATACAGAAGGGTGCACCTGTTGATTCATTTGTAACTCCCGAAGCGTGGGACATGCCCGGCTATAACAGCAAGGTAATAATGGCGGCAGGTGCATTTACAATGGGAGCATCAATCGAGCTTTCGGCAGACGCACCCATAAGAGAG
>SVNJ01000122.1 GCA_015066955.1 Ruminococcus sp. | reverse complement strand
CAAGATGGCTAAGCAGGCCGTAATGAAGTCAGGCAACTATGCATACATCGGAAGAAAGCAGAAGAAGAGAAACTTCAGACAGCTCTGGATCACAAGAATCTCTGCTGCTGCTAAGATGAACGGCATGAACTATTCTACATTCATGAACGGCTGCAAGAAGGCTGGCATCACTCTCAACAGAAAGATGCTTTCCGAAATCGCTATCAACGACGCTGCAGGCTTTACTGCTATCGTTGAGAAGGCTAAGGCTGCTCTTTAATCGTAATTATAAAACACGCTCCTTATATATTAAGAGCGTGTTTTGTTGTAGTTGAGTACGTTGTCCCGGACGTCCTCCGGGACTGTGATACTCAATGGTCTGGAGGTGCTGTTGGCTCTTGGAAAACATTATTACATCAAAAGATAATCCCGTTATCAAGCTGTATCAGAAGCTTTCTTCCTCAAAAAAAGAAAGGCTCGAGTACGGCTTATTCGTGTTGGAGGGATTAAGAATTACCGAAGATGCACTTCGTGAGGACAGCGGTATATCACACCTCATTCTCACAAAGCAGGCTGCGGAGCGTTTTGGTGATACGCTTTTTCAGGTTGATTTGAGGAACACAAAAACTATTGTTATTTCAAATGAGCTTGGAAATAAAATTGCTTCAACAGGTCAGACGCAGGGTGTGTTTGCAATCTGCCGCATACCTGCCTGCAGAAAAATGACCTTTAAGGAAAACGGAAAATATGTGGTTCTTTACGGGCTTCAGGATCCGGGAAACGTGGGTATGATTATACGTACAGCAGACGCTCTCGGCATGGACGGCATTATAATGTCAGGCTCGTGCGACCTTTACAGTCCTAAGGTTATCCGCTCTACAATGGGCTCGGTTTTCCGGATGAATATCTGTATTGAAAATGATACAGAAAAGCTTTTCGATATGCTGTCACAGGGCGGTGTAACAAGCTGTGCCTCAGTCATCGATAAGGACGCTGAAAAAATAACGCAGTGCTGCTTTGAAGGCGGACAGGCTGTGTTTATCGGCAATGAGGGCAATGGTCTGCCGGGAGAAATCTCTCAGAGATGTGACCGCAGAATAACTATCCCTATGCAGGGAAACATCAATTCACTCAATGCGGCAATGGCTGCGGGTATTATGATGTGGGAGCTTGCAAGGACTAAGTAATATATGGAACGGAGGCTTTATCGTGAACGGAACTAAATACTGGGTATGGCTTTCAATGATTTTCGGTGCGGGAAGCCGCCGTATATGGGAGGCAATGAGACTTGCCCCTCATCCCGAAGATGTGTACGAAATGCTTGCTTCGGGTCAGCTGAACGACAGGCTTGACGAAAACGAAATCCGAAGTATAGCTTCTACCTCAGTCAGTGATGCGGAAAAGTTCATAGAGGACTGCCGTAAAAAGGGCATTGAGGTTATTTCATGCAGCGACAGTGAATATCCGCCTCAGCTGCGGCATATATTAAATCCGCCGGCTGTACTTTATTACAGGGGTAATATATCATGCCTCAGGGGTGCCCGTGCCGTTGCGTCGGTAGGTGCAAGAAAAGCGTGCTCATACAGCCTTGAAGCTGCTTCGAGAATATGCGGAGAGCTTGCAAGGAACGATATTACAATAGTAAGCGGCTTTGCAATGGGAATTGATATTACGTCACACCTTGCGGCGGCTGAAATCGGTCGTCCTACAGCATGCGTACTCGGCTGCGGTGTTGATGTGGATTATCCGAGAGAAAATGTAAGATTCAGGGATAAGATAACAGAGTCGGGCGGAGTTTTTATATCGGAATATCCGCCGGGAACTCCTCCTCACAGCTTCAATTTCCCTAAGAGAAACCGCATACTTGCGGCTCTGGCAAGGGCTGTTATAGTATTTGAGGCTTCATCGAAGAGCGGCTCGCTTATTACAGCTTCGCTTGCGGCGGCAGAGGGGCGTGAGGTTTTCGTGCTTCCTCCCGCAGATATATTTGCAGGCAGATTTACCGGCAATACCGTACTTCTTCGTGATGGTGCACAGATACTTCTTTCTGCAGATGATGTTCTTGAATGCCTCAGAGTAACTCCGACAGGCGGCTGGGACATCTACAGGGATATGCCCTCTGAAGTAAGCTATTTCGGTGTTTCGGAGCTTTCGGCAAAGGGCAGAAGAAAGATTTCTGATAAGCCTTCGGCTGAAAATAAAAAGGAAAAGAAAAAGAGGGGAGAGGAATCTCCTCTTGCTGAGATAATAAAAAGTGAAATTCCCGGTACAGGACAAAAGCAGGAACCTGTCAGAGAATATACTCCTGTGCAGCATCGTATTCTTGATGCTATAGGGGACGATGAGGTTCATGCGGATATAATAATACAGAAAGCAGGTCTTACCTCGTCCGAATTTATGCTTGAAATGACAGAGCTCGAAATCAGCGGAGCAATAAAGTCACTTCCGGGAAAGGTGTATGCAAAGGGAAGTCCGTAAGTATCTGAGGCGGACGACAGGAAAAAAGGGGTAATAGATAATGTCAGATTTAGTTATAGTAGAGTCGCCTGCAAAGGCAAAAACAATTCAGAAATATCTCGGTACGGGATATGAGGTAGTAGCTTCAATGGGTCACGTAAGAGATCTTCCGAAGTCAAAGCTCGGTGTTGATACCGAAAATGACTTCAAGCCTATGTATATGGATATGAAGGGCAAGGAGGACGTAATCAAGGAGCTTAAGAAGCGTGCTAAGAAGTGCGGTAAAGTATACCTCGCAACCGACCCTGACCGTGAGGGAGAAGCAATTTCATGGCATATCGCACAGATGCTGAGCCTTGATATGAATGAGAATAACCGTGTTGCGTTCAACGAGATTACAAAGTCGGGCGTAAAAACCGGTATGAGTAATCCTCATAAAATAGATGTAGACCTTGTCAATGCACAGCAGGCAAGAAGAATCCTCGACAGACTTGTAGGCTACAAGCTCAGTCCTTTCCTGTGGAAAAAGGTTAAAAGAGGACTTTCCGCAGGAAGAGTTCAGTCTGTTGCGGTGCGTCTTGTTGTTGACAGGGAAAATGAAATCAGAAAGTTTGTACCTAAGGAATACTGGTCAGTCGATGCAAAGTTTACCGCTCCCGGTTCACGCAAGGTGTTCGATGCGGCACTTGTTACCGTTGACGGCAAAAAGCTTGAAATTCCCAACGAGGCAGAGGCAAACGGACTTCTTGCACGTCTTGAGGGTGCGGATTATTCTGTAAAGTCCGTAAGGAAGCGTGTTACAAAGAAACAGCCTGCACCCCCGTTTATCACCTCCACACTTCAGCAGGAGGCTTCAAGAAAGCTCGGCTTCTCGGCAAAGCGTACCATGAAAGCTGCACAGGAGCTTTACGAAGGTGTTGATATTGAGGGAATCGGTGCTGTAGGTCTTATCACCTACATGAGAACGGACAGCCTCCGTATATCCGACGAGGCAAGAGCTGCCGCTTCCAAGTATATAGAAACGGTTTACGGCAAGGATTATCTTCCTCCCGAACCGAGAATCTTCAAAACAAAAAACAGTGCTCAGGACGCTCATGAGGCTATCAGACCATCAACTCCCGAGCTTACTCCCGACAGAGTAAAATCAAGCCTTACAAGCGATCAGTTCAAGCTTTATAAGCTTATCTGGGAAAGATTTATCGCAAGTCAGATGGCAAATGCACTTCTTGATACCGTATCGGTTGACATTGAGGCAAACGGCTGTATACTCCGTGCATCGGGCTTCTCCGTGAAATTCGACGGCTTTACGGTGCTTTATGTGGAGTCAGCAGATTCCGCAGAGGAAAGCAAGAAAATGCTTCCTCCGCTTACGGCAGGCGATAAGCTTAAGCTGAAATCAATTGCGGGAAATCAGCACTTTACTCAGCCTCCCGCACGCTTTACTGAGGCATCGCTTATCAAGGCGCTTGAAGAAAACGGAATAGGCCGTCCGAGTACCTATGCTCCTACAATCACCACAATTACTGCACGTCAGTACGTGGAGCATGAGGGAAAACAGCTGAAACCCACAAATCTTGGCGAGGTCACAACCGACCTTATGAAGGAGCACTTCAAGAATATAGTTGACGCAAAGTTCACAGCAGGCATGGAGGACGACCTTGATAAGGTTGAACAGGGCGAAAAGGACTGGGTAATCTCACTCCATGAGTTCTACGACGATTTTGCGAAAACACTTGAAAAGGCAGAAACCGCAATGGAGGGCAAGCGTGTAAAGGTACCCGATGAGGAAACCGACGTTGTATGCGACCTCTGCGGTAAGAATATGGTAATAAAGTACAGCCGCTACGGCAAATTTCTTGCATGTCCGGGCTTCCCCGACTGCAAGAACACAAAGAAGATTGTTACGGAGACAGAGGGAAGCTGTCCTATATGCGGCAAGAAAATGCTTCTGAAAAAGTCCAAGAAGGGCAGAAGCTTCTATGGCTGTGAGAGCTATCCCGACTGTACCTTCATGACATGGAACGTTCCTTCACAGGAGAAGTGCCCTACCTGCGGCAGTTCACTGTTTATAAAGGGCGGAAAGTCAGGAAAGCTTGTATGCGAAAAGCCCGACTGCGGATATGAAAGAGAGCTTAAAAAATGAGTGTAACGGTAAGTGTAATCGGTGCGGGACTTGCAGGCTGCGAGGCTGCATGGCGTCTTGCGGAAAACGGTATAAGCGTGCGTCTTTACGAAATGAAGCCGCAGAAATATTCCCCCGCACATCACTACAGCGGCTTTGCGGAGCTTGTGTGCTCAAATTCCCTCAAAGCGGCAAGAATCGAATCGGCAGCAGGACTTCTCAAAGCTGAAATGGAAATGCTCGGGTCGCTTACAGTGCCCTGTGCAAAGGAAAATTCCGTTGAAGCCGGAGGTGCACTTGCGGTTGACCGTGAGAAATTCTCCGACAGTGTTACCGAAAAGATAAGAAATCACCCGAATATAGAGGTAATCGGCGAAGAGGTTACGGAAATCCCTGAGGGCATCGTGATTATTGCAACAGGTCCTCTTACCTCTGA
>SVNJ01000121.1 GCA_015066955.1 Ruminococcus sp. | reverse complement strand
ACTCGTATTCCTCACTACCTGCGGCATGTACCCTGCCACTCCTGCACAGCATGCCAGCGATGTCACTGCTGCTGCGATTCTTTTCTTGTTCATGTTTTTCCTCCCTGCTCTCATAAATCATTGCAGCTTTTTGAATTTTTTATTATTTTTATTATATTACCTATAGATAGTTTGTTTCAACCCACAAAATGAAGATTTAGTGGACAAAATGAAGAAAGCAATATAATCCTATAATTTCTAATCAAAATTGATATTTAATTATCATCTCACCATATTTAACGCAAAACAGGCGGAAGTCAACCTTTTATCAAAATCCTTCCGCCGCAACAAAGTCATAAATGTCAAAAGCTCTGCTTTGTAAACAAAAAATACCCAGCCGGTTATTTTCTCGGCTGAGTATTTTTGACTGTAGATTATATTTCATAAATAGCTATAATTGAAATTCACAAAATATATCAAAGTAAATATTTTATCTGTTCGCCTGAGTGATTCAGGATTCGGGAAGTTCACTTATCAGCTTTGTCAGATACTTCTGAATCGAAACAGCATCCGTAATCGCAATGCCGTCGCCCTGCTGATAAACGTCGCCTGCCTCAATCTGAGCATCTGTAAGCGGGAACTTTTCGGGATTCGTGACATGGCTCATAATTGCTATGGAATCCGCAACATCAACCTCTCCGTTACCGTTTACATCGCCGCTTATAACTTCAGACGAAGTATTTTCGTATTCATATACAACATCCACCTTTGTATACTCAACACCAATAACGTCCTCAATGTCTGCTTCCATTTTCTCGGAGGAATCCCACCATTTCTGAAGCTCAACCTTGCCGTCAGCAACAACTGCTTTCACAATCTCACCGTCATTTGAAAGCGTTCCGTCAAATTCGACTGATGCGGTCGAACCGTTTCCAAGCTTGAGAGAATAGCTCTTTGAGGTCCAGAAGCCTGTACCCTCGCTGTCAACAGCATTTATGCATACCGCACAGCCTGCACTGCCCCATGATGAACCTGCACTTGAGGTTACGTTTGCGGTAATATCAATTCTTACGAGATGCTCAGGGTCGGTAATCGGAATCTCAACATATCCGTTTTCATTAATCATTTCCGAAGGGTTTTCAAAGGTTTCGGTTTTCTGCACGAATTTATCGGGATTATAAATTTCAAGCTCTTCAAAATCAGATGCATCATCTGTAATAACAACCATTGCTGCGGAATATGCAGGAAGATTTACGTTTACAACATTATCCTCAACATCTTCAATAATGTCAATCAGACGGATATCTGCGGAATCGCCATATACAGCATATACCGCCGCAGCCTCGTATGTTGTATCGGAATTATCAAGTGAAATTACCGCATTTTCAGACTTTTCAAGGTTCTTATTGGTAATCATTGCGGTTACAGTGCCCTTATCTGTACCATTTATTGCCGCATAAGAGCTTGCAAGCGAAACATCATCTGTTACTGTAGGAACAAGAGTATCTCCGAAGCATCCGCCATTACCGTCATAGTTTGTAAAAAGGTTAATTGCGGAGAACTGATATGGATTTCCGCTCCACATAGATGCCATGTATACACCTGCATCCGCAAAACAGCCGAGAGCCTCAGCATGAGAAATTGTACCGCTTAAATCTTCGCCGCCGAAATTATACTCGGTAATTGCGAGCTTTGTACCGGGAAAATACTTGTCAATTGATGCCTGAACTGTAGGAAGAATCGGCACATTTTCCTGACACCACTGTCCAATCC
Source organism: Ruminococcus sp. (assembly GCA_015066955.1). Lineage (GTDB taxonomy): Bacteria > Bacillota > Clostridia > Oscillospirales > Ruminococcaceae > Ruminococcus. The sequence continues at coordinate 3,312 of SVNJ01000121.1, read as the reverse complement.
AGCTGTTTTCAACGAAGCCCTCTTCATAAAGTGTACGCACAGACTGTAATCTGTCCTCAACACCCACTCTTGCGGATTCCGAATAATAATGAATATCAAGAACATCAAGGAGACGTACTCCAGCTTCATCGGAAGCCTGCTTCATCTGGTCAAGATAACAGTCCAAGTACCAGTGGTAATTATTTGCAGACTTGATGTTCTCCCATTCATTGCTTGTATCATCGTCATCAAGGTGGTCAAATGCGGTATATCCGTAAAGTGCGGGACCGAAAATCTCAGCGTTCGGGTCAAGCTTCTTTACAGCCTTCGCCATTTCAACAGACTTATCACGAAGCTCCTCAATTGTAGTCTGACCGGGATGAATACGTACATGAGTACCGTCCCACAATGCAGGCTCATTGTCAAGGCTGTAGCCCTGAATGCCTGTCGGAGATGTTGAATCACCCAATGTATTTATAATATAGTTTACGTATTCGTCCATATATACCTTACCGTCAGTAAGGTCGGGAGTTTCATCAAAGGCACTTCCCTTTGTAAGCACTACTTCATTCCAGCGGTCGGAAGGTGCAGCCTCCGCCTCTGTTACGGTACCGTCCTTGTCAGCAGCAACATAGCCTGCAAGCTGAAGCGTTGTCATCTTATAATCGATTCCATAGCTTGCTGCTTCCTTTGAAAGAACCTGTACACAATCAGCAGGTTCATCGGAATTTGAAAGGTTATTATCAGAGCTGAATTTCCAGTCCGAGCCTGCATTGGAAGCATTATTCTCCCAGTTATAGGCGGTCATTCTGTTTCCGCCCTGTCTTACGGCATTCACGGTTACATTCTTGTAATTCTCCTGATTGCCGTACTGGTTGATACCGTAGATATACGGACTTATTGCTTTTGTTCCGCCTCCAAGATCAATACTGATGTTCATTTCATAGCTTCCCTCAGCACTTACCGTCTGATACGGTATGGAAAGTGCTGCGGCGCTCACCATTACTGCTGTAAGCAGTGCTTTGCATTTCTTCATTTTAAACTCCTCCATGTTATTTATTTTCACTCTCGTCAGACTCCGTTTCCCAGAACCCCACTTCAGGAACAGGCTCATTGATTTTCACAGCCTTGCTTCGGAAAGGTCCTTTTGTATAGCTATCTATATGCATATCCCGAAAACGGATGTACTGCGTCATTGATTTTGCAAGAACAAGAAGACAGGCAAGCGGCGTATTGTATGAATAGCCGTAAATTATAGAAGGCGTATCGGTAATATCAGCTGAAACACGCCATACAAAGCCGAGTCTGTCAAGATTATCCATAACGGTCCTGATTTTTTCAAGGGGAATTGACACTTGCTTTGATATATACTCAAGAGACTGCATTCTGTTACGGTAACCGCTTCCGAGATAATGAATCACAGTTATCGCATCCTTATCGGCAAGCGAACGGAAAAGATGTACCATTGCATCTGTCGCTTCCGTATATGAATCAACGCCATTCTCAGGAATCTTTAAAAAACAGAAATACTTAAGGTCATCATTCAGCCTTGCAATAGCTCCTTCATAGTCTGTTTTCAGTTCAGCATAGGTTTCAAGTTCAAGTTCGGCAGGATATTTTACCTTTGAAAGCTTATAGTCGTTATATCCGCTGAGTGCCGCATAGAATAACTGCATAATCACATCGGCACGTTCCTTTTGCGGTGTCTGACGAATTTTATCCGAAATCATGCGTTCAAGGTCAGTGTCCTCACGTTCTTCCTCAAGTCCAAAAAGTATATCGAGGGAAATACCGAGTGTATGGGCAATAAGCGGCAGAAATTCACTGTCGGGGAGACTGCCGTTTTCCCATTTCGAAACAGCCTGCGGCGTAACATTAAGCTTAGCGGCAAGCTGTCCCTGTGTAAGACCGCATCTTTTTCTGTATTTTGTAAGATTCTCACTGAATTTAAATTGCATGATATATCACCTCTTTGAAAACTACAGACATCAGAATTTACATATTCTTTTTGTATATAACGAAAATGTTAGTGAAAATGTTCTGTATCAATTATAACACAATGCACCGTTGTTTTCAAGCAATGCTGATTCTTCGGAAAACAACAGTGCGTTGAACTGATAATCACAGAGTTGAAATAAAAACCACCCGTAAAACGGGTGGCGATTGTTTAAGATATTATTCATCAGCAGTATCGTTCCCTGTATCGCATGGGAGAATAACCTACACTTTGTCTGAACTGCCTTGCAAAGTATTTTTCATCTGTATATCCGCATTTCAGTGCAACGGCATATATACTCATTGCGGTAGTGCAGAGCAGATAGCTTGCAAGCATAATCCGCGCCTGAATACAGTCCTTTACATAGCTGACTCCGAAGCATTTCTTGTAGGCAACCCTGAAATAACCGTCACTCAGACAAAGGGTTCTGCATATTTCTTCGGTAGAGGGGGCGGTTTTAGGCGCCAGCTGAATGCTCTTCCGAAGTTCATGCAGAGTTCTGTAGTGAGGAAGCTTCTTTCTCTCATTGAGAAGCTTTATCGTTTTATCGGCAATCCGCTCCGCATCATGACAAACAGCTTCAACAGCTTCCGCATCTGCTTTTCCCGTATACTCGGCATAAACCGCCACAGCCTGATTTTCATCGTATTTTCCGCTGAGCGAATGATACATCATGACTTTAAGCTTATCGGAAAACAGCCTGCCGTCCTCACTTTTGCAAAGAATCAAAAACAAATCCTCTGATGCACGGCAGCATATCTCACGCTTCACTGACGCCTGTTTTACAGCCTTTGCCGCTGCTGAAATTATATCGCTGCGGTAGTTTTCTCCGTAGAGGTATTCGCCGTCGTCGGAAAATTTTAATTTTATCGCCTGTATAAAGCAGTCTCCCGAAAGCTCAGAGCCTGCCGCCTCTGTAATATTACGGAATTCACGCAGATGATAGAAGCCTGTCAGCGAATCATAAAGAGATGAAATACGCTGACATTGTGTCAGATAATGAATATCATTCTTCATCCGAAGGAATTCAAGTGCATTTGTAACGGTCTTGTTCCATTCACGAAAGCTTAAATCATAAAACTGCGGATAATCGTAAATAAGCGCTGTATATCCGAAAAGCCTCATCTGAAAGCAGAGCGGACTGAAATAGAAAATCAAAGGCTTTTCCCTTTCCGCATGGAGTGCAGGAAGAAGCGCATTACGCTTGAAATGCTTCGGTACATCCGAATACATTACTTCACGGATAGCGCAGCACAAGAATTCATCGCCCTCGTATTGTGCACTGTTCCATGCCTTGTCAAGACAAAGATATAGCTCTGATGCACCATGCAGAAGAT
>SVNJ01000009.1 GCA_015066955.1 Ruminococcus sp. | reverse complement strand
AATGCATACAACAATGGCTGAAAAATACGGCATATCTTTGTCCGGTATATTCGTTGATAATTCCTCCGTGACGAGTTAATATGGTATCGGAAGGAGGGGGTATTACGAAAAGATTGATACAAAAAATTGAACCCACAATCCCGATTCAGCCACGATTACTGCGTGTGGCTGCTTACGCAAGAGTGTCCAGCGGCAAAGACGCCATGCTGCACTCCCTGTCCGCACAGGTCAGCTACTACAACGAGCTGATTCAAGGCAACCCCGAATGGCTGTTCTGCGGGATTTATGCAGACGAAGCATTAACCGGCACGAAAAGCAACCGTGCAGAGTTTCAGAAAATGCTTGCGGCTTGCAGAAATGGCGAAATTGATCTCATCATCACAAAATCCATATCAAGATTCGCCCGAAACACTGTCACTCTGCTTGAAACGGTCAGAGAGCTGAAGGACATCGGGGTTGATGTATACTTTGAGGAGCAGAATATTCACACCATGAGTGCGGACGGTGAGCTAATGCTGACGATACTGTCCAGCTATGCACAGGAGGAGAGTTTCTCTGCGAGTGAGAATCAGAAATGGCGTATTCGCAGAGATTTTGAACAAGGACGTGTCAGCAGTATGCGGATGCTTGGTTATCGCAGAACACCTAATGGCAGTCTTGAAGTAATTCCCGAAGAAGCCGTAATTGTCAGGAGAATCTTCTCCGAGTACATTTCCGGTATGGGCAAGATGAAAATCGCCAATATGCTGAATGAGGAGAAGATCCCGACCATTAACGGCTGTGAGTGGACTACTGAAGACATCCGCAGGATTCTGCAAAACGAAAAATACGCAGGTAATATGCTTCTTCAAAAAGCGTATCGGGAAAATCACATCACAAAGAAATGCCTGAAAAATAAAGGAGAACTTCCGCAGTTCTATGTTGAGGAATCACATCCTGCGATTATCGAGCCACAGATTTTTGATCTTGTGCAAGGACTGATAAAAACGAGGAGCTGCCACTTCACTCCCCCGAAATCTACAGTTGCGGTTTATCCCTTCACAGGAAAAATCCTCTGCGGCGGCTGCGGTAAGAATTATCGCAGAAAAACAACTGCAACCGGCATTGTGTGGATATGCAGTACTTACAACACCAAAGGTAAAAAATACTGCCCGACTGCAAAGCAAATTCCGGAAGGAAAGCTGTATGCTGCCTGCTGTGAAGTTCTAGGATTATCTGAATATGATGAAGATATTTTCCATTCTGAAATTCAGCAGATCATTGTTCCTGCGCCGAATCAGCTGGAGTTCATTTTCCACAACGGCGCAACGAAAACTGTGGAATGGCAGGATCGTTCACGCTCGGAAAGTTGGACGGATGAAATGCGAAAACAGGCAGGTCAGATTTCAAAAGAGAGGAGATGGCATAAATGCCCGTAGTAACCAAAATCCCCGCAAGGCTGCATCCTGCGACCTTTGTACCTCTTGAAAGCACTGCAAAACGCAAGGTTGCAGGATATGCGAGAGTGTCGACCGATTCTGAAGAACAGCAGACTTCCTACGCTGCACAGGTCAGCTATTACACGGATTATATTCAGAAACGCCCCGACTGGGAGTTTGTTGGCGTGTACACGGACGAGGGTATTTCTGCAACAAACACTCGGCATCGTGACGGATTCAACCGCATGATTGCGGACGCTCTGGATGGAAAAATCGACCTCATTGTCACAAAGTCCGTCAGCCGTTTTGCCCGAAATACTGTCGATTCTCTGACAACAGTGCGTAAGCTGAAAGAAAAAGGTGTGGAGGTATATTTTGAAAAAGAGAATATTTACACCTTAGATTCCAAGGGTGAGCTGCTCATCACGATCATGTCCTCTCTTGCACAGGAAGAAAGCCGTTCTATCTCCGAGAATGTCACATGGGGACAGCGGAAACGAATGGCAGACGGAAAAGTATCACTGCCGTACAGCCGGTTCCTTGGTTATTGTAAGGGTGAGGATGGACTACCCGAAATTGTACCGGAGGAGGCTGAAATCGTCCGTTTGATTTATCGCAGCTTTATGGAGGGACTGACCACAAACAAAATCGCACAGATGCTTATGGAACATGAAGTTCCTGCACCGGGCGGTCAGAAAAAGTGGTACAGCCGCACGATTGAGAGTATTCTGACCAATGAAAAATACAAAGGTTCGGCATTGCTGCAAAAGAAGTTTACAGTGGATTTCCTAACAAAAAAGACAAAAATCAACGAAGGTGAAGTGCCGCAGTATTATGTGGAGGAGTCCCATCCTGCCATTATTCCGCCAGAGGAATTTGAACTGGTGCAGGCGGAGTATCTGCGCAGAAAGCGGCTTGGCAGGAAATACAACAGCAAAAGCATTTTCACAGCAAGGCTGATTTGTGAGTGCTGCGGTGGATATTATGGCTCAAAGGTCTGGCACTCCACCAGCAAATACCGTCGTGTGATATGGCAGTGCAACCATAAATTTCAGAATGGTGAGAAATGCACAACGCCGCATTTGTACGAGGAGCATATCAAGGACAAATTCATTCTGGCGATGAATCGGATTCTTGAAAACAAGGATGAGATCATCGAGAATTGCCTGCTGTTAAGTGAGCATTTCACGGTTTCCGATGATACTGCGATTGAAACAGTGACGCAGGAAATGGACGTTGTCGCAGAGCTGACACGGAATCTGATACAGCAAAATTCTGTAAAGCCAATGAAGCAGGAGCTTTACAAGGCTGAATATGAAAAACTGGTACAGCGATATGAGTCGCTAAAGGCCAAGCATGACGCACTAGTTTGCAAAAAGGAAGCGATGGAAAGCAAGCTGAAATTCATCCTGCATTATGCTGAAACGCTGCGTGAACAGAATGTGATTACAGAATTTTCAGAAGACTTATGGCTGAAAGCAATTGATCATGTGACGATATGCAGAGATGGAAGAATAGTTTTCCTGTTTAAGGACGGGAGTGAAATTACAGTATAAAATGAGTTAGGGGTGCGAAATGCACCCCTTATTTTTATGCAAAGAAACGCTGAAAAAATCCAAAGAAACGGCTATTGAGGAAAGAAACGGCACTTCTCCAAAGAAACGGTGAAAGACCAACGAAACGGTAAAATGCAACCCCCACCCCCTCCGTTTCTTTGCACTTTCATTTTGTTTCTTTGCTCTCTTATTTTTCTCCAAAGAAACGATAAGGGTAAAATCATCCTCTGCCAAACAGGGCAGAAACAACGCAGTTAAGGCGTTTTTGGCATAAAGAAAAACGCAACGATTTTGTATCAATCGTTGCGTTTAGATGTGGTTGCGGCGGCTGGATTTGAACCAACGACCTTCGGGTTATGAGCCCGACGAGCTACCTAGCTGCTCCACACCGCGATATAAGTCATACGCTTCGTACGACTTAATTATTATATCACCAAAGAAGAGAAAAGTCAACACCTTTTATATATTTTTATTTTTTAACTTTACTCGCTGCCTTTTACCGTCGATTTAATAAAAATTCTCAAAAAGCGGCTTGATGAATATAATATCAGAGTGTCCGAAAGTCTTATATCTCAGGCGACCGATGTTGAAGTGAACCCCAAAGTTTAGACAAAAATAATTAAAGAGTATGGAAATGAGTTCGGTACTGTACCGGACTCATTTTTAGTTTAGAAGAAATCCTTTCGTTATTGTAATAATAAATATATTCATTCAGCTCATCAATAAAAGTGTTAACACTTTCGAATTTTTCGCCATAGAACATTTCGACTTTAAGCCTGCCAAAAAAGTTTTCCTTAGCACCGTTGTCCAAGCAGTTTCCTTTTCGGGACATGCTTTGTGTTATGTTATGTTCAGCTGATAAGCGTTGCGTTTTTCGTAATACCGTCTGTCAGAATTAAGATGTTCACGTTCTACCTCTTTCCATTCATCAGATGAATAGAACCTCCTGCGAGCAATGGTTTTTACATTATCAATTATCTTGTCCATTGTTTCAAAGCTGAGCTCCCAGTTGTTATTGTCACTGTAATCATACAGTATATCATCAAGTGCGTGTGATATCTTTTTGTGAATATCAGTATTGGAAGTCCAGTCTACTTTGTGATTGATTTATCGCCGTATAGTTATTCTGATATTGATTTGAACAAAGAAAAACAGCGTGCCGAGAGAATGAAGTAAAATCGGAGAGGATTTCTGCGTCAGTGCAGGTGCGGTGGAAAAGACAGTTAAATCTGCTCTCAGTAGAATTAAAAAGAGCTTCAATAATTAATCATGCCTTGCAGAATATTTTTAAAAATGGTATAATGAAATCTGAAAGGGGCTGAATAATTATGAATATTGCAATTTGTGATGACAGCGAACTTGATGCATTGGCAGCAAGAAAAGTTATCAGAAATACTTTGAATAATCTGAATCAGGAGGCAGAGATCAAGTATTACTTAAATGCTGAAGATATTCAGGATAAGCTGCTGAAAAGAATGAACCGCTTGACTTGCTGATTCTTGATATAGATATGCCTGGTATTTCGGGACTTGATCTTGCTGAAACACTCAGAGCAAGTAATCTTAATCTGCTTATCATTTTCCTTTCAAATCATGAAGAGTTTGTTTTTAAGGCAATTGAGTTTCAGCCGTTCAGATACATAAGGAAACGGTACTATTGAGCTTATCACAGGAAATACCCTTTTATTGTGCAACAACTTTGCCGGAGGTATGGTATTGGAAAAAATACTCGTTATTGTAGGTCTGCTTATATCAATTGTGGGTATTGTCCGTGCATTTTTAAGCTACAAAAAGAAAAGTAAAAAGGGAATGTGTATATTCCTCGGTATTTTAGGTGCATTATATGTTGTGGCATGTGTAGGTCTGTCGTGTATGTTTATTTTTAAATGATTATTAAATAAGAAGAAAAGTTGACATAAATGTCAGCTTTTAAAAAAAGAAATTTTATTTTGAAAAGGAGAAAATTATGGGAAAACAAATTTGGAAAGCAGAGTATAACGGACATACTATTGCGATAGTTAACACTTTCTTTACAGCTACTCTTGAAATTGACGGAATAGTACAGTCTAAAACAAAAGACCTGATAACTGGTTTATTTATGGGAAAATTGCCTGAAGGTGAAGACGTAATAGCAGTTCTCGAATCCAAGATGTTTGGTTTCGAATCACATTTAGTTGTTGGTAACAGAGTAGGATTACAAGCTGTTGAAAAAGGAATCTGGAAAGCAGAATATAACGGACATACTATTACGGTAAAAAACAAACCAACAAAAGCCGTTATTGAAATTGACGGAGATGAGAAGGATGAAACCAGAAGCTTGATAGACGGCGTATTAAAGGGAAAACTGCCTGAAGGTGAAGATGTAATGGCATTCATTGAATCTGAGATGTTTGGATTTGATGCGTATTTAATCATTGGCAGCGAAGTAAAAATGCAGCACGAAAAACTCTGATAAGTATAAATTGTTACACGAGAAAAAAGATGTGACATAGACCTTCTTTCTGACTTGAATTTTGTGTGGTATCTTTATTCTAACAGATTTTCGTCTATCTCTCTACTCTTTTTTATTTTTGTCCAATATCTATTGCAGCACTACAATCTTTAACATTATCGGCTGCAATCATTGACTTTTCTGACAAAATCAGCTATAATATTTTAGTAACTGTGCTCATACACCATTAACCTTAATGCATTATGATGTATATAATCATTCCCATTATTTCAGGAGGATTCAATGCAATCATGAAAAAAAGACACATTATTATCTCTACACTTCTGCTTGCTCTGAGCAGCGGATTTATGACAGGCTTTGCAGCAGAAAGCTCTTCTCTTCCCGTTTCTGCAGCCGAAACTGTTGTTGAAGGTGACTGCAACGGCGATGGACAGTTCTCAGCAGACGATGCAATGCTGCTTCAAAAATGGCTTACAGGCTCAGGTCAGCTTAATAACCGGCTGGATGCGGACCTTAATGGAGACAGCTTCATAGATTCCTTTGATCTGACGCTGATGAGACAAAAGCTGAATGAACAGATAGAACAGGTTTTTGAAACCAAAGCGGGTTATTCTCTGCGTTACATCAAATCCGACGGTGAGGTAACTATTACAGGCTTTGTCAAAACCTCTGAAGCCGAATCGGTAAGCGTTGAAATTCCCGACAGCATAGGCGGATGTCCTGTAACAAAAATCGGTGCGTTTGCATTTAACAATGCAGCAATATCCGATGTTATAATTCCCGACAGTGTTGTTTCTCTTGGGGATTATGCTTTCGCTGCCTGTCCTAATCTGAAATCAGTCACATTATCAAAAAATCTCAGGACTGAGCTTTCGGGCGGCTACCTGTTCTTTAACAGCATCAGCATTGAGAAAATCTATGCACCGGGAAATATGACCGACCCCACCTTTGTTGATCATTTCAATTATCATACAGATTCCGTTATAAGCGGTACCTTTACAACAGCTCAGTATGATCTTAGCTACTCTCTTCCCATAGCAGACAGAGCTGTAACCATTACGGGATATGTATCTTCAGGTGCAGAAAATATTACAGTGGATATTCCCGATACGATTCACGGCAGACCTGTAACAACAATCGGTGCGTATGCATTTAACGGCTCTGATATTTGTGAGATTACTTTTCATAATAATCTGACAACAATTGAATATGCAGCATTTGGAAGCTGTAAAAAACTTACAAAGGTAACTCTCTCCAAGAATCTCTCACACGAACTCAGCGGCGGATATCTGTTTACAGGCTGTGATCAGCTCAGTGAGATTGCTATACCTGACGGTATTACCGATTCAGTCTTTTTAGAGCATTTTCAGTATTGCATAGGCGGCGCAAAGCTTTTCAAATCTGAGATAGATGCAAAAGTTACTGAGGTTTACAATGAGCTGAAAAGCTCAAACAGCAGCATTAACTGGAACATCAGCGGATCAAGCGGTCAGTCCCGTGAAGACGCAAAATATGAAACAGCAAAATATATTCACAGTCAGCTTGCAGGCAATCTTATCAATTATAATGACACCTACCCGCTGCATCAGACAGCATACTCTATTATTGAGGGACGAGGCGCCTGTGCAGGCATGTCAAGATCATACATCCTTCTCCTTCTTGAAGCGGGCTTCACGAAAGATGAAATACAGCTAGTCTCTGCACCCGCTCATGCACTGGTAGGAATAAAGCTTTATGATCAATGGTATTTTGTAGAGTGTACAGCCAACGTATCCAAATTCTTCTGTATGACCTATCAGAACGAATGGTACAGGGGTACTCCTGAAGGTGAATATAATGGATATATTATTCCCGAAACATACTCATTCTATCTCGACTGCGACGGAACAAGAGTTGCCAATGAAGAAAGTGAAGCCGAGCTTTCACAGATATATAAATCCAACTATAACAGAGGCGATGTGAATATGGACGGCGTAACAGACAGCAAGGATTATTCCTTACTGGAAAATTATCTCAATGGAGATTCCGTTTCCATAAATCTTGTAAATGCCGATGTAAACTATGACGGTGTAATTGATTCAACAGACTTGTCTGTTATCAACAGCATTTCAATAGGAGAAATGAATTTTATGGATATCGTTATCAAAAATTACGGAAAGCCTTTTTGATATTCAAATTCAATCTTCCGTAAAACAGCAACATCTGTAAAAATGCTTTAAGCCCCAGTGGCTTAAGCCAATCGGCTGCTTATATAAAATTAACTACAGGCGTATGCTTTCTCCGCATACGCCTGTTTTATCGTTGGGCTACACCATCCCCTGCAGACGGATTTCTGACTGATATTATATGCATTTGCTTGCTATTTATTACAAATATTACGATTAACAGAACAATCTACAAAAAATATTTTTTCAAAAAAAACAAATTACCTATTGACAAATGTAAAAAAATGTGTATAATAATAACTGTACTAAATCACTCGGTACACTCAGTACAACACACAGCAGGCTTGTCCTGTTAAAAGAAGGGAAGGATTTACATGAAAAAATTTCTCAGAAAGGCAAACAGAGGACTTATTCTCGGCGGTATACTGGTTATCGGTCTTGCGGTATATATAGTAACTGACCTTAATCGGTTCAAAACCGAAAAGCCGCTTATCGAACAGACCGTCAAGGAATTCTCCGCAGCCCTTTCGGACTATAACGTTACTCCCGAAAAGTACAGAGAGCTTAACGCTCAGTACAGCACGGCAGATTCAGATAAGAGAATCGAGGAGTTTTCGCAGTTCACCGACAAATACTGGCTTTCAGTCGAGGATGCCTACAACGATATGTACGGCTGGGCTTCTCTTAAGGAGGACTTCAGAAGCTCTATGAAACAGCTTCTTGACAACAAGGACAAGGGCTATATCACTGAGTTTTCCGCTGACCTGACCGACTGTAAGGTCAATAAGGACGGTCCTAACTGTGCTGTTATGACCTGCACCGCTAATCTTTATTTTGTAGGTACAGAAAACTGTACTATAATCTGTCCCGGCGGATATGACGATACCTACAGCTGGCGTGATGAAGAAGCAGGTGAACCCGAAGTTGTCAAGACAAGCGTTAATCAGGAATGCACCTTCTATCTCGAAAGAACCTCCGACGGCTGGAAAATTACCAAATGTGAGTTCTACGATATGGATTCATACATTACCCCTGTAGAGGACGATGAGTCCGACGAAAACGCATAAGAAAGGAGCGGCTTTTATGGAAGAAAATATCAAGGTTAACGACAGCATATCTAAAAAGGCTGCCCTTAAAATAACCGATCTCAACAAAACTCTCGGCAGACGCCATATCCTTCACGATATAAGCTTTGAAGCGTATGAGGGTGAGGTTTTCGGCTTTCTCGGACCAAACGGTGCGGGAAAAACCACCACTATCAAGATTATTACAGGACTTCTCACTCTTGAAGAAGGCAGTATCGAAATCGGCGGCTACAATATAAACAAGAACTTCGAAAAAGCACTCAGCTGTATCGGCGGTATCGTTGAAAATCCCGAAATGTATAAGCATATGACAGGCAGAGACAATCTCCGTCAGTATGCACGTATGAGAGACGGCGTTACCGAAGAGCGTATCGATGAGGTTGTAAAGCTTGTAGGACTTTCAAACCGTATCAACGAGAAAATCAAGCGTTATTCTCTCGGTATGAGACAGCGTCTCGGCGTTGCTCAGGCACTTCTCCACCACCCCAAACTTCTCGTGCTTGACGAGCCTACAAACGGTCTTGACCCTGCTGGAATCAAAGAGCTTCGTGACATTCTCAAAAAGCTTGCTCATGAAGAAAATATCTGTGTACTCGTTTCAAGCCACCTTATGTCCGAAATGGAGCTTATGTGCGACAGAGTAGGTATCATCAACAACGGTAAAATGACGGGTGTATACACCGTTGATGAAATGATTAAGGCAAGCACAAGCGGAAATTCAGAGTACATCTACAGCGTTGACAATGCAGATAAGGCACTTCCCATGTTTGAGGGTACCGACTTTACCGTTACGGACGAAACTCACATAAATATTACATTAGATACAGAAAACGCTCAGGAAAAGCTCGCAGACATCAACAAAAAGCTTATCGAAGCGGGCGTGAAGCTTTACACCGTTGCTCCTAAGGAGAACAAGAAGCTTGAAGACGTATTTATCGAGATTACACAATCGGGAGGTGTTCAGATTGGCTAAGATGCTCAGACTCGTTCAGAACGAATATATAAAAACATGGAAAAAGGTTTCAACAAAGATTATTTTCATACTCGTTTTCGTGTGTGCACTCGGTCTTATCGGAATTGCAAAAATTGCGGAATTCGCTATTGAAGAGGAAAAGCAGTATTTATATGCAGATACTGAAATCGACTACAGCTATGACATTCAGGAAGCCGAAAAAATGAAGTATGACGGCTATGAAACCGACATTGAAATGTATAAATTCCTTACAGACAACAAGCTTACTCATGGAGACTGGAAGCTTAATGCGGCGTATTCAGCCTTTAATTACGAAGTGCTGGAGGACGGTACTGTTGAATTCACCTATCCCGAAGAAGTAAGAACAGAGCTTCTTGACTGCATAAAGAACAATGACTGGAAGAAATACTGTGAAAGTATGGTCAGCGGCATGAAGGAAATGGGACTCCCCGAAGCTCAGTACTGGGAATATCAGTACCGCATCGACAATAATATTCCGCTCCCCACAAGCTTTGAGGAAAGCTGGACATGGCCTAACGATGTTATTGACAATGTTGCCTATTCAAAGTCTGCACTCAGCGAAACTACGGAAGTATCAGCAGAATCCGCTTCCGAAAAGAAGAGGCTTGAGGATAGCGTTACACTCGGTCTTTACAGACTCGAAAACGATATTGAGCTGAATATTGCGGACAATACAAGCCTGCTTGCCGCATTTACAAACGTAAACTTCTGGCTTGTTTTCTGTCAGTCGGCTTCACTTATCAGCATTATCGGACTCCTTATCATCGTTATTACGGGAAGCACTATTGCCAATGAATTTTCACAGGGCACAATCAAATTCCTGCTTATCAACCCCGTAAAACGCTGGAAAATCCTCGTTTCAAAATATATCATGAGCGTATCACTCGGTTTGATTATGATTCTCCTTCTCTATGCGGCATCTGCACTGCTTTCAATGCTTTTCTTCGGCACCGAATTTATCAGCTCGGAGTACCTTGAAGTGGTTGACGGTGCTGTCAAGGGCACAAACGGCTTTGTATACGTATTCAGAAACTATATGCTCAGAAGCGTTCAGGTAGTCGTTATGGCAACTCTTGCTTTCGCTATCTCTTCACTCGTGAAAAGCTCTTCGCTTGCAATCGGTATCTCACTCTTTGCAATGCTTTCGGGCAATACAGTCGTTACAATTCTCAAAACAGCGCTCAAGCAGGACTGGGCAAGATACCTTATCTTCGCTAATACCGACCTTGCCGCTGTAGCTGACGGTACTACAGGCTTTGCTCATCATTCAATGGGCTTCGCTGTTGCCGTTATCCTCATTCACCTCTTAGTGTTCATGCTTATTGCGTGGGACGGCTTTACAAAGCGAGAGGTATAACTCACACAATCTACAACTCCATATAACACTTGCGGACGGTATTTATTTGCCGTCCGCATTTTTGTCATCTTCAGTTAATCAGCATCTCAATCCCTTGAACAGCTACAAGGTGCAGGGGATAAAAAATGTAGAAGAAATACTTCATATTAAGCCTGCCACGCTTTCCCGAATAAAGAAGAAGCAATGGCACTGCAAGAAGCGAATAAAACTGTATTCCTCCCCTTTCCGCCGCAAGAAGAATAAGTCCCGCACTCATCATAAGTACGTGCACCCAATTATAATTGAACTTTTTTTCGTATTCAGACTCCTTCGCACCGACAGGCTGAAGCATACCCGCAAATACAGGCACCATACAGCCCCAGAAGCCGTAGTCTATGGTAAATGCACGATTCAGCAGGTATACTCCCGTCACGCTAAGTACAAACACAAAAGCCGCAAACAGCCTTTGTATACCGGTACTGTCGGGATTAAGCAGAGCTTTTTTGAAATGCTGCAGTGCATATATAATAAGTACAGAAAGCGAAAATGTCACGAGAATGCACATATACAGACTTTTGTCCGCTATGTAGTACACAATCTGACAGACTGCCGCAAGGACGGCAATTGTAGTAAAGTACCTTATCTTGTTTCTCGTATACCTGCACCCCTGTGCAATCATGAAAGCAAATATCGGAAACGCAAGACGTCCGATAATACGCAGAATACCGATTTCGGGAAAAATCAGATAGCCTGTATGGTCGATTGCCATTGATACGGCGGCTATAATTTTCAGTGCATTGCCGCTTAAAAACGGAAAGCCTTTATTTTCATTTGCCATAAGCATAATTCCTTTTCACTATTATTATCAATATATTATACACCATGAAACGAAATTTTGCAATATTAACGGCACTGTATCTGCGGTCGGCAAAAAGAATATATATCAGACAAAAAAACGATAAAAAAACAATAATTATGATATATTTTCTGTATCTATGAGAGTATAATGAGTGCAAACGGAGGTATTATCTATGGCACGTACTTATGATTTAACAGAGGGAAAGGTTTCAAAGCTGATTCTTGCTTTCTATTTCCCTATGCTTTTTACAAATCTGCTTCAGCAGATATATACAATTGCCGACACTGCTATCGTAGGAAAGGGTCTCGGAGACAACGCACTTGCGGCTGTCGGAAACATGTCCTCGCTCACCTTCCTTATTATCGGCTTTTCACTCGGTCTTACAATCGGATTTTCCGTTACAATTGCACAGAATTACGGTGCAAAGGACTACAGCCGTATGAGAAAGGCTATTGCCTCTTCAATCAAGCTTGCGGTAGTTATTGCGGTGCTTCTGACTGCAATAAGTATAATTTTCCTTGAGGACATTCTTATTCTTCTTGATACCGATAAGAAAATTATCGGTGACAGTCTCCTTTACGGCTACATAATTTTCGGCGGACTCGTTTCCACTATTGCATACAATCTCTGTGCGTCCGTCCTCAGGGCACTCGGCGACAGCAAAACTCCCCTTATTGCCATTATTGCGTCAACCATTATCAATATCGGACTTAACAGCATTACGGTTTTCGTTATGAAAACAGGTGTTGAAGGACCTGCGGCGGCTACTATTATCGCACAGGTTGTTTCGGCAGGAATATGCTACAGCAAGCTGAGAAAAATCGAAATTGTCCGCCTTTCCCGCAAGGACTTTGCGACTGATTTTTCAATGTACGGAAATCTGATGAAAAACGGTATTGCAATGGCACTTATGAATTCCATTACAGCTGTCGGAACTATGGTTATCCAGTACTTCGTCAACGGTCTCGGACTTGCCTACACTGCGGCATATTCAGCTTGCAGCAGATACCTGAATCTCTTTATGGACCCCGCTTGTACCGCAGGCTTTGCAATGTCGTCCTTCACAAGTCAGAATTACGGTGCAAAGAAGTATTCACGCATCAAGGAAGGTCTCAGAGTCTGCCTTATCATAGCATTCATTACCTATGCTGCACTCGGCTCGATTATGGTATTCCTTCCCGAAACAATTTCAGGCTTCATGCTCAATGAACAGGAATCCATTAAGATTGCGGCACAGTTCCTGCCTATCTGCGGTGTTACTATATTTGCGGTTGACTTCCTCTTTGTTTTCAGAAGCGGAGTTCAGGGCATGGGTTATCCGTTTATACCGATGTGCTCGGGAATTGCCGAAATGGTTATGCGTATCACAGTCATCGTGCTCTTTATCGATGAACTTGGCTTCCGTGCAACGGCATACGCAGGTGTTGCGGCATGGGTTGCGGCACTCCTTATGAATGGTATCGCATTTGCAGTTTATCTCCGAAGAAAGCTCAGAGAAGAACGTGGTGCTTCGAAGAGTATGAAAAGCAGAAGAGCTTTGAAGGCTTGCTGAGCCGAAAGTGTAAATTTTCAGTGAATATTTCCCCTTATTCAATGTTTATGCGTTGAATAAGGGGATTTTTCTGCCCCTTTTTAAGGAGGTGATTCAATGGAGAAGTATTTGCAGTCCCTGTCAGCCGCAGTCTGCGGAGTATGCGGCTTTTTATGGGGACAGCCCGACGGTCTGCTTTATGCACTTATCGCTTTTATGGTGCTGGACTACCTTACGGGAATCGCCTCGGCATGGCTGAGATGTGAGCTTTCATCGGGCGTCGGCTTTGTCGGTATCGCAAAGAAGGTGTATATCATGGCACTTGTGGCGGTAGGACATATACTCGACGTTCATATTCTCGGAGGCGGTGCAGTGTGCAGGTCGGCAGTAATCGGATTTTATGCGGCAAATGAGGGTATTTCTATTCTCGAAAATGCCGCCGCTATCGGACTTCCCCTGCCGAAAAGGCTAACAAAAGCACTTGAACAGCTGAAAAACAAGGAGGAATAGCAATGAAAATATGTATCGATGCAGGGCATTACGGGCAGTACAATAAAAGTCCGGTTAACGGAAGTTATTATGAGTCGGACATAAACTGGAAGCTGCACGGTTATCTTAAATCCGCACTGGAGGCTTACGGTGTGACGGTGATTACTACCCGTACGGACAAGAATAAGGATATTCAGGTATATGAGCGTGGCAGACTTGCAGAGGGGTGTGATTTGTTTCTGAGCATTCACAGTAATGCATGCAATACTGAAAGCGTGGATTATCCCCTCGCCTGCTGTTCTGTTAACGGAAAAGCCGATGAAATCGGGCAGAAGCTTGCGGATACCGTTGCATGTATTATGGGGACTTCGCAAAAAGGACGTATTCTCAGACGCAAGGGCGATAACGGTGACTGGTACGGTGTGCTCAGAGGTGCGGCAAGTGTGGGAGTGGCAGGAGTTTTATTGGAGCACAGCTTTCACACTAATAAAAGAGCAGTGCAGTGGCTTATGGACGACAATAATCTCAAACGTCTTGCGGCGGCTGAGGCAGAGACTATTGCTGAGCATTACGGACTGAAAAAAAGTACACCTGACAAGCTCTACCGTGTGCAGGTTGGTGCGTTCAGAGAAAGAAAAAATGCCGAAGCTATGCTTGACAATCTTAAAAAGGCAGGGTTTGCGGAAGCATTTATAAATTAATATAGTTATAAGCAGGGGCGACCCTTGCGGTCGCCCGTAATATACCGAAATATTCCGTAGTAGTGGCGACCGCAAGGGTCGCCACTGCTTTTTCATCACTGAAAAGCTATATTATTAATTCCGTATTAAAATACTTCTGCTGAATACTGCGAAAAATCAGTCATACTTGTACCCTCATGCGAATATAATTGGGTAAAGCAATTATTCAAGGAGGCTATTATGGAATTAAAAATAAACAGAGAAACCGTTTCGGCGACGGACTGCGTGTACGAGGGTGTACAGGAGCAGGGCGTTGAGCTGGACTATATTCTTCCCGACTACTATCCCGACATTTTCAGACTTGTAAGGTGCGAGGTTATACCGATGATTACAGACTACACTATCAGCGGTGACCGCCTTTCCTATGAGCTTGCCTGCGATATACGCATACTCTATTGCAGCGAGGGAAGCTCAATGCTGCAGTGTGTAAGTCAGCGTCAGTGCTTTACAAAAAGCGTTGAACTCGGAAAAATATGCGATAATCCCTCCGCAGTGCTTACGCCTAAGGCTGACCACATAAACTTCCGTGCGGTAAACAAACGCAGACTTGACCTGCGGGGTGCCGTATCCGTTAAAATCAGGGCTGAGGGCGAAAAAAGTCAGGAGGTTATCTCTGACGCAAGCGGACTTAACATTCAGCTTAAGAAAATCCCTGTCAGATATGCCGCAAAAAAGCTTACTGCCGAAAAGCTGCTTCAGCTTACAGAGGAAACCGAAATTTCCGCAGCCGCACCCCCTGTTATAAATATTGTCAGCTGCAAATGCAGAACAACGGATTGCGATAAGAAAATGATTTCGGGAAAGCTTCTTGCAAAGGGCGAGGCAGAGGTTTCACTGCTTTATTCCTGCGAAAAGGACGGCGAGGGTGCACTTGAGCCGCTTACCTTCCCTGTGGCTTTCAGTCAGATTATGGATATGGACGGACTTGACGAAAGCTTTGACTGCACCGTTTCCGCAGAGCCTGTACGCTGTGAGGTTACTCCCGAAGCCGACAAAAACGGAGAAAACCGCCTTTTAAAGTGCGATCTTGAACTGAAAATCTGCTGCCGTGCCGTAAAGACCGCATCAATTATGCTTGCGGCAGACGCTTTTTCCACAACCTACCCTTGCGAGGTTACTGCTTCGGAAATCAAAGCAGAGCAGATTCCCGTTACATACACGGAAACGCTCCGCCATACCGCAAAAATCTGTGAGGGAGAAAATGTTCCGCAGACGGTATACAGTATGCAGTGCAGTCCGAAAAATATCAATACACGTATTTCAGAGGACGGCAGAGGACTTGTAATCAGCGGAATGCTTACCTACACAATGGCGGCAAAGGACAGCGGCGGAATGATTGTCATGCCCGACAAGGACGAAGCCTTTGAGGAAACTGTTGTAATCGGCGATGAGCTTAAAGGCAGGTCGGTAACGGCTGATGTGGAGGTAAGTGATGTTTCGTACAACATTACGTCTGAAAATATTCTCAATGCAAAGGCTGAGCTGACAGTGACGCTCCGGGTGTACAGTGTTTCTGAAATAAGAGGACTTACTGATATTATGGTGGACGAAAGTGTTAAGAAGGTACGTGACGGCGACTATGCGATTAAGCTTTATTACGGTGTCGAGGACGAAGAGGTGTGGGACATTGCAAAGAAATACAGTACCTGCGTTGACGCTGTAATGGAGGAAAATGAGCTGAGCGGAGAAAAACTTGAAAGCGGAGGAATGCTGCTGATACCTATAAAGAACTGAGCACTGCTATTGTCCGGATAAATAACGTTATTCTGCAAATTACGGGGGAACAGAGTTCGCCCCTGCAGATTGAGATTATTCGTTGCATTGCGGAAATCTGCAATATATATTACTGCAAGGAGAAAGCTATGGTGAAAGATATATACAGCAATATCGCCGAACGTACAGGCGGAGATATTTACATAGGCGTAGTGGGTCCCGTAAGAACGGGAAAATCCACCTTTATCAAACGATTCATGGAGTCGCTTGTGATACCCAATATCAGCAGCGAGTGGGGACGTGAGCGTGCCATTGATGAGCTTCCGCAGTCAGCTGCGGGAAAAACCATTATGACAACAGAACCGAAGTTTATCCCCGAAAAGGCTGTTGAGGTCAATCTGGGAGACGGTGCAGGCTTCAGGGTGCGTATGATAGACTGCGTGGGATATATTGTCCCGAGTTCTCTCGGCTACATAGAAAACGAAATGCCGAGAATGGTTCAGACCTCATGGTTTGATGAGGAAATTCCCTTTAATATGGCGGCTGAAATCGGTACACAGAAGGTTATCACAGACCACTCCACTATCGGTCTTGTCGTTACCACAGACGGTTCTATTTCTGATATTCCGAGAGCAGAGTATGAGGAGTGCGAGGAACGTGTAATCCGTGAGCTGAGAGAGCTTGGCAAGCCGTTTGCAGTAGTTATGAATACGGTAAACCCGTCCTCCGCAGAGGTCAAGAAGCTGTGCAGCGAGCTTACGGAAAGATATGACTGCAAGGTTATCCCTGTAAGCTGCATTGACCTTGATGAAGCGGACATAGCTGAAATTCTTCGTGAAATACTGTACTCTTTCCCGATTAAGGAAATAAATATCCGTACCGCAGGCTGGATTAATTCTCTCGAAAAGGGGCATTGGCTGAAATCCGAAATCCTGAGCTGTATACGTGAAAGTGCAAAGGATATTACCCTTGTGCGTGAGGCTGAATCGGCGGCACAGGCTATGTCACAGTGTCCGCACGTCAATAAGGCGTTCATCAGCAATATCGATTTAGGCAAGGGCAGCGTAACCATTACCGCAGACCTTGACAGCAGTCTGTTTTATAAGATTCTCGGCGAGGCTACGGGTATCGAAATCGAAAGCGAGGCTGACCTTATGCCCCTGCTTCTTGAGCTTAACGAAATCAAGAAAAAGTATAAGCGTATCGAGCCTGCACTTGCTGAGGTTGAGGCTACGGGCTACGGTATCGTAATGCCCGAAATGGAGGAGCTTACTCTTGAAGAGCCGAAGATTATCAAGCAGGGCGGAAAGTACGGTGTGAAGCTGAAAGCCTCCGCTCCGTCAATTCACCTCATGAAGGCGGATATAAATACTACCGTAAGTCCTATTGTCGGCACTGAGAGGCAGTCTGAGGAGCTTGTGATGTATCTGCTTGAAGGCTTTGACGATAATCCAACTAAAATCTGGGAGTCGAATATTTTCGGAAAATCACTTCATGAGCTTGTTAACGAGGGACTTCACAGCAAGCTCTGCAAAATGCCTATTGACGCAAGAATGAAGCTGCAGGAGACTCTTGAAAGGGTAATCAATGACGGCTGCAGCGGTCTTATCTGTTTTATACTTTAATGATGAATGGGACTCTCTTAAGCGGAGAGTCCATGAAGTGTATGTCGTAAGTGCAATTGCGGACAGCCGCAAGGGCTGTCCCTACATCATGTACGCAAAAAATTATCTGTAGAGGCGACCCTTGCGGTCGCCTGTTTGCTGCAATGTTTATTTATTTCAAACATGCTGAGGGACTTTCTGTTTGAGAGAGTCCCTTTTTTTGCTGAAATCATCAACTATCAATCAGTATCTGCAAATTTTCTTAATATTCAATGAAATCTGTTTACATGCCTCTGATTTTATGATATTATAAAATAAAAACGGAGGACAACAAAATTAATGAACGGAAAATCAAGTAAATTCAAAAAAATGAGAATGATTACCCTCATTGAGGCTGTAATCATCCTCCTGCTTATAATACTTCTTGTATGGTCGCTTTTTCTGAGGGATTCATCGGGACAACCCTCAGTGCCGACAAGTGCGGAACTTTCATCGGAAGACCCCGAAGTAAGAACTAAGGCTGTTATCGACAAGGAAGAAACCTTCTATCAGCTTGACGGCAGAAAAATCCTCCTCTCCGACGAAACCTACGGTGAAATCTATCTGCCAGTCTACGAAAACGTGCCCGAATGCTCAAAGGACAAGGATTCGCTTATTTCCCGTAACGGCTACACCTTCTACAGGCAGAACGGCGAGATTACGTCAATTCCCGGTATCGATGTTTCAACTCATCAGGGCGACATTGACTGGGCACAGGTCAAGGCGGCAGGTGTGGAGTTTGCCATTATACGTGTCGGCTACCGTACCTACGGCGGCGGTGAGATTAACTTTGACGACAGCTTTGCAAAAAATCTCAGTGAAGCCGATGCCGCAGGCATAAAAACAGGCGTATACTTCTTCTCTCAGGCAATTTCCGCCGAAGAGGCTATTGCCGAAGCTGATGCGGTAATCGATGCAATCGAACCCTACAATGTCACCTACCCTGTTGTGTACGACTGGGAAATTATCTATGATGATGCCGCAAGAACCGATAATGTGCCCGTTGACGTACTGACCGACGCTTGTATCGCCTTCTGTGAGCGTGTGAAGTCGGCAGGCTACACTCCCATGATTTATCAGAATAAGCGTACTTCCCTCTTCAAGCTTGACCTTCCACGACTTCAGGACTACGATTTCTGGCTTGCCGAATATAACGACGGACCTACATATTTCTATGATTTCGATATGTGGCAGTATTCCTGTACGGGCAGAATTCCGGGCATTACGGGTGATGTTGACCTTAATATCAGCTTTAAGGATTATAGTGCGCAGTAAATTCAGTATTACAGCATAACAAAAGGGACGCCGCTGGCGTCCCTTTAATTTTTTACAGATATGATTCGGGGAGTTCCTTGAGGAGCTTCGTCAGATACTTCTGAATCGAAGCCGCATCGGTAACTGCAACACCGTCGCCGTTCTGGTAAACGTCTGCATTTGCAAGTCCCTGTGCAGTAATTCCTGCTGATTCAGGGTCAAGCGCATAGCTCATAACGAGAATAACGTCGTTAACAAGAACCTGACCGTCACAGCTTGCGTCGCCCCATACGTCTGCTTCAAGTGCAGGCGGGTCTGTAGGCTCTTCTGTTGTGGTTGCAACAGTTGTAGTAGTTGTTGTAGTAGTTGTTGTTGTGGTTGTAGTAGTTGTTGTTGTAGTTGTTGTCTCGGGAACATCGTAGTAAATCTCAATATTGTCGATTGAAATCGCATCGGATTCACCATACCAGTAGCCGAAGAAAAGATTTCCTGAAGGATCAACAAAATTTGTGAGTGCGTCTGTTCCTGCTGCACCAACAGGAATAATCCACATCAGCTGTACTGTATCACCTGCTTCAAGGCAAACATAATCTGTTTCCTCCTGGAACCAGTAATCAACTCCTGCGTCCTCAGTAACAGATGTTGCAGGGCTGTAAACAAGCTTTCCGACATCCTTAGAAGCTGAAATATCAAATCTTACAGCATAGATGTCCTGATCTGCCTCAACACCGAGATCAGCATAAGCAATCTGGAGTGCATTTGTTGTCTCTGATGTACAATCAAGCTCTCCTTCAGCCGCATCGATAGCTGCCTTAATTGAGCCTGTATAAGGAACTGTAACTTCCTTTGTATATGTAAGGCAGATGCTTGTGAGAGTTACTGTTTCAAGCTCTGTATAATCGTCAGCAACCTCTGTACCGTACCAGTACTGGAATGAAATCTGATCGTTGGGTCTGAGTGTAACATAAGGCTGAACCTCTGCAGGAACCTCCCAGTAGCACTCGATATATGAGCCTGCACCTTCGAGTGTTACACCGTTTCCGGGAGTTACACCGAATTCAACGCCGAGCTCTTCGAATTCAGCAATCTGATCCTCGCCCATATCGTTGTACCAGTAACCGGCACTTTCCTTGCCTTCAACATAGTCTCTCTTTGCGTACTCTGTATCGGCAGGTGAACCGCTTACAACATTAAGTCCGCCGCCGTACATGAATGTATCGGCATCAACGCCGTCTGTCTCACATATAGCTGTAATAGATTCGATTGTAACGCCTGTGGTATCAGTCAGACCGAAGTCGGAATAGAAGAACTTATGGCTGTTGATAGGCATACCCTCTTCATAGAGTTCACCTGAAGCAAGATATGTATCCTCGTCATAGCCCTTTGTAAGGAGATAATCAAGACCCTCTATCTGTTTTGAAACAGTTGCAGAAATAGTAGCAGTGCCGTCCTCGTTATCTCTGAACGACCATGTTCCGCTCTTCTTGTTGTTGCTTGGAATATCTGAGCTTGGATTATCGGGTGTATCGGGACCTGACGGAGTTGTTGACGAATCATCGTTTGCCGCAATCTTATTAAGTGAGATTGTAACGCCGTCGCTGTAGCAGCGAAGCTCATACTTACCGGGATACTGGTTGGATTTCGGATTGTAGCTCAGGTCAAGAGAAGATACATCATAGGTAATGATAAGCTCTTCGCCTGCTGTTACACTGTACTCGACACCCTTACCTGAGGTTCCCCACTTTGAGCCGTTCCACTCTGCCCAGTACGGATCATCTGCAAGTCCGATACCGAAGCCGATAGAAATTGTACATGTCTTGTCAGCGGTAATGGTGAAGGAGAGTGTTTCGATACCGCTTGCAGCAGCCTCTGCGATGTAACCAATATACTTGTTATCGGTAGCGTCTGCTTCAGAGCTTCCTACGAATTCAGCAACAGCTGCCTTCGGAGCGGAAATGCTCACGCCTGCAGGGAATGCTGCGGTTACGGAGCCTGCAGTACAGAGGGGTACTGCGGTAGCTGCGATTACAAGGCTCATTACAGAAGCCTTGACTCTGTTTGAGAATTTTGTCTTTCTCATTATAATCAGTCCTTTCATGATTAAGAGGGTATTAACTGCAAAGCAATTAACACGGTTTTTATATTTCATAATAAAAATTATACCACAATCTGGGTGCAATTTTGTTAACAAACCGTTAACAACAGCCGATTTTCTGACAATTGTGCAACAAAATTTTCCTCGATTTTTTATACAATTTGTACATTAAATCACAATTGACACTTTTAGTTTAAAGTGGTATTCTATAATAGTATAAAATCGGATTATACAGGAAGGAATAATATGAATAATAAAACGAACATAACGATTTCAGCCAAAAACAGAGGAATTCTCTGCATAATTTTCTCGGCATTCTGCTTTGCACTGATGAACGCTTTTGTACGTCTGTCGGGTGATATTCCAACGGTGCAGAAAAGCTTTTTCCGCAATCTCATTGCCTTTTTCATTGCTCTCGGTGCAATCGTGAAAAGCGGTGAAAAAATCAGCATAAACAAGGGCAGTCTGAAATTCTTCATTGCAAGGGCGGCTTTCGGTACATGCGGAATCCTCTGCAACTTCTATGCCGTAGACCATCTCAATCTGTCGGATGCTTCAATGCTTAACAAGATGTCCCCTTTCTTCTCCATACTATTTTCGTTTATTATACTGAAAGAGCGTCTTACAGCGGTGCAGGGTGCGGCGGTAGCAGCGGCATTCACGGGAAGTCTCTTCATTATAAAGCCCTCTGCGGAAATTTTCTCAAGCCCTTCGTCCCTCATCGGACTTGCGGGAGGTCTTTGTGCGGGTCTTGCCTATACTATGGTGCGTATTCTCGGTCAGAGGGGCGAAAACAAGTCCTTCATCGTGCTGTTTTTCTCTGCATTTTCTTGCCTTGCGGTACTCCCCTCCATGATTTTAAGCTTTGAACCGATGAGCTTTAAACAGGTGCTTTTCCTCACAGGTGCAGGTCTTGCCGCCGCAGGAGGACAATTCGGAATTACCTCCGCTTACTGCTACGCCCCTGCAAAGGAAATCTCCGTTTATGACTACTCTCAGCTTATCTTCGCAATGCTTCTCGGCTTTGTTTTCTTCGGACAGCTTCCCGACTCTCTGAGTATTGCTGGCTACGGTATAATTATTGCTTCGGCGGTGGGAATGTTTTTGTATAACAGAAAAAGATGATGGGGCAGACAAATATGGCAAAAAAAGCCGCCTACAAGGCTTCATCACTCAAACGATACAAAATTTCTGATAAAAAAACAAAACAGATGATATAAAATTGTTATAATTATCATTATAATTAACGTGGGAGCATTTATTGTAATCCTGCACAGAATATTAATAAGGAACGCAATAATAACAGCTACAGTATATAAATAATGTTGCAGAAAGGAAAATTAATATGGACAATTTTAACTTTTACAGCCCTACGGAATTCATCTTCGGCAAGGAAACCGAAAACAGCTGCGGTGAGTACGTGAAAAAGCACGGAGGAAGCCGTGTGCTCATCCACTACGGCTCGGGTTCCGCAGAACGTTCGGGACTTCTTGACAGAGTAAAGGCTTCCCTCGAAAAAAGCGGAATTTACTATGTAGTTCTCGGCGGAGTAAAGCCTAATCCGAGAGACACACTTATTTATGAAGGAATTGAGCTTTGCCGCAGGGAAAACGTTGATTTTATTCTTTCGGTAGGCGGAGGCTCCTGTATCGATTCATCAAAGGGAATCGCTCTCGGTGTACCGTATGACGGTGATTTCTGGGACTTCTACGGTACTGGCAAGCCTGTTGAAAAGGCTCTGCCTATCGGTACAATCCTTACCATTGCCGCAGCAGGCAGCGAAGGCTCGGGTGCTTCGGTAGTCACAAAGGAAGAAGGAATGTTAAAAAGAGACGTTGGTTCTGACCTTTTAAGACCTCGCTTTTCAATCCTCAATCCTGAGCTTACACAGACACTCCCTGCTTATCAGACAGCATGCGGTGCTACCGATATTATGGCTCACGTTTTTGAAAGATATTTCACAAATACAAATGAGGTTGAGGTAACAGACCGTCTCTGTGAGGCACTGCTGCTTACTATGATTAAGGAGACTCCGAGAGTAATCAAGAACCCCGATAACTATGAGGCAAGAGCAAACATTATGTGGGCAGGAACAGTTGCTCATAACGATATTGTAGGTGTCGGAAGAAGTCAGGACTGGAACAGTCACGGTATTGAGCATGAGCTTTCAGGTCTCTACGACTGTGCTCACGGTGCAGGACTTGCTGTAATTATGCCTGCATGGATGGAATTCGTTTACAAGCATAATATTATGAGATTTGCACAGATGGCTGTACGTATCTGGAGCTGCGAGATGAACTTTGAAAATCCCGAAGAAACAGCTCTCAGGGGAATTGCCTGCTTCAGAAAATTCCTGCACGGAATCGGTATGCCGATTAATTTTGCAGAGCTTGGAGCAAGGGAAGAGGATATTCCCGTTCTCGTTGAAAAATTCGGTCTCGGCGACGGAAAAACAGGCGGATTTGTAGCTCTCTCATCGGAAGATGTAGCCGAAATTTACAGAATTGCGGCAAATGCAGCCCTTTAGGAGGTATACCATGAAAATACTTTTAATCGGCGGAACAGGTACAATCAGCTCAGCTATAACACGTCTGCTTGCTGAAAAAGGCGAGGACGTATGGCTTCTCAACAGAGGCACACAAAATGACGGACTTCCCGAAAATGTCAGAGTAATCACTGCGGACATCAATAATGAGGCGGAAGTATCAGAAAAAATCAAGGATATGGAATTCGATACTGTCTGTGAATTCATCGGATTTGTGCCCTCACAGGTTGAACGTGACTACAGACTTTTCTGCGGAAAAACAAAGCAGTATATCTATATAAGCTCAGCTTCGGCATATCAGAAGCCATTGTCTGACTGTAAAATCACTGAGAGTACTCCTCTTGCAAATCCTTACTGGCAGTATTCAAGAGATAAAATTGCCTGCGAAGAATTTCTTATGAAAATGTACAGGGAAAACGGCTTCCCCATTACAATTGTAAGACCAAGCCATACCTACTGTGAACGCTCTGTACCGCTCGGAGTGCACGGAAATAACGGAAGCTGGCAGGTTGTAAAGAGAATGCTTGAGGGTAAGCCTGTAATTATTCACGGCGACGGCACGTCTCTCTGGACTATGACTCACAACAGTGATTTCGCCAAAGCTTTTACGGGATTAATCGGTAATATCCACGCAATCGGTGAAGCTTACCACATCACTTCGGACGAAAGCCTTACATGGAATCAGATTTACAAGGCAATCGCTGACTGTCTCGGAGTTGAACTGAAGCCGTATTATGTAACTTCGGATTTCCTCAGCAAAACAAGCAATTATGATCTGCTCGGAAGTCTTATCGGAGATAAGGCAAACTCGGTTATTTTCGATAACTCCAAAATCAAAAGAGCCGTACCGGGATATACTGCAACGGTACGCTTTGATCAGGGTATCAGTCAAACCATAGATTACATTATGCAGCACGAAGAATGCCGTAAAGAGGACAAGGAATTCGATGAATGGTGCGACAAAGTAATTGCTTCCCTTGAAAATGCAAAAAATTCATTGTAATATGAAAAACTCAGCCGATTATTATCAGGCTGAGTTTTTTTGTTCATCTGAGTTATAAAGCCCACCTTAAGCGACGACTTTGTTTTATACATAACATTTTATTTTTAAAAAAGATGTACAAATTTATTGAATTATATTGCTTTTACGAATAAATATGATATAATAATAAAAAACGCACTAAAAAACTATAAGCAATACCGTACAAAGTCGTCAGACGGGCTTTTGCGGTGCTGCCTATACAGAACGGAGGAATTGCTATGAAAAACAAACTATTATCCCTTCTAACAGCCGGTGTGATGCTTGCTTCTGCGACAGCAATGCCACCTGTACTTGCTGTTGACCAGCCCTCAATGGATTCGGCCATCGGCACACTGCCCGACTGGACACCAATGAATTTCGTCGATGCAATGGAGTTTTACAATACCTACGGAAAATCCCACGTAGAAGATAATTTCATTTGTCTGGTAAAACCAATCCGCTTGGATGAAAAAGACAAATACAAAACCTCGTATTCAGGCAGTATGGCAATGATTAACACTCCTGCCTGCACAAGTCCTGCGGTTTTTGAGCTTGAAATTCCTGAGTTGCCAGCCCCTGACGATGAAGAAGCACTCAGAGAATATGAAGAATACTGCAATATATTAGGGATACCCACCGATGATTACAGTTTTTTTGAAATCTATGCGGAAAGTGAAGTACAGTATGCCTTTGAAGTTCAGTTTTTCCGTGTGCTTGAAGGACATGACCTGACGGTAGAATGGATAGAAGATCTCGGTGAAAATTATAAGAAAAAGATAATTGAGACATTCACCTTTGAAAATCCAAGTGGCTACATTGAACAGACCGATATTTACAGCTGGCTGCCTGATTGTCCTGCTGAGTATAATTGGCTTAAAAGCTACAGTCTTGATGGTGCTTCTGTTTATTACAACCCTTATACCTATATCCCGTATATCGCATATTGTGCAGATGTGAACTACAGTACAGGAGCTTCTCTGAAAATGGAACAGAGCGGTGAGGGTGCAATTGAATATGTTATGGAATCTGACTGCAACGGATTTAATCTGCGTTCAAAGGTAGAGCCTGTCGGCGGAGAAAGTTCTTCCTCTGTCGTAGTATATCAGCCAACCGCTGACGGACTGGTGGATGTGGAATGGACGGTCGGCAAGCAATGGTCTGATGAATCACCTTTTGACACGACGTACGGTAGCTATCATATAAAGGACAACTGCTCTGAAATTGTTGACCTCTCAAGAGGCAGTACAATCATCACGTTTATAGATATAAATACAGGTGAGCTGATTGATATTCCCGAAGATTCTTCATTCCTGAAAAGTACCACACAGCATAGTCCTGACGAGCCTTGCCTCAGTGAGCTTTATCCTATTTCCTCGAATCCCTGCATTATTGATTCAACCAGAGCCTATGATCCCCATTGCAGCTATTCTTTTGATATAAGAACGGAAGACGGCTGCTATGATTTTCATGGATTTGAGGTTACATCCGAAACCTCAAATCGTATTGAAGTGACCTGCAAGCTGAGTTACAAAACGAATCAGGAGCCTGTTCTTCCCGACGGTGCAACAAGAATTACGCTGTATGACAAGGATACAGGTGAGTTGATTCCAAATGAAGTGCTCAAATATCATAACTTCACATTTGGTACGAACATCGGAATTAAGAATGACAGTATGCCCGGCGGCTGGATGTATACAGGTCCGTTTTATACTGTACACTCCAATCCTATGCTTCTTGAAAACGACGAATTAGCACATTTTTACAAATATGCTGATTTGTTTGAATTCACCACCGGAGACGAGCCTGAGGTTATATATTACAGCAATGAATCAATGGATCTTATATTCAGAATAAAGATTAAGGTTTCAGGCAATATAAACGGTGACGGTGAATTCAGCGTTGCTGATGCAGTTACATTACAGAAGTCGCTGCTTGGGGCGGATGATGTTAAGATTTATGATTGGGCAGAAGCCGATTTTGATCTCAATAACAGGCTGGATGCCTTCGATCTTTGCATCATGAAGCGAAAGCTGATTGAGAAAAACAATACCTCCTATGCGGAGGCTGATAAGCGTTTGGAATACTGAAACGGCAGGATATATAAGAGATAATCGGTAAAGAATGAGAGGATAAATACAAATGTCAAACCAATTCACGACGCAGGAACATTTCAATGCACTTGACAGATTTCCAGATTATGAGGAAAGCAATATAGCTTGCATCAAAACACGAACTCTTACTGAACGTGAATATGAGGCAGTACGCTTTTCTTACAAATCAAAGCTGAAAAGTTTATTCACTCGTTCCGGTCTAATACTTGTACTGCTCAGTGTTGTTGCGGTGTGTAGCATTATATTTTCTGTATATGATATCGTGAAAGGCGAACCGAATGCATGGCTGTACTTGTTTATTTGCTGTGCAGTCAACCTTTTTATGATTGCAATTTCATTGTCAGCATATAGTGAAAGAAGAAAACAGGTTATTACTGAAGATCAGCAGATTGCACCCGGAGAAGTGGTGCATACTCAGCCGGTGAAACGAGCTCCCAATAATGTTCCTTTCTGTGCTCGCCATACAATTGCACTTCATGGAAGTAAGCAAATCGTGACAATTTATGATCGACAGATTAAAAAAGGAAAAACTGTACTTGTGGTCATAAATCCACCTCCTGCATCGCCTTATATGATATGCGTTCCAAAGAATGCTGTGGACTATGATTTAAGCACGAGCAGGTACGAACATAAAGAACCGTATACAGATCCTGCAGAATACGCTGACTACTCAATAGCGGAGCTGGAAGATGTGGTTGACTACATTTCTCCTGAGGAAAACAAAAAGATTATTCATAAGGAACGCTTGCTGGGACCTTTTAAATATGGTGTTCTCAGTGCAATCTGGATGCTTTTCACCGTTGCTGCGATTGTCATGGTTGTTTTTCTGATAAAGAGTTACATAGCAAGGCAGGCAGAAGTGTTTTTCCCGCTTATGATTGGATTCCTGTGCGAGATAATTATTGAGTGGATACTTTGCAAGGCTGTTATCAAGAAAAAAACTTCATACCTCGATTCGGGCATTCTGGAATGCGTTGTCTCAAAAAAATTTGAGGACGAGCACATCAATGTGAAGTGTATCCGTGTAGTAATTCCGGAAAGAAAACAGTTTGTGAACCTGAATGTTACAGTTTTTGATTATAAGCATCTTTCGCTGAACGAGCGTGTCACTCTGGTTGTAAAGAAATCTACCGGTGAGGTAAGGTGGATTATACGAAAATAGAATGGATATAAACGTAAAACATCTTATTTTTCTTTTTCTGAAAATATGAAATTCCTCGAGGGGAGCATTTGCGGGACAATGTATGCCTGCATGGCTCCCCTTTTCTCTTGAAGACAACCGCTATTTCAAACTGTTTTCTCTATGTAAGAAAAAAACCTGTATTTCAGCGTTTTTCGCTTAATACAGGCTTTTTGTAAATGTCACTCCTGCACAAAACAGATGACATGGAAATAATAGCTGTGGATTTATTCTTTATCGAGATGTCCTGAAGCTTCTGCAAGCAGATCAATTATTGAAAGATGCTGAGGACACACACTTTCACATTGACCGCATGCAATACAATCCTTTGCTTTACCGCTTTTTTCTGTAAGTACTTTATATACATTTCCTGAGCGCCATTCCTCGCCGTAAAGTCTTATAGTATTAAGTACACGGAAAACTTCAGGTATATTTATCTCCGACGGACATCCGTCACAGCAGTAACGGCATGATGTGCAGCCAATAAGCGGCGAATTGAACATAACTTCGTTTACTTCTTCAATAAGCTTTTTTTCGCTGTCGGAAAGAGGTTCAAAGTCAGTAAAAGTATTCAGGTTATCCTGCATCTGCTCTTCATTAGACATTCCCGAAAGTATTGTAATTATACCGTCAAGAGAGCCTACAAATCTCATAGCCCATGAAGCAATTGAAGATTCCGGTCTTGCTGCTTTGAGTTTTGCTTCAAGTTCAGGCATGAGTGAGGCAAGAGTTCCACCCTTGACAGGCTCCATAATTATCATAGGGATATTACGTCTGCTTAAAATTTCATACAGCTTACCCGAATGTACAATCGGATTTTTCCAGTCAGCATAGTTCAGCTGAATCTGTACAAACTCAATTTCAGGGTGCTTATCAAGGACGATTTCCAGCAATTCGGGAGTACCATGATAGGAAAATCCGAAATGCTTTATTTTTCCTTCGTGCTTTTTCTGTATTCCCCAGTTGAAACAGTCAAATTCCTCGTAAGTATTATAGTTATTGCCGTCCTCCAGTGAATGCAGCAGATAAAAATCGAAATAATCAACTCCTGCTCTTTCGAGCTGTTCATTGAATATTCTGTCCCTGTCATCCTTTGTTTTCATACACCATGCCGGCAGTTTCGTGGCGATTTTAAAGCTTTCTCTGGGATATCTTCTAACAAGACATTCCCTTGCGGCAATTTCGGACTTTCCGCTGTGGTATACATAAGCTGTATCGAAATAATTCAGCCCTGCATCCATATACTTATCAACCATACAGCAAACATGATCATAGTCGATTTCTCCGTCTTTTTCGGGAAGTCGCATAAGTCCGAATCCAAGCTTTGATACGTCAAAAATTTCATTTTTATCCATAATTATCACCTCTTATTTTTTATATCTTCAAGTTTTCTTCTTATAGCGGTCAATGCCTGATAAGAATTATCAATATTCCGTGACAGCACCGATTGTCTGCAACTTTACAGATAATTTCTTGTTTGCGATTGATGTTATCATATTCTGACCTACTTGATTTTTTAGATTACTTATATTGCTTTTTTAATCATAGCATATTTTTACATCTATTACAAGAGTTTTTATTATTATTCAGTCGAATAAATATAAAACATCTTCATAAATACGTTGTTCAAAAGAAAACACCATGATTGAACTAAATGGTTCAGATTCGCTTAATACTCGCAGATATCCGCTTTTCTGATTTGTCCTATTCTGAAAAGAATAAGTGGAAGAAGGCTCAGCAGATTGCATATTATTACTCCTGCAAGAGCAAGCGGATGGTAATATTCAAGGAAAAGTCCGTCGGGATAAAGCACCATATTATTGAAGAGATAAAGAAACAGCGAGGTTATGACTGCTCCCGCAGCAACAGCTATACCGTCAATCAGCAAAAGCTCACAGACAAGCTTTCTGAGGATTTTCGTCTTTGAAATTCCGATTGCCCTGTACACGGCAAGCTCAAAATTTCGTTTCTGAAACATTCCCGCAAAGGCTGTGTTTATAGTTATAGCAATGATTACCGAAACGAGGATTACTATAAATCCATAAATAAAATAGAAGGACTCAAACTGAGCGTCAATTTCCTCTGTAGACAGATAGCCCATAACCACATTGTATTTTTCCTCAAAAGCCATAGCCTTGCTTTTAAGCTCAGCTCCGCTGATATTTTTTCCGTAGAGATAGAGTGAAAGCTTAGGTGACTCATCACCTATCATATAGGCTTCGTAGCCTTTCCTGTCGATAATAAGGTCAACGGTAAGACCACCCTCGAAGTTAACCTCCACAAGCTCGTTTTTATAATTTTCGTCTATTTTATCACCGAGAGAAAGTCCGAGATTATCCGCAAGCATCTGTGTAAGGACAAGGCTTCCCTTCTTAAGGCT
>SVNJ01000120.1 GCA_015066955.1 Ruminococcus sp. | reverse complement strand
TATTGTAATCCTACAAAAAACAAAAAGAAATTATGCTCAGCGTAAGATTGACATAAGACGATTATCATGCTATAATATATAGTTGTAAAATTTGCCGTTTCGCCTGAAACGGTTTACATAAACTCGCAAGGAGGCTTGTATTTATG
Source organism: Ruminococcus sp. (assembly GCA_015066955.1). Classification (GTDB taxonomy): domain Bacteria; phylum Bacillota; class Clostridia; order Oscillospirales; family Ruminococcaceae; genus Ruminococcus. The sequence goes on along the minus strand of SVNJ01000120.1, from coordinate 4,941 downwards.
AAAAACACCTTCGGTTCAAGTGTTTCCGTTACCATATTCGGAGAGAGTCACGGCAAAATGATAGGCGCCGTGCTTGACGGTATGGCTCCGGGAGTCACGGTTGACCCCGAATTCATGGCTAAACAAATGGCTCTGAGACAGTCAGTCGGTGCACTTTCCACCGCAAGAAGAGAAGCTGACAAGGTTCAGATTGTAAGCGGTGTTGTTGACGGAAAAACTACAGGTACGCCAATTACTCTTGTAATCGAAAACGGTGACACCAAAAGCGGCGACTACGAACAGATGCATTATATCGCACGTCCCGGTCATGCAGACTATACTGCCTATGAAAAGTATCACGGCTTTGCCGACCATAGAGGCGGCGGTCACTTCTCGGGAAGAATTACCGCAGGTCTTGTTGCCGCAGGTTCAATCGCTATTTCTGCTCTTGCTTCTAAGGGTATTTATATCGGTACACATATTGCTGCCTGTGCTGGAATCAGTGACCGTAAATTCGAAAATCTTGAAGAGGACATAAAGCTACTTGCCGACAAGAGTTTTGCTGTGCTTTCTCCCGAAAAGGAGAAGCTTATGTACGAGGCAATCGAAGCTGCAAAGCATGACGGTGACAGCGTGGGAGGAATCCTTGAAACAGCTGTAACAGGACTTCCCGCAGGTGTGGGTGAGCCTTGGTTTGATACGGTTGAGAGTATTATCTCCCATATTCTTTTCAGCATTCCTGCCGTTAAGGGTGTTGAATTCGGCGACGGCTTTGAACTTGCATCAGGATTTGGAAGCACCTCAAACGACGCATTCTATGCGGAAAACGGCTCGGTTTATACTAAAACTAATCATTGCGGAGGTATTCTCGGAGGAATTACAAACGGTATGCCCCTTATTGTACGCTGTTCTGTAAAGCCTACTCCTTCAATCTTCAAGCAGCAGGAAACCGTAAATTTCAAGACTGCGGAAAATACTCCCCTTCAGATTAAAGGACGTCATGACCCTGCTATCGTTCACCGTGCAAGAGTTGTTGCAGACAGTGCTGTTGCACTTGCACTTTCTGATATGCTTGCACTTCGTTACGGTACGGACTATTTTGCAGGCAACAAGTAATTTTTATAAGCATTAAAAATTTTTATATGTAAAGGATGATATAAACATGGCAATGAATTTCATCAGAAAGCTCCCTATTCCGAAGGATGTCAAGGCTGAGTACCCTCTTACTCCGGAGCTTGCTAAAATCAAGGAAGAGCGTGACGAGGAAATCAAGAAAATTTTCAGAGGCGAGTCCGATAAGTTTATTCTCGTGATCGGTCCTTGCTCCGCTGATTCTGAGGACAGCGTTATTGACTATATTTCACGTCTTCGTACTATTCAGGAGAAGGTTCAGGATAAAATCTTTATTATTCCCCGCATCTATACAGGTAAGCCACGTACTACAGGCGACGGCTACAAGGGTATGCTTCATCAGCCAAACCCTACAGGTATGCCCGACCTTCTTAAGGGTATCGTAGCTATCCGTAACCTTCATATGCTTGCACTTTCCGAAACAGGCTTCAGCTGTGCGGACGAAATGCTTTACCCCGAAAATTACAGATATCTTGATGATGTTCTTTCATACGTTGCTATCGGTGCACGTTCGGTTGAGGATCAGCATCACCGTCTTACTTCAAGCGGACTCAGTATTCCCGTTGGTATGAAAAACCCAACCAGCGGTGATATTTCAGTTATGATGAACTCAATAACTGCTGCGCAGCACCCCCATGCGTTTATCTACAGAGGCTGGGAAGTAAAAAGTGAAGGTAACCCCTATGCTCATGCTATTCTCAGAGGCTATGTGGACGACAGAGGAAACTCCTTCCCCAACTACCATTATGAGGACCTTGCACGTCTTGCTGATGTTTACGCTGAGAAGCAGCTTGCAAACCCTGCACTTATCGTAGATACAAACCACTCCAACTCAGGCAAGAAGTATCTTGAACAGATTCGTATTTCAAAGGAAATCCTTCATAGCTGCCGTCATAACAACGACATCAAAAAGCTTGTAAAGGGCCTCATGATTGAAAGCTACATTGAGGACGGCTGTCAGAAAATCGGCGATAACGTTTACGGAAAGTCCATTACAGACCCATGTCTCGGCTGGACTAAGACAGAACGCCTCATTTACGACCTTGCTGAACTTCTCTGATTATTTATTGTATTTAACCGCCGCACTTTTATAAGTGCGGTGATGTTTTTTCGTAATACGGCAAAATTCACGTAATTTTGCACTTTCCGATATTGACAATTAAGTCAGAATATATTATAATAGTATTTAATGCTATTTCAATTTTTAAAGGAGCTGGAATATTATGGCTAAAAAACAGATGTCAAGAGAGGGCTTTGAAAAGCTCCAGAATGACCTTAATGAACTTATTACCGTAAAGCGTGCTGAGGTTGCTCAGAAGCTTAAGGAAGCACGTTCCTTCGGAGACCTTTCCGAGAACGCCGAGTACGATGAAGCTAAAAACGAACAGGCTATTCTCGAAGCTCAGATTGCAGAGCTTCAGCATACTATCGATAACGCTGAGGTTGTTGATGACGCTAGTATCTCCGTTGACGAAATCGGTATGAGCTCCGTTATTAAAATCAAACGCCTTGATACAGGTAAAATCGAAACCTTTACTATTGTCGGTACTAACCATGCAAACGTTAAGGAAGGCAAGATTTCCGATGAATCTCCTATCGGCAAGGCTGCTCTCAGAAAAAAAGTAGGCGATACATTTATTGTAAATGCTCCTGCTGGAGAGCTTAAATTCGAGGTTCTCGAAATTTCCAAATAATCACGGCGAAAGGAAGTATAATAAACATGAGCGAAAATCAGGTTAACTCCCCTGTTCAGGCTGAAGAAGCTCCCGAACAGGATATAAATATTCTCAAGAAAGACAGACTTGACAAGCTTGCTGACCTCAGAAGCAACGGTACTGACCCGTATCAGATTACAAAGTTTGACGTTACAGGTCACGCTGCTGACTATAAGGCTGAATACGAAGCTAAGGAAGCTGAAATTATCGCCGCAGCAGACGGTGACGAGGAAAAAATCAATGCCGGTCTTGAAGCTCTTCATGCAAATACTGTAAGACTTGCAGGACGTATCATGAGCTGGCGTGATATGGGTAAGGCTAACTTCATCGACCTTCGTGACTCAACTGACAGAATTCAGGTATACATCCGTTCTAATGATGTAGGTGCAGATATATTCAAGGAATTCAAGAAGAAATGGGATATCGGCGACGTTATCGGTGTAGAGGGCTTTGTTTTCAGAACAAGAAAGGGTGAAATCTCTCTTCATGCTCAGAAGATTACTCTCCTTTCAAAATCTCTCCTTCCCCTTCCTGAAAAGTGGCACGGTCTTAAGGACCAGGATACAAGATACCGTCAGAGATACCTTGACCTTATCGTAAATCCTGAGGTTAAGGATACCTTCGTAAAGAGAAGCCTTATCCTTAAGGAAATCAGAAATTATCTCGATAATCTCGGTTACATTGAGGTTGAAACTCCTGTGCTCCTTCCTATTCAGATTGCAGCTGCTGCAAGACCTTTCGTAACTCATCATAATACGCTTGATATGGATATGTTCATGCGTATCGAGACCGAGCTTAACCTTAAGAAGCTTATCGTAGGCGGATTTAACCGTGTATACGAGGTCGGACGTATCTTCCGTAACGAGGGTATGGACACTTCCCATAACCCTGAGTTCACTACTATTGAAATGTATCAGGCTTATACCGATTACATCGGTATGATGGACCTTATCGAAAATATGTACAGAACTCTTGCTTTTAAAATCTGCGGAAGCGATACTATCTCCTATCAGGGTGTTGATATTGAGCTTGGCAAGCCCTGGGAGCGTCTTACTATGGTTGAGGCTGTCAAGAAGTATGCAGGCGTTGACTATAACGAGTGGGCTACTGACGAGGACGCAAGAGCTTGTGCTAAAGCTCATGAGGTTGAGGTTGAAGAGGGTGAGCATGCTACTAAGGGTCATGTTCTTATTGCATTCTTTGACGCATTCGTTGAGGATAAGCTGATTCAGCCTACTATCATTTACGATTATCCTGTTGAAAATTCTCCTCTTGCAAAGAGAAAGTCTTCTGACCCTGCATTCACCGAGCGTTTTGAGTACTTCATCTACTGCCGTGAAATGGGTAATGCATTCTCTGAACTTAATGATCCTATCGACCAGAAGGAGCGTTTTGTACAGCAGGTTGAAGCAAGACGTGCTCTTGGCGATATGACAGGTGAAGTTGACGAGGACTTTGTTACAGCTCTCGAATACGGTATGCCTCCGACAGGCGGTCTCGGACTCGGTCTTGACAGACTTGTTATGCTCCTTACAGACAGTGCTTCTATCAGAGACGTACTTCTCTTCCCGACAATGAAGCCCATTCCTGCTAACAGCGGAAGAACAAAGGCAGAATCCGAAGAGGAATAATCCAATAACAATCTATGGGGGTGTACTTTTGTATGCCCCTTTGCATTTGGAGGAATTATGAAAGAAAAGGATAAAAAGGACGTACCCGTACAGGAAAATGACGATGAAAGAATACACGTAACTCAGAGTGTTTTCAAGACGGCTCATGATTTACAGCAGGAGCGTAATGCAAAGCAGGAAGAATTACAGCGGCAGATGGAAGAGAAAATCGCCGCAAGAAAGAAAATGCAGGAGGAAGCCCGTGAAAAGCGTCTGCTCGAAGAAAAAAAGGAGCTTATACGTCTTAAACAGGGACAGATTGAGGAAAGTGAGATAATCCACGAGGAAGCATCCGAAGCAGTAAAGCTTACAGTCTGGCAAAGCTTCAAAAATTTCATCTACCATAATAAATGGTGGCTTGGTATCGGTTTATTCTTTGCTTTTGTTGCGGTATTCCTTATATACGACCTTGCAACAAAGGAACGTCCCGATATGATTATTCTTAT
>SVNJ01000008.1 GCA_015066955.1 Ruminococcus sp. | reverse complement strand
GTAGGTTTCCAGACAGACAAGCCCTTCAAGCGTTCACTCCAGCCCTTCGGCGGTATCAGAATGGCTCAGGCGGCTTGCTCAGAGAATGGCTATGAGGTAGACCCCTCCGTTGTAGAGATTTTCACAAAATACAGAAAGACTCACAATCAGGGCGTATTTGACGCTTACACTCCCGAAATGCGTCTTGCAAGAAAGTCCGCTATCATCACAGGACTTCCCGATGCATACGGCAGAGGACGTATTATCGGAGACTACCGCCGTGTTGCACTTTACGGTGTGGACATCCTTATTCAGGACAAGAAGCATCAGATTGATACCTCTCTTGTGAGAATGACCTCAAAGAATATCAGACTCCGTGAGGAGCTTGCAGAGCAGGTTCGTGCTCTTGAGGAGCTTAAGGAGCTTGGTAATATCTATGGCTTCGACATCTCAAAGCCTGCCGCAACAGCTAAAGAGGCTGTACAGTGGCTTTACTTCGGCTACCTTGCAGCAGTTAAGGAGCAGAACGGTGCGGCAATGAGTCTCGGACGCACCTCAACCTTCCTCGATATTTATATTCAGCGTGACCTTGACAAGGGCATACTCACAGAGGAAGAGGCACAGGAGCTTATCGACCACTTCATCATGAAGCTCCGTATCGTTAAGTTTGCAAGAACTCCCGAATATAACGAGCTTTTCTCAGGCGACCCGACATGGATTACAGAGTCTATCGGCGGTGTTGACGTTGACGGTCATCACATGGTTACAAAGAACAGCTTCCGTTATCTCCATACACTTGACAATCTCGGCACAGCGCCCGAGCCGAATATGACAGTTCTCTGGTCTACAAAGCTTCCGAGAAAGTTCAAGGAATACTGTGCAAAGATGTCTATCAAGTCTTCATCAATCCAGTATGAAAACGATGATATGATGAGAGTTATCCACAGTGACGACTACGCTATCGCTTGCTGTGTATCTTCAATGAGAGTCGGCAAGGAAATGCAGTTCTTCGGTGCAAGAGCTAACCTTGCAAAATGTCTCCTTTACGCTATCAACGGAGGTATGGATGAGCGTCTCAAGATTCAGGTAGGCCCTAAGTACAGAGCTGTAGAGGGCGATTATCTCAGTTACGAGGACGTTGTCGAGAAGTACGACGCTATGATGGAATGGCTTGCGGGACTTTATGTAAACACACTCAATGTTATCCACTACATGCACGATAAGTACAGCTACGAGAGAATTCAGATGGCTCTCCACGACAGAGATGTAAAGAGATACTTTGCAACAGGTATTGCAGGTCTCTCCGTTGTTGCTGACTCTCTCTCAGCTATCAAGTACGCTAAGGTTAAGTGTATACGTGACGAGGACGGTATTGTTGTTGACTACGAGGTTGAGGGTGATTTCCCGAAATACGGAAACAACGACGACAGAGTTGACGATATTGCGGTTACTGTTGTACGCAAATTCATGGAAAAGGTTAAGAAGCACCATACTTACCGTGACGGTGTGCCTACAATGTCAATCCTTACAATTACTTCAAATGTAGTTTACGGTAAAAAGACGGGTAATACTCCCGACGGACGTAAAATGGGTATTCCGCTTGCACCGGGTGCAAACCCCATGCACGGACGTGATACTCACGGTGCTGCAGCTTCACTTGCTTCAGTTGCAAAGCTTCCATTCAGACACGCTCAGGACGGTATTTCAAATACATTTTCCATTATCCCTAACGCACTCGGCAAGGATATGGAGGTATTCGTAGGCGATATTGACCTTGACAAGCTCAGGGAGGAAAACGATGACTGATAAGAAGTTCAGTCCCGATGATGAAAAAGCTTCCGAAATCGCAGACCTTATCGACAGACTTATGACAGGCGGAAGCAGACATGTAAATATATCGGCAAATGACATTGACGGTTCAGTTTCGGTGGAAACGGTTAAGAGTACAGACTGTGCAGGTACAAAGGGTGCTTGCTGTCAGCCTACCGAAGGTGACGACGATGATTACGACGATGAATTTTAAAAAATAATTTCGTACAGGAGGATATTATAATGGATAATCAGAAACAGGTTGACAATCTTATCGAGCTTCTTGACGGATATGTGGAAAAAGGCGGACATCACCTCAACGTTAATGTGTTCACAAAGGAGACTCTTCTCGACGCTCAGAAGCACCCCGAGAAGTATCCTCAGCTTACAATCAGAGTTTCAGGCTATGCGGTAAACTTTGTCAAGCTTACTAAGGAACAGCAGGACGACGTTATTTCAAGAACCTTCCACAGCAATTTATAATAAGATTTTTAAAGGACGGCATTTGCCGTCCTTTCAGTCTATAGAAAAAGTCGTATAGCGTATAATACCTAATGGGACGCCGAGGGCGGCGTCCCCTACAAAATAACGCAAAATTGGTGAAATTGTAGGGGTGTCCGCCCTCGGACGCCCATCGTTTACGATAAAATATGGCTTATTTGACACTTTTATAGGACGGCAGCAGCCGTCCTTTTTTGTTGTATTGTACAAGTCTCAGGGGTGTCAATTGTGCAGGTATACAAACTTTTTGAAAATTTACAATTTTTTGTCAGATTTTGGCATGGTGAATTGTTATAATAATAGAAGGGAAATTGACAGCCGTTCATTCATGACATAACAGTCAAAGGAGGTCATAACCATGAAAAAAGCAATTATTATCTTAACAGCGTTACTGTTGCTTTTCTGTACAGCCTGCGGAGAGGAAAATACATCTACAAGTGAAGATTACATTGTTTACTCAGGAGATTCGGGAAGCTGCGGCTTCAAAATCGTCGAAAATGTTGATGAGCTTGCGGAATACATAATAGACAACAGAAACGGAAGCTCCTCTAAAGCCTTTAATCATTCCGCACAGAAAGATAATGAATCAGCATTTACGATATATTCTCCTGCAAATATTCCTTCGGGATACAATTTGTCTGAAATCAGAATAAGGGATTATAGCTCATATATTTCTATGGATTATGTTTGTGACGATTCTGAAAACGGCAAAAGTAAGATAACCTTTGTATGGGGATTTGAAACAGATGGCGATAAATTTCTCAGTCAGGCTATCAATATGATGGAACTTTCTCCTATGCCCGGTATGCCGGGATATTATTACATTGGAGTAACCGATGATTATGGCGTAGAAATATACCAGATATACTGGTCTGAGGATGGATATTATATGCAGGCAAATATCCCCACATCACTCATAGGTAACTTTGAGGAAAATGACATGGCGGTTTTGTCGGGTGAAAGTGAAAAGGCTGAGTACAATGACATACTTTTACTTGAAAAGACCGAATATCCTATCAAATAAAACCACAAAAAAGCACCGCCACAAACCCTGTGACGGTGCTTTTCAGCGTTTTATTCTCCGAAAACAGTTTCACGGAGTATATCATAATTCTTGTCAAAGTCAACACGCAGAACAGAGCCTGCACCCGAAACATTGTCTCCGCTGTAGGTGCCCTCTGCGGGAATCTGAAGCTGCTGAATATCGTAGCCGATAACAAAGGGCAGTCTCAGGGAGAGCAGATAGAGCTGTGAGGTTTCCATATTTGTGGTAACCTGCGGAATAGCATTGTTTGCAATGTCGGTAATCATTGACGGCTTGAAGGACTTGAGCTTGTCTGCAATACGTGAAATAACGGTACGCTGACGTTCGGTACGCTCAAAATCGGCATTTCCGATATAGCGTATACGTGCATAGGCAAGAGCCTGCTTGCCGTTGAGGTGGATTTTTCCGCCGCCGCTGAGCATATCCGCATCAGCAGAGTCACCCATAAGCTCATTCACTTCATTTCTGAGGATATTGTTGATTTCCTGAGCCTCTGCGTCTGAAATCTCAATCTCAACACCGTCAACTGCGTCAACGATTGAAGCAAAGGAGGTGAAGTTCACGGAAACGTAGTCGTCAATGCGGACGGAGAAATTATTCTCGATAGTCTCCATAAGAAGCTCTGCACCGCCGTAGGAATAGGCATGAGTAAGCTTGTCCATGCCATATCCGGGCACGTCAACGTAGCAGTCACGCATAAATGAAGTAAGGGTAATCTTATCGGTTTTGGAGTTGAGAGAAAGAAGTATCATAGTATCTGAGCGGCCTCTTTCGTCTGTGGTACGTCCGTCCGTACCGATAAGAAGAATGCTTGTAACATTGCCAGAACTGAGTGCGGAAGCCGAATGCTTGTGGGGCGTGCTTTCCTTGTAGTTCATCTTATTGATGAGTGAAAGTGCGGTACAGGAGTAAGCACCGAAAAGCACTGCAAAAAGAATCACCAGTGTAATGAGAATCTTGAAAAGGAAGCTGTGCTTTCTGCTTTTTTTCTTTTTCTTCTTCTGCACAGGCTGACTGCTGTGACTGTCATCGTAGTACTGAGACTGCTGAGGCGGTCTTTTTTTCTTCGGCACACTGCCGTTTCCCGAAGAATTTGCAGGACGCTTTTTCACGGGAGCGTCCGCCGCTTGCTTTCTTCTTGCACCCGCTTGTGAAGAAGGTCTCTGCTGAGGGGGACGTTTTTTCTGTCCCTGAGAAGTACTCTGACGTGGTGCAGGTGTACGCTGAGGTACACCCTGTGTATTATTCTGTTTCATATTTATAGGACTGTCCGAGCCGTAGTAGCTTTCCCTTGTGGGACGGCTGTATTCTCCGTATTGCGGATTGTTTTCGTACTGAGGCGGATAATCGTTTTCATATCCGTCATACTCATTGCCGTAGCTTCTCTGCTGTGGTGCGTAGTATGAATCGGCAGTTCTTCTTACCGCACGGAACTGAGCGGTATCTTCGCTGTCGGAGTGAATATCGAAGAACTGAGTGCTTTCGTTGTCGGTATTTTCAATATGTCTTTTGCGTTTATTTTTGTCGGGATAATTCTGACCGTTGTTGTTTCCGGGCATAGAAGTCTCCTTTCGGGTTTGGTGGACAATATGGGCTGTCGAGGACGCCGGCCCCTGCATAAGTTACAAGGGACGGCGTCCTCGACGTCCTGAAAATGCTTTTTAATTTACGGGCGACCGCAAGGGTCGCCCCTACAAATTGCGATTTGCGGCAGTCTATACCTTTTTAAGATTCACCGCTAAATAAGTAAATGCGGTGCAGATGATGTTGTAGAGAATAAGTGCCGAAGCTGAAGAGTAGTGGTAATCGAAGGCTTTCGAGCCTATCAGCAGTATTGCAAGGACAAATCCGATTAGTATGGAAGCTGTCTGGAAAATAAGTCCGAGAATTGAAGCAGAGTGAACCGCCTTTGTGCCTACGATAAGCTGTGCCATTGAAGCAAAGCTTCCCGAGCAAGCCATAGAAGAGCTGAGACGGACGGATTTTTTAGTTTCCTCGTCAAATTCTTCGTGAAGCTTTTTGGGGATAATACGCATCATTTCTTCGGGAATACTGAAAAGCGTTGAAAGCTTTTTCAGCGAAATACAGGAGTCCATGCTCTTGATAATAACGCAGATTTTGTTCTTGTAAAGTCTTTTCAGCCAGTGCTTTACATCTTTGTCAGCCTTGATGTCAACAATGAACATTGCTGCAAGATTTCCCGAAATTGAAAGGTAAAGTGCCTCCTGAGAAGCGGAAGCGTACTCACTTTCCTTTGTTCTTGTGGGAATTCCCTCAATGTTGTGGCTTGTCATAAGCTCACGGTTTCCGAAGAGTACACGCTTGTTGTTAATCCAGCCGCACAGACCCATTGATTCTTCGTGGGAGAAATTCTCGATATTATAGAGTATTTCCTCTTTTCCCGCAATTACGTCGTTGAAAAGGTGCTGCATGATACTTCCTGCATGGTGAGTGAGGCTTGCGGCTTCGAGGAGTGCCTCGTCGATTTTTGTGTTGGAGAAAACCTTGATTCCGCTGAGATTGATTGAATCGGCAGGGAAGAGCTTTTCGGCACTTACAAGGATAGAGTTTGTATCGTAGAAATCGTCAACGCTCTGATAGCCGAGCATTACACCTTTATTTCTAAGGGTTTTATGTGAGATGTTTTCCAGCGGAATATTTGACACAAGCGGAAGTGCGATACATGAAGATGCACTGATAAGCATTGTGAAGATTGAGAAGCCGAAGGAAACAGCCTCTGCGGTAAAGATACCCTGACGCACATAGGTGATAAATGCCGCAATTACCGCTGAAAACAGCAGACAGAGCGGTGCAGCCTTCTTGCAGAATTTATCGGTCATATCCGACGAATAGGTGTAGCGCAGGAAATCCGTAAGGAAGTCGGTTTTTCTCATTGAGGCGAGGATAGGGAAGTCGCCGAGAGTACCTCTTGTAAGAAGCTCAGCACGCTCCTCGTCACGTACATAGGTAATGCCGTGACGGTCGAAATTCTTTGAAACGAATTTGAAATTCCTTGCGGCACGCTTGATAATCAGAAGCTTTCCCACTGAGTTGAAAAGCAGTGAAAGAAGTCCCACAGGCATGTAGAGGTGAATTGCATTTGAACTTACAAGCTCAGGGGTGAATAGTGCGGTGATGAGAGCGATAACGCAGGAAACCGACGCTATAGCCGTCATTGAGTCGCTGTCAGCCTTGAAGGTCAGAAGCTTTTTCAGACCCTTTGAAATTACGGCTGTTGAGGAGAAAAGTCCGATAAGTCCGAGAATAAGGTGAATTATAATATACGTTTTCGGATTTGACATGCTCAGAAGGTCAACGATAGGGAAATTAAACTGATTTGCAAGTGCCATGTAAAGACTCAGCACAGCTGCAGCCGCAAGAATCATTACACGGGTTGAGATTATACTTTTAAGCTCAAATATATCACGTCCCACGTCCTCGACGTCACCGTAATAGTTGAAGTCCACGATACGCTTTGTACGCTTATTTTTTGATTTTGCACTGACATATTCGTCTGTGCCCTGAGTGATATGCACATCAAGGTCAGAAGCGTCGAAATCATAGGACTCGCTGAGATTAAGGCTTGTCATTTCCGCTCTCGGTGCGGGAGTTATCGGCTTTGAAGCCTCAACCGCAGCAGGAGAGGGTACTATATCGGTAATGAGCTTTCTGTTTTCGGGACTGTTAGCCTCTTCAAGGACAGAGCGTGTACGCTTTTTCCTTTTAACCTTCGGGGGAGTGTACATATACTCGCCGTCGGGACGCTCTCTGTCATATGTATAGCTGAGGCTGTCACGTCGTTTTTTTCTGCTCTTTTTAATGCTTTCTATTTCCTTTGCACGGGTAGAGTCGGTCATTCGTCTGATTTTCGGCGTGTGGTCGCTGTCTACCTGATTTTTCATGACTGCGCTGTCATAGCCGTGCGGAGATTTTTTTGCGTTAGCGGCACGTATTTCACTCATTGCTTCGGAATTTACGAATGAAACCTTTGAGCGTGAAAGGTCGGAGGGCTTCACATCGTCCGCAGGATTCGGGCGGCGGAGTGTACCGTCCGCAAGACCTGTCCTGCCGTGCTTTCGCAGGGTAGTCGGTGCACCGATACTGTTTGCGGCAACGATTTCCTCAGCCTTCTGAGCATTCAGCTTTTCGGCGGAGGTCAGAAGCTTTTCCGTGCCGAGTCTGCCGTCGTATGAGTCGCTGTTTTTAGGAGTATCATCGGTAGAATACTCATCAAGAATATCCTCAAGAGATAAGTTTTTCGCCATAAAACCGCCTCCTATCGTGAACGCCGCTGGCGGACTGTCTCATACATGAAGATGCCTGCCGCAACGGAAGCGTTAAGCGAGGTTATTTTTCCCATCATGGGAAGCTTTATCATGAAATCACATTTTTTCTGTATAAGCTTGCTCATGCCGAAGCCCTCAGAGCCGATAACGAGAGCCATGCTTCCCGTAAGGTCGGTATCGCAGTAGTCGGTGCCCGAAGCGTCGGTGCCGTAAATCCACACACCGTTTTCCTTTAGCATGTCGATGCATGAAGCAAGGTTTGATACTCTTGCAACAGGCACATAGCTTGCCGCACCAGCTGAGGTTTTGTAAACAGTGGAATTAAGGGAAGCACTTCTTCTCTTGGGAATTATAACGCCGTCAGCGCCTGCTGTTTCGGCTGTACGGATGATAGCGCCGAGATTGTGCGGGTCTTCGATTTCGTCGCAGATGATTATGAAAGGCTTCGTGCCCTTGTCTGCGGAAACTTTAAGAATGTCCTCAACGGAAACGTACTCCGCACACGCCCCCACTGCAACTACACCCTGATGAGAAGCACCGCCCGAAAGCTGGGTGAGCTTCTTGTCCTGAGCGTCCTTTACAACGACACCCTTTTCCTTTGCAAGCTTTTTGATGAGGTTCAGGCTTCCGCCCGAGCCGTCTATGTAGATTGTGTCGAGCTGAGCGTCTGATTTCAGCGCTTCGATAACAGGGTTTCTTCCGCAGATGATGTTATCCGCAGCCCTTTGCTCTGTATTATTGTATTTATCCATATCTTTTTTTGTGGAGACAAGGTCTCCGCTCCTTTGTTGTTCTTTCTTTTTTTGGCGACATAAAGTCAATATATATTATATCATGGTTACAGAAAAATTACAAGTGTTTTGTGAGAATATTGCACGGAAAGATTTAGGGCAATACCGTACAAAGTTATCAGACGAGCTTTGTGCGGTATACGTTAATTTCAATGTATTGAATTTCGCAGAAAAATCGTGTATAATAAAATAAGAAAAAATTACGCAGGCAGGAGGTGCAGTTATGAAAAGAGCAGGAGAATTGCTGAAAAAGCTCAATAAGGCAGGCTTCGAGGCTTACTATGTCGGCGGCTGCGTCCGTGATATGCTTATGAACAGGACTCCTCACGATATCGACATTACCACAAATGCACTGCCCGAAGAAATAATGGACGTTTTTTCGGATTTTCACGTAACTCCCACAGGTATAAAGCATGGTACGGTAACTGTCATGCACAGCGGCATTCCCTACGAAATTACCACCTACCGCATTGACGGGGAGTACACTGATATGCGCCGTCCCGACAGCGTCCGCTTCACCTCAAGCCTTGAGGAAGATCTGATTCGCCGTGACTTCACCATGAATGCTATTGCTATGAACTATGAGGGCGGAATTACCGACCCTTTCGGTGGTGCCCGTGACATTGAAAACGGCATTATACGTTGTGCAGGTGAACCCGAAAAACGCTTTACAGAGGACGCACTGAGAATTTTACGCTGTGTAAGATTTGCCTCTAAACTGGGATTTGACGTTGAACCTATGACCGCAGAGGCAGTTCACAGGCTTAAAGGCGGACTTGATTTTGTTGCGAGAGAACGTGTAAGGGAAGAGCTTGACGGAATAATCTGCGGCGAGGCATGCGTGCAGGCAATGCTTGAATTCAGCGACGTTATAGTGCAGATTATCCCCGAATTTCAGCCGTGTATCGGCTTTCAGCAGCATTCGCCGTATCACTGCTATGACGTATGGGAGCATACCGTAAGAGCAGTAAGCGGTGCACCGTGCACATCACCTCTTCTGAGACGCACCATGCTTTTCCACGATATAGGCAAGCCGCAGTGCTTCAGCCGTGACGAAAAGGGCGTGGGGCACTTCAAGGGCCACGCAAAGATAAGTGCCGCACTTGCAGAGGACATCATGCAGAGACTCCGCTATGACAACAGCTCTATTCGTGACGTGTCACAGCTGATAAGTGCTCATAATGACAGGATAACGAGTGAAAAGCAGATTCGCCGAATGCTTTCACGTATGGGCGAGGAGCTTTTCTTTGACCTTCTTGACGTGAAAAAGGCAGATAACTCAGCAAAGCGTGACTTTGTAGTGAAGGAAACGGAAGAATTTGATGAAATTGCCCGTACTGCACGCAGAATCCTCAGTGAAAATGCCTGTATGAAGCTTTCACAGCTTGCGGTTAATGGAAATGATATGATTTCTCTTGGCTTTAAGGGCAGGGAAATAGGACAGATACTCAATCGTCTGCTGGAGCTTGCGGTGGACGGTGAAATTGCAAATGAGCGTGAGGTTATGCTTGAATTTGCGGAAAGTGAGATGAAAAACAGGTGAAGGGATATATTCATTCAACCGAAAGCTTCGGTACGGTAGACGGTCCGGGAGTACGCTTTGTAGTGTTCTTTCAGGGCTGTCCCATGCGGTGCGGCTACTGCCATAACCCTGATACGTGGGAGTATAATAAAGGCAGTGAGCGGACTGTAGAGGAGCTTCTTGCGGAGTATGAATCTTACAAGGAGTTTCTCAAATCGGGAGGAATTACCGCAACAGGCGGTGAGCCTCTTTCACAGCCTGAGTTTCTTGCAGAGCTGTTTTCGAAGGCTAAGGCACAGGGAATTCACACCTGCCTTGATACGTCGGGAGTAACCTTCAATCCCGATTCACATAAAAAAATCGATGCCGTAATTGACAGCACAGACCTTGTAATGCTTGATATAAAGCATATGGATTCCGATGAACACCGAAAGCTTACTGGGCACGGAAACGAGAATATACTTGCCTTTGCACGCTATCTGCGTGAAAGGAAGATACCTCTGTGGGTGAGACGTGTGGTAGTGCCGGGAATTACCGATGATGAAGATGAGCTTTTCCGTCTGGGTGAGTTTATTTCGGAGCTGAGCAATCTTAAGGCGCTTGATGTGCTTCCGTATCATGATATGGGAAAGGTTAAGTATGAGAGTCTCGGACTGGAGTATCCCCTTGCGGACGTGCCGCCTTTGCCGAAGGAGAAGGCTGTTGCCGCACGGGAAATTATTATGAAGGGGATTAAGGCAGGACTGAGAAAAAACAGAAATGTTTAAAGTCTTTGATGCAAACTAAGCTCAGCCTGATTTGTTGTATAAAGCGGCTTTTGATTAACCAATAATTAAAAGGAGGATAAAAATGGATATAGAAAAGAATGAATATTTTGACGCAAAAAAATATTTTTGTCAAAGATTAGAGTATCGTGAAAAAATTGAGGGTGAATTATCTGAAGCCGTAATCGCAAGGCTTCATTGTGATGATGTTGAAAATAATAATGATGAATATAGCGATATCATATCAGAGCTGCTTTTCCAAAAAGAATTAATAGAAAAGACAGGGTATACATCATATTTATCCGCATTAACCAGAGCTATTACTCAATTTGATAACGGTTTCGATTTCACAGTCCTCAATGACGAAGAATATGCAGACCTGAAATTAATCGTAGAAAAGCTTAAAGATTATTTAGCAGAACAAAATGCTATTAGATAAGGAGAATTAAAATGGATATAGGAAAAAATGAATATTATGAGTCAAAAGCGATTTACAAAAAGACTCTTGACTACAGAGAAAAAAAAGAGGGGAAAATAACTGCACAACTGATAGCAAGACTTTATTATGATAGTGTTGAGTATAATTACGATGAAGAAAGTGATATCATATCAGAAATTCTTTTTCAAAATTCAGTAATTGAGAAAATCGGAACAATTCCACCTGCTTATATTGAAGGACTAATAGATACGATAAAGAAAGTAGATAATGGATATAAGTTTAATGTACTCAATGACGAAGAATATGAAGACCTGAAATCAATCGTGGAAAAGCTTAAAGGTTATTTGGCAGAAAACAGCGAATAATATGTTTTGGATAATGAATGTTAAAGGCATCATTGCACAGTCTATGTGCAATGATGCCTTTTTATAAGTGGATTAGAAAATCAAACCTTATGTATCGCCTTGACAGGGCAAGCCTGCATGCATTCACCGCATGAAGTACACAGGTCATAATTGATAGAAGCGTGGAAATTCTCCACTTTAATTGCACCGACAGGGCACTTCTTTTCGCAGATTTTACAGCCGATACAGCCGTTTTTACAGCTAAGCTTAGTAGCCTTGCCATTATCGCCCGATGAACAGAGCACCGATATGGTTTTTGCAAGGGGACGAATCGAAATAAGACTGTTAGGACACGCTTTGACGCATTTTCCGCATGAACCGCATTTTGCCGCAATAATCGACGCAATACCGTCCTTTATGACAACAGCGTCATTGTCGCAGACCTCTGCACAGTCGCCGAGACCGATACAGCCGTACTTACATTTGCCGTTTCCGCCGTAGAATCTCTTGACTGCCTTACAGGACTGCACTCCGTCAAACTCAAAGGCGGTTTCGGTAGCATTGCAGTTTCCGTTGCAGTGAACTACTGCCGCAGTAGGAATAACCTCTGCCGCCGATGTGCCGAGAATTTCCGCAATTGCACCGGCTGCAGCACTTCCGCCCGGCTTGCAGAGATTAGTCTCCGCACCGCTGTTCACAATAGCCGCCGCATAGTCTCCGCAGCCTGCATAGCCGCACGCACCGCAGTTTGCCTGAGGCAGTGCCTCGCTGATTTTTTCTATACGCTCATCAACCTCAACGTGGAAAACCTTTGCCGCAACCGTAAGAAGCACACCGGCAAGAAGTCCGCACGCACCCAGTATAAGGGCAGGAATTATATAAGTCATACACGTACCCCCTTAGCTGAACAGTCCCGAAAAGCCCATAAAGCTTACGGAAACGATTGAAGCGGCAACGAGAGTTGCAGGAACACCCCTGAAGGTTTCGGGAATGTCTGCATACTCCATTTTTTTGCGTACTCCCG
This sequence comes from Ruminococcus sp., assembly GCA_015066955.1. GTDB lineage: Bacteria > Bacillota > Clostridia > Oscillospirales > Ruminococcaceae > Ruminococcus. Next base: position 19,330 of record SVNJ01000008.1, on the reverse strand, counting down.
AGAATATCACAAGTGAAAGCATAAAGCCGAGTCCACCGCCAAGTGCGTTTACGATTGACTGTAAAAAGGTGTATTCATTGTCGATGTTGAGTACCGTTACACCAAGCACTGCACAGTTTGTTGTGATAAGGGGAAGGTACACACCCAGCGACTTGTAAAGTGCAGGTATGCACTTTTTCAGCATAGTCTCAACAAGCTGAACGAAAAGTGCGATTACAAGGATGAATACCACCGTGTCAAGATAAGCAAGGTCGTTAGGCACAAGTATACCGTGATGAATGGGATATGTAACAATTGTGGCACAAATCATTACAAAGGTTACCGCAATACCCATACCTGTTGCACTGTCAAGCTTTTTAGATACACCGAGAAACGGACAGATACCCATGAATTTCGAAAGCACGAAATTGTCTGTAAGCATAGCCGAAAGAAGAATAATCATCATGGATTTCATTTGCTTTCACCGTCCTTTCCTCCGCACTGACTGCAGTTTTCACAGTTTCCGCCGCATGAAAGCTCACGGGGCGGTTTTCTTGAAGCGAGCTTGTTGACTGCCGCAATAATTATACCAAGCGAGAAGAAGCCTCCCGCAGGCATAATGAATATAAGCATGGGATTTTCGCTCAGTACGGGAATATCCATGCCAAACCACTGTCCGGCACCGATTATTTCACGTATTGAACCCATTATGAAAAGTGCAAGCGTAAAGCCCAGACCCATGCCGATAGCGTCACAGGCAGAGGCAACCACACTGTTTTTGCTTGCGAACATTTCTGCACGTCCGAAGATAATGCAGTTTACCGTAATGAGAGTAAGATAAATGCCGAGACTGTCGTAAAGAGACGGCACAAAGCCCTCAAGCAGGAAGCCTATAAGCGTTACAAAGCTTGCTATAATAACGATAAATGAAGGGATTCTCACCTTGTCGGGGATTATATTTCTCAGAAGCGAGACAACTATATTTGAGCCGAGAAGCACGAAGGTAGTTGCAAGTCCCATGCCGATACCGTTCATTGCCTGAGTAGTTACGGCAAGAGTCGGGCACATTCCGAGAAGCATTACAAGGGTAGGGTTTTCCTTGATTATGCCCTTTGCAATCTCTCCGACGAGGCTTTTTTTATTTTCAGCCATTGAGTATCGCCTCCTTGTTCTCATTGTATACCGAAATTGCAGTATCTACAGCCTTTTTCATACCCTTTGAGGAATATGTAGCACCGCTTACCGTATCAAATGGGTAATCTGTATCCGTCGCACCCATAAACTGCTGACGGAAGCTGTCCTCATCACGCACCTTTGTACCGAGACCGGGAGTTTCTCCGAGAGATACAAACTCTATTCCCGATACCGCACCGTTTTCGTCGATGCCGATAAGCACGTTTATACCGTCCTTTGAGTAGCCGTCAACGCAAAGCTGAAATGCAACCTTATCGTCCTCTGTTACGGCAATTGCTTCAACGCCCTCTGCTCCGAAATTCTCGTCAAGAAGCGTATACTCACACTTGCCGAAAAGAAGCTCGACGCTTTCACTGAATTTTTTCACCTTCTGCTCAGCGATACTTTCCTTTGTAGCCTCATAGGCAAGCACAAGAAGAAGTGCCGCCGCAACACAAATTATAGTAAGCACAAGGGTAGGCTTTATTTTATCCTTCATTCTTTACAGCCTCCTTTGCTCCGAATACCTTGCTTCTTGTAAGCTGCTCGATATACGGTGTAAGAATATTCATAAGAAGTATCGAGAAGGAAACTCCCTCAGGATATGAACCGAATGTTCTTATGATAAAGGTAATGATACCGCAGCCGAGTCCGAAAACAATTCTTCCCTTTGTTGTAATGGGGGTTGTAGCGTAGTCCGTAGCCATAAAGAATGCACCGAGAAATACACCGCCTGCAAGTATCTCATACAAGGGGTTGCCGCCTGAAACCGCCGAGAGAAGTGCAAGGCTTCCGATAAAGGAAAGGGGAGCGGCAAGCGAGATTATACGTCTTGCGGCAAGGTAAAGTCCGCCGATAAGAAGTGCAAGTGCACACGTTTCGCCGAGACAGCCGCCTACGTGTCCTAAGAATAAGTCCTTATAGGAAGCGTCACCCGTTACAAGGGGAGTTGCCGCAGTTACCACATCACTTGTGCTGAGTCCGCCGTTTGCCTGATAGTAAAATGGCTCAGCCCAGTGTGACATCTGTGCAGGGAAAGAAACCATAAGCACGATTCTTGCGGTAATAGCAGGGTTTGCGAAATTCTGTCCGAGTCCGCCGAAAAGCTGTTTTACGATTACAATTGCAACAAATGAACCGATAAGCGCAATCCACCAAGGAAGCGTTACAGGAAGATTCATTGCAAGTATCACACCCGTAACAACTGCTGAAATGTCTCCGACTGTATTATCTCTTTTCATGATACGTCGGCAAAGATACTCAAAGCCTACACAGCCTGCCACGCATACAGCCGTGAGGAAGAGTGCCCTCAGTCCGAATACATAGCATGAAACTGCGAGTGCAGGCATAAGCGCAAGCACCACATTCAGCATGATGTGGGAGGTTTTTGTATAATTTTCGTCATGAGGTGACGGTGAAACCTTTAATTTTGTCATTTTCCGTCCTCCTTACTTTCTTGGAATAAGCGTCTTTGCAAGCTGATTTGTTTCCGCAAGCTTTCTGTTTGCGGGACATACGTAGGTACAGCTTCCGCAGTTCATGCAAAGCATAACCTTAAGCTCACGAAGCTCATCGATATTACGGATTTTATATGCCCTGTCAATATCCGCAGGCATTAGTCCGAGCGGACAGACTCTCACGCATCGTCCGCATCGTATACAAGCAGAGGTTTTCCGCTCATCATAGCTTTTAACTGCAATAAGTGCGTTTGAAGTCTTTACAACAGACATATCCGCCGAATACAGCGACATACCCATCATAGGGCCTCCGCCGATAAGCTTTTTCACTGAATCCATGTCAGTTTTGCAGAATTCAAGAAGCTCACGGAATGGTGTGCCTATGATTACATTGAGGTTTTTCGGCTCTCCTACGGCATTTCCGTCAACGGTAAGTCGTCTCGTCACAAGAGGCATACCCGTCTGCATGTACCTGTAGATGAACGCCACAGTTGAAATATTCAGCACTATTACTCCGACGTCAGAGGGTAGCTGGCCCTCCATGACAATTCTGCCGGTTGAATTGTAGATTATGACCTTTTCCGCACCCTGAGGATAGCTTGAAGGAAGTGTTACAATATCAATGGTGTCGTCACTTTCAGCCATTTCAGTGAAATTTTTTATAGCTTCGGGCTTGTTTTCCTCAATGGCAAGCTTTGCATACTTTATTCCCAGCTGTGACTTCATAAGGTTAATTCCGCCTATTACGTCCTCAGGATTTTCAAGCATTTCACGGTAGTCCGCAGTTATGTAGGGTTCACACTCCGCGCCGTTTATAATAAGAGTATCAATGGGAGTTTTCGGACTGAGCTTGATGTGAGTAGGGAAACCTGCACCGCCAAGACCGCATACTCCGCTTTCACGTACAGCCTTTATAAAGCTTTCCTTGTCAGTGACAGCAGGCGGTTTAACCTCCTCCGAGACCGTCTGAAGTCCGTCCGTTTCGATTTCGACAGCCTTGCAGACTGAGCCGTTTGCGGTAAGGTAGTCGCTGATTGCGGTAACCTTTCCCGATACACCCGAATGCACGGGTGCACTGAAGGGTGCGTCGCAGTCGCCGATTTTCTGTCCCACCTTAACCTCATCGCCTGCCTTTACAACAGGCTGACACGGTGCACCCATAGTCATTGCCATAGGAATACGTACTGTTTTCGGCAGGGGGAAATCAATGGTTGCAAAGTTTTCCGTGTTTTTGCAGTGGTTGAGCTTTAGTCCTCTGAGTTTTTTCATTTATCAAACGCTCCTTTCATGAGCTGATTTTTCTGTTTTAGGGAGAATAAGTCCAAGAATAGTACCCGTGACAATGCCTGAGATTATGCCTGCAATTACAAGTACGGGTATATATGAAGCCGTCCAGAGGCTTCCTGATATGACTGCCGCCGCCGCAAGCTGTCCGAGATTGTGGAATATGCCTCCTGTAACTGAAAGGGGGATAAGTCCCATACCCTTTTCGCTTCGGCGTGAAAGTTTTACGATAAGCGCCATTGCAAGCACCGATAGTATGCCGCCGCAGACCGACATGCAGAATGCGGAAGGACCTCTTGTGATAAACACAAAGCCGCTTTTGAGGACAGCCGCCGTCATTGCGTCGGCAAAGCCCATATACAGGAGCAGGTACATAATTACCATACTTGAAAAGCCGGCTTTAACACCCAGCGGCAGGGGCAGGGGAATCATGCCTTCAAGAAACTGAAGTGTGCATGCAAGTGCAAGCAGTATACCGAATTTCGCAATATATCGTGATTTACTCATAGCCTGCACCTATCCTACCGTTATATCTGCCGACTCACCGCCGCCGCTTTTTACGGTAACGGTGATTTTTTCGGGCACACATATTATACTCTGTCCGACAGTGCCGATAAAGCCTGTTTTCTCGCAGATTTTATCGGGACATTCTGCCTGTGTGATGCGGATTTTGCCGTCCTTTACCTCGAAAATCCCGTTTACACCTTCAATTGTACGTGTACAGTCCTTGTCAAGGGGGATTTCACAGTGCACTCCGCCGCATTCAATAACAGCATAAGCCTCACCCTTTTGGAAAAGCTTCGGAAATATAATTCCAAGCAGTGCAAGGATTGCCGCACCGCCTATGATTATTGCCTCACAGCGGCTTATAAAGTGGAATTTTCTATTCATCTATCCATTCCTTTACGGCATATCCGCTGTCCTTTTCAGGAACGAAATCCATGCCGTCGCTATGGTATATTTCATGCTTATCAGTCACCGCAAGCACCGCTATATCGTCGTTTTTAAGGTGCTCGCCGAGATTTTCCGTGCCGCCTGCGTAAATAAGCGTAGACAAAAAGTCCGACTCGATACCGATCTGACAGATCACCGTTACCGATGTAAGGTCGGTATCGGAAGGCTTTCCCGTTTCGAGGTCGAAAATGTGGGAATACCTTTTGCCGTCTGCTTCAAAATAACGCTCATAGCCGCCGGAAGTCGAAAGGAAGCATTCGTCCGTCCTGATTGTGCCGATTATTTTACTGCCGTTTTCGGGGTCACGCACAGCAGCGGTGAATTTTTCGCCGTCGGGTTTGCTTCCGCTCATAAGCACAGACGAGGTCATTGAAACGATACAGCAGGAATCACCGTCAAGCTCTGATTTTATCCTGTCAAGAGCGTAGCCCTTCGCTACACTTCCCACGTCAATACTGCCGTTTTCGTCGGAAAAGCTCATTGTATCGAGTGAAAAGTCCGCATTTGCAATACTTTCAAGAGCTGAGTCTATTTCAGTATGCGAGGGTACTTTAGGATTTTCGGAGCCAATATTCCAGCAGTCGGTAATATCGCCTGCGAATATGCTTACCTCGTTGCCGTATTTTTCCGACAATTCAGCGGACTGCCTTATAAGGTCAGCCGTTTCATCGGAAAGGGGTGTGCCTTTTCGGCTGTTTATGGCGGAAATATCACTTGTATCGTTGTATCTGTCGAAAAGTCCGTCAAGCCTTTTGAGAACATCAGCCGCTTTTTCCGTGTCATTTTTGCTTCCCTTAATTGTAACGGCGGTGTCCATAACAAACATCGTCCGCTCTGATTCAAAGGCAGATGAGGTATCCGCATTGCGGCAGCCTGTGAGAAGCAAAAGGAATGCCGATGAAGCAATAAAAAAAGCTCTGCCCATAGAGAGCTCCTTTCTGTGTATTAATACTGCATACTTTTAAATTATAACATATATCGGTGGTAATTTCAAGTGTTTATCATAAATTTGCACTACAAAAATCAACTTTGTTCAATGATGATTGGTAAAATTTTCACAATCTTTTCAGCGTATTCCCTGAATTTATTCCTATTGAAAAAAACATAAAATAATGGTATAATATATACGTTATAACAATACTTTTTGATACACAAATACAAAATAACAGGAGCTGATATAATATGAAAACATGTCTCGTGCTTGAAGGCGGCGGAATGAGAGGAATTTACACCGCAGGCGTACTTGATATATTTCTTGAATACGGAATAGAATTTGACGGTGTTATCGGAGTTTCCGCAGGTGCAATTCACGGAATAAACTATATCGCAAAACAGCATGGACGTCCTGTCCGCTACTTCAAGAAATACTGCCGTGACAAGCGGTTTATGAGCTTTCACTCGCTTATTACAACGGGAAGTCTTGTAGGCGAGCAATTCTGCTACCACGATATTCCAGACAGCCTCGACCCTTTTGACTACGAAGCCTTCAAGGCTTCAAAAACCGAATACTACTGCGTATGCACCGATATAGAAAAGGGCACTCCCGTATACGTGAAGTGCACCGATATGAAAAAACACATGGATTATCTTCTTGCCTCTGCTTCAATGCCTATGGTGTCCAGAATTGTCGAGGCAGACGGCAGAAAGCTTCTTGACGGAGGAATCACCGATAGTATTCCTCTGCGTGCGGCACAGAAGCTTGGCTACGACAGAATTGTGGTAGTCGGCACAAGGGTCAAGGACTACGTGAAATCTCCTGAGGGAAATATTCTTGCGGACGTTATGTACAGAAAATACCCTGAGCTTGCAAAGGCAATGAGGAGACGTCATGAGGTTTACAACGCTCAGAAGGCGCTGGTGGAAGGTCTTGCGGAAAGCGGTGAGATTATTTCGCTTATGCCGTCAAGGCATATCAATATTTCACGTACCGAAAGTGATCCCGATGTTATAAATGAGATGTATCTTCTCGGCAGACATGATGCTGAGGCGGCTGTTGAGGAGATTATGCAGTACTTGGGGTAATCCGGAATCAGTGATAAGTCTGGTATGTGTTTCAGTATGAAAATGTGGACGAAATGCTTGACATAAGCTGCGAAAGAGGCGAATAAATGAATAAAGCGGACAAGAAAATCGTGTCTGCGAAAACGAAAAGAATCAGACGTATAGTTATCGCTTGTATGATTATAGTTGTGCTGATTCTTATTGCTTTGGGATTCACGATGAAAACGGAAAAATACAGCCTGTCTTCGGACAAAATTGACGGCGGACTTACAATAGTATTTATCTCTGACCTGCACAACTGCTTCTATGGAGGCAGTGACCAGTCGGGACTGTGGGAGGAAATTGAAAATGTCTCCCCAGACCTTGTGCTTTTCGGCGGAGATGTTATTGATGAGTATGGCGGTACGGAAAATGCACTTAAAATCATGGAAATGGCGGCAGAAAATTATCCCTGCTGCTATACTCCGGGAAATCATGAGCAGTGGCGTGATGACCTTGCGCAGTTTAAGGCAGATGTTCGTGCGCTGGGAATACGTGTACTTGAGGGAGAATGCGCAAAATTCACTCTCGGCGGAAACAAGGTTGCGGTTTATGGCATACTCGATTCGATTGCATACGGAAGCAAGGCAACACAGCTTGATGAATGCATTGCACAGACTGATGAGGAATACTATAATATACTCCTTGCACATCAGCCTGAACAGATTGACGCTTGTCTCGGACTTGACGGTAATGAAGTGTATGAAAGCGGAGGGAACCCTGATTCGGCAGTTGAAAATGCACCCTTTGACCTGATTCTTTCGGGACATGCACACGGCGGACAATGGAGAATACCAGTTGTGCTTGAACAGGGCGTCCTTGCACCTGATCAGGGACTGTTTCCGCCTTACACCAATGGTATATATGATTATGGCAGCGCAGTGCATATTATCAGCAGAGGACTTGCAAGACCTCTGAGAATGATAATAATACCAAGAATTTTCAACAGACCTGAGTTTACTGTGATTGAGGTAGAATAAAAACAAAAGCTCCCGACTTTCGGGAGCTTTAATATTATCTGCACACAACCTCTGTCATCAGTTTCTCACTGACGCAAAGGTCATCGTGAAAAACCCGTTTCAGTTCTGTGTAAGCCATAAGGAAGGGTGCGATACCCTTTGCATCGTTTTCAACTATCGGTTCACTGAAATAGTATTCGGCAGAACCGTTTCTGTTCTGAGCACCGCCTAATCCTGCCACAAGGCATATATTATGAAGCACAGGCAGTCCGTCGATATTATAGCTGATGAAATTGTCCGTAACGGCTGAAAGAAGCCTGAGTCCGTCGTTTTTATTCCGTTCACTGCCGAAGCCCAGACGGTAAGCCTTAATCATAGCGTAGGCAGTCAGAAGTGTACCGCTTGTTTCGGGGTAGTTTCCTTCAAGCTCAGGCTTGTCGGGCAGCTGATAAAGCATTCCCTCATCGGTGATATATTCCGAAAGAGCGTCAAGGAGTCCGCTGAGCATATCACTGCTCAGTTCAAAAAGTGCACCCTCATGATTCTTTGCGGCAATTTCACTCATATCCGCAAGACCTGCGGCAAGCCAGCCCATTGAACGAAGCCAGAAATTCTTTGAAAGACCCGTGATGTCGTCAGACCACAGGGTCATTTTTGATTCATCATAGCCGTGATAGTAAAGTCCTGTTGCAGGGTCACGTATGATATTTCTGATACATTCAAGCTGAGATATAACATCGGCTATAAGTTCGGGACGCTTTTTCAGTGCACCGTATTCCGCCAGAAACGGCAGAGCCATATATGCTCCGTCAATCCATACCTGATGCGGATAAATAGCCTTATGGTAGAAGCTTCCGCAGCGAAGTCTCGGCTGTCGTGAAAGCTGCTCATTGTAAAGCTTTTCGTAGGCAAGGCGGTACATTTCCCTGCCTGTTATATTGTTTAAAGCGATAAGATTTCTACCGCCGTTTATGTTGTCGAGATTGTAGTCGAGGGGGTTCATTGACGGTATTTCACCGTATTCGTTTACGTAATATCCGGTAAAGCTTTCCGCATAATCAAGAAGCTCACGTTTTCCGCTTAAGGTATAAAGGTCGGTAAGTGCCTTTATTATGCAGCTGTCAATGTAATTCCATTTCGGCTTTTTAGCGAAAAATACGTTTTCTCTGTTCCAAAGGGGCGAATGCGGCTTTGAAGGCAGAATAAGCTTCTGCAGATAAGCTTCGGCAATATTATCGATTTGCTGTACATTTATCATCCTGAGAGACCTCCGGCTGTAATACCATTTACAAATTTTTTCTGGGCAGCGGCAAAGACTGCAATTGACGGTATCAGACCGATAACCGACATAGCAATAATTTTATTCTGCTCATATCCCTGTCCCGTACTGTCAACCGACAGTCTCAGTGCGAGCGAAAGGGGATAATCCCTGACCTGCTGCACGAGAATAAGCGGATTGAGAAAATCGTTCATAGTCCACAGGAAGGTAAACACAGCTATTGAAACAACAGCAGGCTTTATACAGGGCACAAGTACGGAGAAAAGTGTCCGCAGCGTACCGCAGCCGTCCAGCTTTGCAGCCTCATCGAATTCTTTCGGTATACCCTTGAAGAACTGAATCAGCATGAAAACGAACATACCCTCGCAGGCGAAAAGTGAAGGAAGAGTAAGGGGGAGATATGTATTAAGCAGATTCTTTCCGAGTCCGCTCCACATCAGATAGGTTGGCATAACAGTGACAATCTGAGGCATCAGCATGCTTCCCATAAGAAGCGTAAAGAAGAATTTTTTCAGCGGAAAATCAAACCTTGCAAAGCCATAAGCCACAAGCACCGAAGATATTACGGCAAATACCGTTTTCGGGATAATAATTCTGAAGGTATTGATGAAGTAGTGTCCCATAGTGTAGGGCGTTACGGTTTTCCAGCCGTTGATATAAGGCTCTGCACTGAAGCTTTCGGGCATGAACCATACCGAGCTGAAAATTTCTTCGTTTGATTTGAATGAGGCTCCCACGAGCCAGAGAAGGGGATAAAGCATAACAACGGAGATAAGGCACATCAGCAGATAAACGGGAAACTTCTTTTTCATGAGTCCTCCCTCAGCCTTCTGCTGACTGCGTACATTACAGCAATAATAACGGCAAGAGCCGTAAACATTACCCATGACAGAGCGTTGGCATAGCCGATATTGCCGTAGCCGAACATCTCGTCGTAAATAAGCATACCAAGAGTGTAGGTGCTCTTCATCGGTCCGCCGTCCGTAAGCATATACGGGGCATTGAACTCTTGAACAGCTGAAATGATCTGTAAGACAAGATTGACGAATATAGTATTTTTCAGCAGCGGAAGCGTAATCTTAAAGAAAGCACTGAACTTTCCGCAGCCGTCTGCTTTTGCGGCATCGTAGTAATCCTTCGGTATCTCACGCAGAGCGTTGAGAAAGATTATCATAGTCGAACCGAATTCCCAAAGTCTGAGCAATACGATGATTGCCATAGAATTTCCCGGTTGTCCGTACCAGCTTACGGGGTCGCAGCCGACCATTCCCAGAAGCTGATTTACAAGTCCGTCGGCAGTAAAGAGGTACTGCCACATTATTACGATTGACAGATTTGCACCGAGTATCGAGGGGATATAGAATATCGTCCTGAATACGCCGATTCCTTTGATTTCGAGATTCAGAAGCATTGCTGTAAGAAGCGAAACAACGAGCTTCAGCGGAACGAGTACGGCCATATATTTCAGTGTAACCATACATGCGTTTCGGAAGTCACTGCTTTCAAGCATTGTCCTGTAGTTGTCAAATCCCGTAAATTCAGGCGGTTTAAAGGTGCTGTAGTCCGTAAGTCCGTAGATAAAGGACGATATGTACGGATAAAGCGTGAACACAAAAAAACCGATAATAAACGGGGAAATCAGAAGCAGACCGGTATATTTTCCGGTGCCTACGGGGTTTTGGTAGCCTTTGGGAGTTTGTCTTATCATTTCTTGAGAGTCTCCAGGTATTGGGTAATGGAGTTATACATTTCCTGAGCCGCATCTGCGGTGCTCACAGTGCTGTATGATACCTTTTCGATAGCCGTGTTATAGAATTCCTTCATACGTGAAAGCTCCATATACGGGCTGATTGTCACCGTATCCATTGATACGAGCGTTTCGGTACTGTCACTTGCAGGACCTTCGAGCAAACCTGAATTTTCCAGTGCCTTCACCGCATGCTCCGAAGCGGGAATTCCTCGTGTAGTTCCCAGAATTTCGGCACACTGCTCATTGTTAAGCAGAAAATCGAGAAATGCGGCGGCTTCATCGGGATATTGGCATGTATCGCTTACAGCATACATCAGAGAGGGCTTAATCATCCAGCCGCTTAAATTACCGCTGCCGTCCGAAATATACGGACCGCATTCAAGCACACCGTCGCTAAGCACACTTTCATATTTTCCGATAGCACTTCCCCATTCACACACGCCTGCAATTTTGCCGCTGATAAATTCGGGAGACTGATAAAGAGCACAGTTTCCGTCCTCATCGGTACGTGTCTGAACGGTGCGGATTACATGGTTATCCTCAAGGGTTTTGTAGAAATCAAGTGCAGTTTTAATATCCTCAGCCGAGAATCCCAGCTTTCCGTCCATTGTGATAAACTCCCTGCCTGTGAGCTGCTGAGTATAGACCACAGATATGTACCATGCGGTTGCACCTGACTGATTGTCAAGGTCGATAGGGTAAAGGTCTTTTTCGCCGAAGGTGCTTCCGAGAGCAATGAGCTCATCCCATGTTTCGGGATATTCCGCACCGACAGTATTGTAAACCTCCGAATTATAGAACAGACCACGTCCGCTCATTGAAACGGTAACTGCATTCAGACGCTCATTTACAACACCGAAGGAGAGTGTTTCCTCGTCAAAGCCAGACAAATCAAGCTGACTCTGAAGCTGATAGAGGTCATAGAAGCCTTTGCCGTCGGGAGAATAATTCACCAGCCAGTCATAGTTTATCTGCATAACATCGGGTGCATTGTCTCCGCTGAGCTGAGTGCTGACTTTTTCGGTCCATCCGTCCCAACCGCCGTACTCGGGAGAGATAACAATTTCAGGGTGAATCTGATTCCATAGCTCAATGGCCTCAAGTGTAGCCTCGTGGCGGTCATCTCCGCCCCACCAGGAAAACCTGAGTGTGCATCCGTCAAGCTTTTCATCAGGCTGAGTGACAGATAAAGCTTTGTCGGCAGTGCAGGCACACAGTGAGAGCACGCAGCAGCACATCGCAGCTTTAGCAAGAGGTTTTATCATTCACTCAACCCCCCTTTCCAAATATACATTAATATTATACAGCAGTAACGGCTCAATGTCAAGCAAATAACGCAAATTCGCACGTAAATCAATTTTAAATATCAAATTATATGTTTTGTTCTGTAGGGGCGGATGCCTACATCCGCCCGATGGTTTACCGTAATACTTCGGGAGCGGGTCGATGTAGGCATCGACCCCTACATAGTTTTGGAAAAATATAAATTTATAAATTAATGTAATAAAAACTACTTGAAATCCGTATTATTTTGTGGTACAATATTTTCGTAGGGATTTACTTCTACCAAAATTTATGAAAGGGGGACTTTCTTTGGACATCATGACAATTGTATGGGCAGCCGCCTTCGTCATATTCGTTGTGCTTGAGCTTATTACAGCTCCGCTTGTATCGATATGGCTTGCACTCGGCTCGCTCGTCACATTCCTGTGTGCGTATTTCTTCGGAATACCCTTCGGTGCACAGCTTGCGATATTCATTGTGATTTCTGCAATTTCACTTGTATGTACTCTTCCTCTCAGGAAAAAGGTCAACAGTGAAAAGATTTCGACGAATTCAGAGCTTGACATCGGTAAAAATGCAAGAGTTATCGAGGAAATAAACGCAGAGCTCGGCACGGGGCGTGTTTCAATGAATGGGGTTGACTGGAGCGCAGTTTCCGCCGACGCAAGGCTTGTTATTCCTGAGGGAAGCATTGTTGTTGTTAAAGAAATCGACGGTGCAAAGCTCATCGTCACACCAAAAACAGAAAAAGTTTCATCAATAGGCTGACGCCTTATCACAGACATTTAAATTATTCAGGAGGTATTTTTTATGGAATACGTTATTGCGGCAGTTGCCATCATTCTTCTCATAGTTTTCGTGAGATGCTTTAAAATTGTTCCACAGGCGCACGTTTTCGTAATTGAGCGTCTCGGTTCATTCCACACTGAATGGGAAACAGGTCTTCACTTCCTTATCCCTTTCTTCTACCGTATTGCAGGCAAGGTTTCACTTAAGGAAAAGGTTGTAGACTTCAAGCCGCAGCCTGTTATCACAAAGGATAACGTTACAATGCAGATTGATACTGTTGTTTTCTATCAGGTTACAAACGCAAGACAGTATATCTACGGCGTTGAAAGACCTCTCGCAGCTATCGAGAATCTTTCCGCAACAACTCTCCGTAACATCATCGGTGAGCTTGAGCTTGACGCTACACTCACATCAAGAGACGTAATCAACACAAAAATCACAGCTATCCTCGACCAGGCTACAGACCGCTGGGGTATCAAGGTTAACCGTGTTGAGCTTAAGAATATCCTTCCTCCTCGTGAGATTCAGGACGCTATGGAAAAGCAGATGAAGGCTGAGCGTGAGCGTCGTGAGAAGATTCTCCAGGCAGAGGGTGACAAGAAGTCACAGATTCTAGTTGCAGAGGGTGAAAAGGAATCACAGATTCTCCGTGCACAGGCTAAGAAGGAAGCTCAGATTCTTGAGGCTGAGGCTCAGAAGCAGGCTATGATTCTCCGTGCTGACGCTGTAAGAGAGCAGAAAATCCTTGAGGCTACCGGTGAAGCTCAGGCTATCGAGCTTGTACAGCAGGCTCTCGCAGACAGCCTGGTTAAGCTCAACAATGCTTCTCCCAACGAGAAGGTTATCCAGCTTAAGGCTCTTGAGTCCTTTGCTAAGGCTGCTGACGGAAAGGCTACAAAGATTATTATTCCAAGTGAAATTCAGGGTCTTGCAGGTCTTGCTTCGGGACTTCAGGGTATTCTCGAAAAGAATGATACACCTGCACAGTAATTGAATTGATTCAAAAAAAGACGGCAAACGCCGTCTTTTTTATATGCCCAATACTTGTTTTCTCTTTGCTAAGTACTCTTCTTCAGTTATTAATCCGTCATCATACATTTTCTTGTATCTTGCTAAGGCATCTGCTTCTGATTTTACATTTTGCCTTGCTGAAATTTCCTCTTTTTGCTTTTCGCTGTCTTTTTTTGACAAACCACATATACAAGTGGTAACATAACTTGCATTAACACGATTGCAGCTATGACATTTCCATCCGCCTTCACTAATAATTCTTGAATTTGATTTTTCAGTGGCATATGAGCTTAATGCATAATCCATATCTGAATTATTGCTGTAATAGGTACTTCTGTTTTCAGGCTTACACGCTACAACAATTATACCGAGTATGCTGAGCCAGAAACCCCATGCGAAACCACCATAATACCCTTTATTTTCATTAATTGTCTTTGAAACAAAACCACATATTACTGATGAAACGATTACACTAAAAAAATATATAAATCCCATAATCCCACCTCCTTTCGTTCGTCCAATATTAGTATACCAAAGTATTTCATAAATGTCAAGAATTTATTTACAATAGTATTGTAATACTTGACTTTGGAGGGATACTGTGTTTGATGAACGTATTAAGGAAATAAGGAAATCGTTAGGAATAAATCAAGTAGAATTTGGACGTAAGCTTAATGTCACCAAGCAATGTGTCAGTAATTGGGAAAACGGAAATATACAACCGTCTATAGATATGCTCATAAATATTGCGGAGACTTTTTCAGTCAGTACCGACTATATTCTCGGACTGAATGATAAATGTACGCTCGATGTAAGCGGGCTTACAAGTGAGCAGATTCTTCATTTGCAGGCGATTGTTAATGATTTAAAAAAGCATAATAAATTGTAGAAATCATACAGTAAATGAAAAGATTAATTGTGTGTGGAGTTACGGACAGCCGCAAGGGCTGTCACTACAATAGGCATTATCTGTAGGGGAGACCCTTGCGGCCGCCTGTTTGACTTTTTGATGAAATAGTGGTTGTTGACAAACTGCGGGACTACAAAACAACGTAAAAATTGCAGAAATTGTAGGGGCGTCCGAGAGCGGACGCCCATCATTTACGATAACATACGGCTTTTTCTACACGCTGTAAGACGGGAAATCCTCGTCTTTTTTATGTTATTGAAAAAGAATAATTGTGGACTATTTCTTATTACTTCAATCTCCAACACAAAAAGACGGCATGGATAAGCCGTCTTTTTGCTGAAAGGAAGTATGTTATGATATATGTGTATATGTCACTCATAAAGAGATAAAGCAATTTTCGTCAGGTCATACAGCTCGGATACCTTCTTATTATTCATGGCAAGCTCCGAGACTGTATTGATGACCTGTATATATGAAGAGTTTTCCTTAAACTCCGAATCTTTAAGAAGCATTCCGAATTCCGCAACCGATGCCGCAAGCTTCATATTGTCAGAGGGCTTCTCACTGTATTTCTCCATACCGAATAAATCGCTGAAGTATTCTGACTCGTCCGCAGCATAACTGCCGTCAATATCCTTGTACGCTACCGAAAGCTTGCAAAGCTCTGTGCGTGAGGATTTTTCTGCAACAGGTGTGAAATTGTTCTTATGCTCGTCCGCAAATTCAAGCTCGATACCGTCATACATTGTATCAGAGTCAGCAAGCTGAATCTCATAAAGTGCCGTAACACTGTGACCTGCACCTACTTCGCCTGCGTCCTTTGTATCGTCAATGAAGTCGTGAGCGTCCATAAGTCTGTTGTCATAGCCTATGAGACGATAGCTCTTAACCTGCGAGGGGTTGAACTCAACTTGAATCTTTACGTCCTTTGCAATGGTGTGAAGTGTACCGCTCATTTCGCTGACAAGCACACGCTGAGCCTCTTCAATGGAGTCGATATAGCTGTAGTTTCCGTCACCGTTATCGGCAAGTGCTTCAAGACGGCTGTCCTTTATATTATCTGTACCGAAGCCGAGCACTGAGAGGTAAATGCCGTTGTCACGCTTTTCCTCGATAAGCTCAACAAGCTCTTTCTGTGATGACGCACCCACATTAAGGTCACCGTCAGTTGCTATAATAACACGGTTGTTTCCGCCCTCAATAAAGTAACGCTCAGCAAGGTCGTATGCAGTCATGATACCGCCCTCACCGTTTGTACTGCCGTTAGCGGTAATTGAGTAAAGCGCCTGAAGAATTTCATCCTTTTCCTCTCCGCTTGCACCTTTTATAAGTGTACTGCTTGAATTTGCGTATGTAACGATTGAAATGCGGTCGTATTCCGTAAGATTTTCCGCAAGAAGAGAGAATGCCGACTGCACAAGGGGAAGCTTATTATAGTCGGACATTGAACCCGATGAGTCGATAAGAAAAACAAGATTTGAAGGCGGTGCTTCATCTGTTTCGATTTCCTTTGCCTGTACTCCGACCATGAGAAGCTTACTCTGCGGATTCCAGGGACAGTCTGCAATTTCCATATAACGGCTGAAAAGCTCATCCCCCTTCGGTGCAGGGTAGTCATAGTCGAAATAGTTGAGGAATTCCTCGATTCTGACTGCACCTTCGGGAATTGCCATGCCGTCTTCGATAAGACGTCTCACGTTTGCATAGGAAGCAGTATCAACATCTGCGGAAAAGGTTGAAAGCGGCTCGGCGTTAGGGTCCTTGAAGCCTGATTCTATTATTTCGGTGTATTCCTCGTTAGCTGAGGGACCGTCAGGCTCGGGCTTGAATTCCTCGTCGTATATTTCAGAGCTTTCCGCTGCTGATTCAACCTCTTCGTAATACTCACTGTAGCTTGACTGAGAATTGTATTCAGCATAGGAACTGCTGTAGGAAGCTGAATCGTTCATTTTTTCGCCTTCTGCACAGCTGCAGAGTGAAGCTGAAAGAAGTGTGCATGTCAGTGCAACTGATGAATATTTAGCAAATTTCCTGTTTTTAAAATTGGTACTCATATAAAACCCTCCTTCGGAAATATTATCCGTTCTTTACTGTAATTCCATTATAGCACACTATCGGAAATATACAATAACGGCAGGTTTTCAATAAAAATACAATCCGGAGGGAATTTACTTACAGGACGGTTTAATTTTATTACACATTTCTGACAATATTACAGCAAAATTATACCCATTCCCGAATAATTCAAGGAAAAGCACGTAAAATAGGCATATAACTCAAAAATGTCTGAAAGGTAAAAAGCGGTAAACTCATTTGTAAGAAATTTCTTGTTGCAAAATCGGGAAATCTGCATAAAATAAAAATAACAGAGGTCTGATATATGAGATTTCCCGAAGTGGCGGAAATGCCCGTGAATAGCTTCGGGAAATATGTATCAGACCCCCGTTTTGACATAGATTCCGCCCCGTTTTATGCGGGGCTGCCTTTTTTTTCTGTGGTTTCCGCAATACGTCTATACTTCATTTTTGTTGCCATACCTCCTCTGATATGGCGTTCCTGTTTATTTATTTCAAGGATTTCCTTTACCTGTGCCGAAAGTGCCGGATTAATTTTCGGCAGTCTTTCGCTCACGTCCTTATGTACTGTACTCTTGGAAATACCGAACTTTTTTGCGGCACATCGTACCGTTGCCTTATTTTCGATAATAAACTGACCCAATATGACAGCTCGGTTGTTTGGCTGGGTTTTCACGCAATCACTCCAATACTATATAATCGGTAACATTGCTCCCCCAACTAACTCTTGAATTTTTTATATTGCTTGGAAAGCAAAATTCTGCGTCATCAACCTTGACATACGTCAGTATGCCTGCGGTTTCTTCCTTGACTTTTACTCCCCAAGCTTCATAAAATTCTTCAAGAGTTAATTGGTGGAGCAATACCGTTTTGCCTTGAATGCAAAACCATGCACCCTGTACATATATATGCCGTGCCGATAAAAAAGAGTACATAACTTGTTGGAATGTGAAAAAGTGTGAAAACGTGCGAAAAAGTTTGATTTCGAAAGATTTTAAAGGATAAACTGACAAAAATTACCAAAAACGGCTGAAATCGGCATAAGACAGCATTTGCGGTTCGTATGAACTTATGATATAATCATATCATCACGTGAGAGGAGCAAATGACATGAATAGAATTGTACCGGGTACAACCCTGAAATTTGCCGAACAGGCAAGAGAATCCGCCTTTTCCCTTATAGCTCCGGTTCTTGAGGCTACAGGAGGTCTTACACTTTCACAGCTTTCAAATATTACCGGACTTGAAGGCTCTACAATCCAGAACTGGGTCAAGAGAGGCTGGGTTCCTTCAACTAAAGGAAAGAAGTATTACGACCGTCAGATTCTTCGCATACTTCTTATCAATATGCTCAGAGGTGTGATGAAGCTTGATGAAATAGTAAAGCTTATGGCTTACGTTAACGGTGATGTGGAGGATACCTCAGATGACATCATCGAGGAACAGGCACTTTACGATATTCTTTGCAGAATAATCTTCACCGCAGAGGATAGGGGTGCATTCATACCTGACGATATTCGAAGCCTTATTGAAAAAGAGCTTGCAGACTCAGCCGAAAGCGTCCGCTCCGACGAGGATAAGCTGAAAAAGGCAATGTATGTTATGGTTATGGCATACAGAAGCGCTTACATCAAAAAACAAATGGAAACAGAACTCAACGAAATACTGAAAGGATAGTATCATGGCAAAATTTGAAGAACTAAACCCCAACGGAACAGTTAAAAGAAGCTATAAATGGGTGAAATGGACAGTGGCAGGCGTGCTTGCTCTTATTCTGTGTGCTTCCTCATTTACAATAATTCCCGCAGGTCACACAGGTGTTGTGCTTACACTCGGAAAGGTTTCCGAAAACTCATTTACCGATGGCTTCCACCTTAAGATACCTTTTATACAGGATGTTGAAGTGATGTCAAACAAGATTCAGGTTTATGAGACACCCGCTTCGGCTGTATCAAAGGATATGCAGACCGTAAGCAGTACGATTGCCGTAAACTACCGTATCAGCAGTGACGCAAGCTCAGATATCTACAAGAATGTAGGTATTGACTACAAAACAGTTCTTGTTACACCTATTGTTCAGGAGTGCATGAAGTCGGTAACGGCAAAGTACACCGCAGAGGAGCTTATTACAGAGCGTGCGGCGGTAGGCGACGAGGTAAAGACTGCACTTGACGCAAAGCTTAACACCTACGGAATTTACATAGAGAAGTTCAACATCGTAAATTTCGACTTCTCAGAGGAATTCAACAACGCTATCGAAGCAAAGCAGGTTGCAGAGCAGAACCTTATCAAGACTCAGACCGAACAGGAACAGGCTATTGTTATTGCCGAAGCTGAGGCTGAGAAAAAGGTAATTGCCGCAGAGGCTGAAGCTACCGCAATACTT
>SVNJ01000119.1 GCA_015066955.1 Ruminococcus sp. | reverse complement strand
GAAACAAGAAGAAGCGATACAATAAAAATCATCACAAAAATGATTGAATATGAGGTTACACCTCTCACTACATCCTGTTCAACAGGCTTGCCGTTCATCTTTACGCTTACAACCGAGCGTGGATTCGCTATATATTTTATTTCCTTTATCGCACTCTTGAAAAGTATAATCCATCTCGAAACCTTCATACCGCCGCCCGTTGAGCCTGCACAGGAGCCAATGAACATAAGTACCCACAAAAGCGTTTGCGAAAATACAGGCCACTGCGTCGTATCCGCAGTCGAAAAACCTGCTGAGGTAATAGTTGAAGAAACCATGAAAAATGTATGTCTTATAGTCTCGCCGAAGCTTCCGTAAAACTGATACACATTAATTGTGATAAGTACGGTAGCAATAAGAACGGTACTGAAATAAACCCTCAATTCCTCGTCCTTATAAACCTGTGAAAACTTCTTTATTATAAGGAAATAATAAAGATTGAAATTTACACCGAAAAGAAGTATAAACACGGCTATTACCATTTCAACGTAAACACTGTCGAAATGACCGATACTGCTCGCATAATTAGAGAATCCTCCCGTACCTGCCGATGAACAGGCGTGAAGTACAGCATCGTATAAAGAAACTCCTCCAAGCAGAAGCATGATAATTTCCGCAACTGTAAGAGAAATATATATACCGTAAAGGATTCTTGCTGAAAAACTCGACTTTGAAACTATCCTTCCTACTTTAGGACCTGCACACTCCGCACGCATCATATGCATTGTACGCACATTGGTACTTGACATTACAGCAAGCACAAGGACAAGTATCCCCATACCGCCCAGCCAGTGTGTAAACGCACGCCAGAATAAAACTGACTTCGAAAGTGCCTCAACATCACTTAGTATGGTTGCACCTGTTGTAGTGAAGCCTGAAACTGTTTCAAAAACAGCGTCAACATAAGAATTCATTTCACCTGAAATAACAAAAGGAAGCGCACCCAGAAGTGAAACTGCAATCCATGCTGCTGCTACGCTTACAAAGCCTTCAAGGGAAAACACCGATTTATCTGACGGTTTTTTAATAGTAAGTGAAAAACCTCCTGCAAGAAGAATTGCCATAGGAATTCCAAACGAAGCAAATACATGCTCCTCACCGTAAATAAGTCCGACAATAAGAGGTATAATCATAGCCGCACCGACTACTTTCATAATCTGACCGACTATATAAAATGTCATTCTGTAATTCATTATGAACCTCTTGTACCTTACTCAAATATATATTTCAGGTCATTGAGACCCTTGCTTGTTGTGACTACTACTACACTGTCATTCTTTTTAAGGCAGTCATCGCCTCGTGGTATAATAAGCTCACTGCCTCTGATTATGCTTGCAATAAGCACATCTTTTCTCAGCGCAAGATTTTTAAGCGGTACATCAACAAAGTCCTCTTCTGTTCTTACAACGAATTCAAGTGCTTCAAGACGGTCGTTAACAAGCCTGTAAAGCGTTGTAACACCGCTTCCCTCTGAATTCTGCTTCGCTCTGATATACTGCAGAATCTGATTTACCGTAATGGAAACGGGAGAGATGATACTGTCAAGACCGAATGTATCTGAAAGCTGTACAAGTGACGGACGGTTTACCTTTGTAACAACCTTATCCACGCCATTCTTACTTGCAAGAAGAGAAAGAAGAATATTCTCCTCGTCTATTCCTGTAAGCGTAACAACAGCATCAGCGTCAAAAACACGCTCTTCTTCGAGAATATCATGGTCTGTACCGTCGGCACAGGATATATCAACACGGTTAAGATTTTCGCTGAGTGTCTGACATCTCTGCTCGTCATGCTCGATAATCTTGGTCTTTATTCCGATTTCGCTGAGCTGATTTGCAAGGTGATAGCCTATTCTTCCACCGCCGATAAGAACAGCATTCTTTACACGCTTTTCACGGTAGTCCTCGCTGAATGCCTTGAAGAACTTTACCATTTCGCTGTGTGAAGCTGTAATATGAATCTTATCGCCAGCCCTGAGGATAAATCCGCCCTTAGGGATGATTACTTCCTCGTCACGCTGTACTGCACATATAAGTATATCCAGCTTAAGCTTGCTTGAAAGCTCGGTAAGAGCTACATCCTCAAGTATGCTTCCCTCATTTATACGCACCTCAGCAAGGTCAACACGTCCCTTTGCAAAGGACTCAATCTTGATTGCTGCAGGATATCTCAGAATCTTTGAAATTTCGTTTGCTGCAGTGAAATCAGGGTTAATCATGAGACTTATGCCAAGCTCTTCACGCATGAAAACAAGCTGATTCCTGAATTCGGGGTTGCGGACTCTCGCAACGCAGTGACGTGCCTTCATCTTCCTTGCAATGAGGCAGGAAAGTATATTGACCTCATCGGAATCTGTGGTAGCAATAAAAATATCGCACTTGTCAACGTTAGCGTCATCAAGCACGGCCGTCTGGAGACAGTTTCCCGTAATTCCCATTACATCGCAGTCGTTTGAAATGTCGTTAACAACGGTTTCACGCTTATCAACGATAGTTACATTATGCTCGGACGAGCTGAGAACCTCTGCAATCGAGGAGCCAACCTTTCCGCAGCCAACAACAATAATATCCATATCATTCTCCGTAAGATAAAAAATTTTCAATCAAAAATATTATATCCCTACTTGCATTTTTTGTCAAGACCTAAAAGCAGAAAAATGCCTCGAATTAACGTGTAAATCACCATATATCATCTGGATTTGAAGTTTTGTGATAATTGAATAAAATTTCACAAAAACTATAGATTTTTACAACAAAGTGTGGTATAATTAAACAAAACCATGCAGTAATTTACTGCGGAACGGAGGAACTTATGAAAATGACCTTTATCGGTGCAACCCACGAAGTAACGGGTAGCTGCACCTACATTGAAGCCTGCGGAAAAAAATTCCTTGTTGATTTCGGAATGCAGCAGGGCGAAGATATATTTGAAAACATTCAGGTACCTACAGCGCCGGGCAATATTGACTTTGTACTTCTTACTCATGCCCATATCGACCACTCGGGTATGCTGCCGCTTCTTTTTGCAGGCGGCTTCAAGGGTGAAATTCACTCCACAACAGCTACTGCAAATCTTTGCAGCGTTATGCTTCGTGACAGTGCGCACATTCAGGAATTTGAAGCAGAATGGAGAAGCCGTAAAAACAAAAGAAAGGGCGAAGCACCGCACGAACCTCTTTATACAATGGATGACGCTATAGGTGCAATCAGCCTTTTCGTTCCTCATGCCTATGATGAGGAATACGAGGTTTGCGAGGGTATAAAAATAAGCTTCCGTGACGCAGGACATCTTCTCGGTTCATCAAGCATTAAAATTACTCTTACAGAAAACGGCGAAACAAGAATTCTCGCATTTTCTGGCGATATCGGAAACTCCGACCAGCCGCTTCTGCGTGACCCACAGTACATCAATGATGCTGACTACATTATTATGGAGTCCACCTACGGAAATCGTACCCATAATAAACCGCTTGACTATGTTCACTCTCTTGCGGCAATCCTGCAGAAAACCTTTGACAGAGGCGGAAATGTAATTATACCGTCATTTGCAGTGGGCAGAACTCAGGAAATGCTCTACTTTATCAGACAGATTAAGGCAGACGGACTTGTAAAAGGGCACGACGGCTTCCCTGTTTACATGGACAGCCCTCTTGCAAACGAGGCAACAAATATTTTTGTAAATAACAAGGAAAGCTGCTATGACGAGGAGGCTATCGCCTTTGTTCATCAGGGAATCAACCCCATTGCCTTTGACGGACTTAAGCGTGCCGTTTCAAGTGACGAATCCAAACTGATCAATGAAGATAACCGTCCAAAAGTAATTATCTCAGCAAGCGGTATGTGTGAGGCGGGACGTATCAAGCACCACCTCAAGCATAATCTCTGGAGACCTGAATGTACAGTTCTTTTCGTAGGATATCAGGCGGTGAATACGCTGGGAAGAAGTCTTGTAGAAGGTGCACGCAATGTAAAGCTGTTCGGCGAAAGTGTGAATGTTGCAGCGGAAATCACACAGCTTCCGGGAATAAGCGGACATGCCGATGTAAACGGGCTTATCGACTGGGCAAAGGCATTTGAAAATCCGAAGAAATTCTTTGTGGTACACGGTGATGATGATTCAGCTAAAAGCTTTACTCAGCGTCTTAAGGATGAGCTTGGTGCAGATGCCTACGCTCCATACAGCGGTGCTGAATTTGACATTATATCGGGAGAAATTACACTTGATGCAGAGCCTGTACTTATTCCGAAGAAGAAAAAATCAGGTGGTTCGGCTAATACCTACTACAACGACCTTCTTGCTGCATCCGACAGGCTCTATAAGCTTATCAAGCAGAATGACGGCAGGGCAAATGCTGATATGCGTAAGCTTGCCGAAAAGATTAACAAGCTTTGTGATGATTGGCAGTAGTGCTAAATAAATGTACGAACGTAAAAAAATAAGCATAGTAATGAATACAGCTGTTTTCTCACTTATCCAGTATATTGAGCACGTGATTTTTTATAAAGGCGTATTATGTAATGTGCTAACAAAACGAAGCTTTGATATATGGACAACTTTTATAATAGGTTCACTGATAATAGCAGGTGTCAATTCAATTGTTGTGCAGATTTTTGTAAATAAAGGCAAACTTGAACATAACAGTATTAAAATACTAATTATTTCATCTGCATTAACATGTTTATGCATGATAATATTAAGTATGATTTATGACAAGCAATTACTGAACGAAATAGACTATTCCCACGAAATCAGCTACCTTATTTTATGTATTTCATCAGTTTTTGTTACTGTATGGACAATAATAATAAATTTGGCTGCTGCATTGATAAAGAAATTCAAATCATAAAATTAAAGGTTCTGCATCATTTCAAAAAATGCAGAACCTTTAAAATTATACAAGCTAATTTTATTACAATAAAAAAGCTCTCCAAATTGGAGAGCATATAAAAGCCGGCATTGATTTATTTTCCCGGGCCGTCACCAGCCGAGTATTTTCAACGCAGATGAGCTTAACTTCCGTGTTCGGAATGGGAACGGGTGTGACCTCATCGCCATAAACACCGGCAAGCTTGAACTTAAACAGAATAAAGCGTAATGAAACTCGGAGAGATTTCAGAAGAAACAAAAGGAAAAGCCCTCGACCGATTAGTACCTGCCAGCTGAACGTGTCACCACGCTTACACTTCAGGCCTATCAAACTCATAGTCTATGAGAGGTCTTACTCTTACGAAGGGATATCTTATCTTAAGGCCGGCTTCACGCTTAGATGCCTTCAGCGTTTATCCGTTCCGCACTTAGCTGCCCAGCTGTGCCACTGGCGTGACAACTGGTGCACCAGAGGTGCGTCCATCCCGGTC
>SVNJ01000007.1 GCA_015066955.1 Ruminococcus sp. | reverse complement strand
TGAGAATAAACTCGGGAACCTCTTCAGCCATACGCTTATATGCCGCCTGACTTGGGTGGAGGTGATCGCCGCTGTCATAGCCTTCCGCAAAAGCTTCAGGACAATCGGGGTTGCAGACTGCACGGTCAAAATCAATACATCCGTCAGCCTCATTTGTTTTGCGCATCCACTCGTTGACCTCACAACGAAGCTCCTCACGGAAATCCGCATAAGTACGCCACCCCTTTATCGGAAGAAGCGTTCCAAGATAAGCTTTGAGCCCGTATTCCCTCGCCTTTTCAAGGTAGAATCTGAGACCGTCAATCATTTCCTGTGCAGTAGGCATATCGCTCCAGGGACGGAATTTATTAACCTCCGTACCAACAGGGTGAATTATATCATTTATACCATGCTGAATGATAACCGTATCAGCACCCGAAACAAGAGTCTCTCTCGGGAAACGCAAATCGCCCTTGATGCCGTAGGAATCATAAGTTATATTGTCATACTGACGAAGAATACGTGTACCGCTTGCCGCCTTGCGTATCACAGCAGTGCTTCCGTCACCGATTTTCAATGTACGCTGCATAAGATAATCAGGCCATGCCTGTGCAGTAATTGAATCGCCGAAGCAGATAACGCTGCGTTTTTCTTCTGTAGTCAGAACCTCGATGTCACTGAGGAAATAGAACCAGCTTGTTCTTTTCGAGGTGTTCATTTCAAGCTCAGCTTCTTCGGTCTGATTGCCAACAGCAAAATACCCCTTTGAAAGAGGTCCTGTTATAAGGACTCCCGAACGCATTTCGGTAAAGTCGCTGAAATAAAGGCTTACCGCTATATCCTCACCCATTTTTACAGGAAATTCAACAGGGTCGCTGACGATTCTTTCTCCCTTCGGTACAGTTACGCTATCACTTCCGCCGAATGTAATCTTTTTCAATGTATCGCAAAGTATTGCGTCATTCCCTGCCGATACGGCAGCCGTTGCACAAGTAAGGGTTACAGCCTCATTTCCGCAGAAATTATCAATTGTTATACGCAGTGCACTGCCGTTTATCATCATTTTTACAGGATAACGCAGTGTAAGATTTTTAGCGTAGTTTTCGGGACGGCGCTCGGACACTGATATTGCATTTCCCCATGCACCTACCCATTTCATGCTGTTTTCAGGCATTTTAACACTCTCCTTTTATTCATCCTAATGATTATATCACATTTTTTCGTGAAGTTCAATCTCCTTTGAGAATTTCTTCAAGGATAACATAAAATACGGCAGACGATTATATAAAACCGTCTGCCGCAAGCTTTTATGATGTTTTTCTGCCTCGTACCACTGCACTTTTTTCAAGCCTTGTCAGCACTGAAACAATCGGCATTATAAGCAGTCCGCAGAAGAAATTACTTACCCCGTGAATGCAGTCAAAGTAAAAGCCTGACGCAATCCACGCAAGTGTTGCTTTGAAGTCAAGTCCGAACATTATCGCCTGTGCCGGAGCGTACAATGTGCCATAAAGAAAGCCGTGAAGCGAGCAAACCGTCATGTATACAAGCGGTCTCACTTTTTCGGGCATATTCTTCGGGAGAAGCATAACTGCTCCCCACAGCACTGTCCATATATACAGATACGGCACCCACCACGCTGAAAATCCGCCGAAAATACCGTTAAGCAGAACGAATATGTATATGGGATAAAGAGCCTTTTTTCTGTACACCACCGTAAACGCTGTTATGAACATTCCAAGCAGATGAATATTCGGAGCAGCCTCCATAATCACCTTCGAAGCATACATCAGTGCTCCGAGCATGGCAAATACAGTCAGCTCCCTTGTGGTAAGCTTCATTACTTCTCAACCCTGAACATGTAGGTTTCACCCGGAACAATCTTTGTTGTATCCACACCGCTTGACGCATACTCACCATTGACATAGAATGCCCAGTAGGTCTTGTCCTTGTCAAAGTCAGCAGTAATTCCGTTTACGGTTTTGACGTAAAGACCGTAATCCCCGTCCTCACCCTCAATCAGGTTGTTCTCAATAAGGGCTTCCCCGACGATTTCCTTATCGGTACGTACCAGAAACTGAGACTCATTTCCGTCCTTATCAACCACACAGAAGCTGAACTCTGTCTTGCCTTCACCTATTTCGGTAACTGCCGACTCTGAGCTTTCAGAGCTTTGTGAGCCTGAAGAGTCGGTCTGAGACCCGCTGTCTTTTTTCTCGCCGCAGCCTGTTGTACTGAATGCTGTAGCCACAATAAGCATCATACAAAGGAGCAGCGAAATTATACCTGTGCTTTTGAATTTCGCTTGCATATTCATGCTCTCCTTAAATTTTATTTCCTCTTACAGCCGGCTTCCGCAGCTTTTAATTGAGGATGCCCATACACGGATATTCCGACTCGGCACGCTTGCAGACCGTCCTTCTCGGTTTCCCAATGGACTGTCTCGGAATGTGGCTTCCGATAAGGTCAGCAGACTTTATGTGCCTTACGGCGACGGGCTCGTACAGGCTTTTCACCTGTTTCCCCTTGTATGGTACAGCTTATTATACTACTATTATGAATACAAGTCAAGTGCAGACACAAAGGAATAAGGGGACGCAGCTGCGTCCCCTTGATATTACATATAAGACTCAGGAAGCTCTGAAATAAGCTTTGTGAGATATTTCTGGATTGATACGGCATCAGTTACCGCAACACCGTCACCATTCTGATAAACGTCAGCGTTAAGAAGCTGCTGTTCGCTAAGAGGAAATTCCTCAGAATTTGTAGCATAAGCCATAACAGCTATTGCGTCTGCAACCTCAACTTCACCTGTTGTATTTGCGTCGCCCCATACGATATCCTTATCCTCTGTTGTCTGCTCAGGAGTTGAAGGCTCATCGGTATTTGACGAAAGTCTGCCGTAAACGATTCCGCATCCGACAGTTGACATATACATAGTACCGAATTCGTTCATATCACCTACGATGAAGTTACCGTTACCGGTACCGCCGTAAAGCTTGTCGGTATTGATGCATACCCATGACTTACCGCCGTCTGTTGAACGGTAGATGCCTTCGGGGTCAGTTTCTGTGGGCTTTCCGTACATAAAGAGAGTATTCACGCCGTCTTTCTTTTCGGGAGCACCGTAGCCTACGGTCTTGCAGTAGAATACATCAAGCTTTTCAACCTTTGTACCCTTTTCCGTAACATTGTACATACCGTACCAACCTGCACCGAGAATGAGATTATCCTCACCAAGATAAGCTATTCTTCCGGCACTGTCGCACTGGTCATACATACAGATGTCTGCTGTTTTTGTAAAGGTTTTGCCGTAGTCTGTGCTTACATAGAACTTATAGCATGCATCATCAAGAGTAGGCTCAGGCTTTGAATAGCCCCATGAGCTGTTGTAATATGTTGCGTAAGCGTAAACAATACTTGGGTCCTCAGGCTCTACAAGAAGGAATGTAGGCTTTGAGCCGTAAGCTGAATCAATACCGCTGCAGCTGTTCCATGTCTTACCTAAATCATCGGAATAAGACATACTTCCACTGTCATTTGAGCCCTTGAAGAAACGGTATGAGCCGTCCTCAAGCTGAGTGATTGCAGCCTTTCCGCCGGGTGAATTTGCCATTTCAATCCATGTAGCACCACCATCGAGTGTATAGAAGCCGCCTGCAACGTCATTCTGTTTTTCAGCAATTCGAATCATTACATCAGGATTCTGAGGGCAGTATGCAATTGCTCCTGTTGAACCCATGTTAGGCTGATGCTGAGCGGGGATTTCCTTTACGTCCTTATGAACAAAGCCGTCATAGTCACCGATTACTGAGTATACGTCTCTGCCGGGTACACTTACCATATCAAGAGCAACTACCTCTTCAATACCGTCGGGGTGGAAGTAGTATACAGGAAGCTCATCCCATACATTATCGCAGGCAAATACACCGTTACCTGAAGTTATGAGTATTCTGTCATCATTGCGTGGGTCAAGAACAAGTGCACCACACCAGTGGATAGCCTTGTTTCTTATCCATTCATAGCCTGAGTCCTGAAGATAATCCGCCTGAAGAGGACCGCCCCATGTAGTCTCATTTCCCGGAGTAATACTGCTCCATGTAGCACCGCCGTCTGTTGAACGATAGAACTGGTCACCCCAGCAAACCTTATCGTCTGCCCATGCGTCCGCATACCAGAGCTGGCTGCTCCATACAGCGCAGGTTGTAGCAACGAGAGTATTTGCGTCATCGGGAAGGCTGACACAAGCACCGAAGCTGTTTCCTGTGGGTGAAATATCAGTAACAGTACCATTTGTTGTATCATATCTGTAGATACCGCCGCCGGTACCATTGAAGTGAAGTCCGCCGATATAATTGATGAGAAGATTGCCGTCAGCGTCCTTATTGATTCTTGACGGGAAAGCAGTTGTCGGAAGATCAGCACTGAGCGGCTTCCAGTTATCCTTGCCTACATCTGCGACGTAAACGTTTGCACCGATAGTGTTATCGGAAACACCGACATAAACCTTGCCTTTTTCGATAGCGATAGTACCGATACCGTTACAGTCCATATATTCAGAACCAACTGTGGTCTTTTCCATAGTATTAGTCCATGTAGGCCACTTGATCTCATTAGTAAAGAGACCGAGATCATTGAAGCTGTCAACGTACTCCCATGTTTCGCCTGCGTCAGTACTCATAATAAGACCGTCTGTATCGCCGCCGCAGTAGATAATATCGGAGTTGTCAGGGTCAACAGCGATAGACTCGCCGCACTGACGTCCGTAACCGTTGCCGTGAACCTTGATAAGGTCGGTAACCTCATGCTCTTCCCATGTTTTACCGCCGTCAGTTGTCTTGAATATAGCTGTTCTCTCACTGCTGAAATAAGCACAGCCGCAGAGCATGTAAACGGTATTATCGTCGTTAGGGTCGACACACATAGCGTCAACACTGAGGTAGCCTTTATCAGTCTCGTTGATAAAAGCCATAAGCTGTTCCCATTGCATCTTGTCGTAGTTGTACTTATAAGCACCGCCTACATCTGTACGGGCATACATAACCTCCTTACCCGTAACGATACCGGAAACAAAACCGCCGCCGCCGATTTTTACTGCTCCCCATTCCATTGATGCAGCCTCTTCGGCTGCACTGACATCATTCATTTTCTCCGCCTTCGGAATGAATGATGAACCCGTTGCTGCGAGGCACACTGCCAGCGCACCTGCAAACACCTTCTTCATTGTTTTCATCTTAAACTCTCCTTTGAATTTTACTACTCCCAAAGCAGCAAACAGCCAAAACGATGCCATTGATTCCGCCGGTCTGCGTATTCCGCCATCACACATCCCAGATAAGTGCCCTATGCTGCGACAGTATGCTTTCGTTGTCCGCCCTGACAAACGAAACTTCCGCCATTCATTCTGTCTGCATAAAAAGGGGTAGTATTTACTTGTGCCTAAACACTCTTGCAAGAATAATACTACCACATATATCCTAACAAGTCAATAACAATTTGTAAATTTTTGCTTTTTTATACAGTTGTGAAGATACGAGCGTAAACAAGAATGCCGCCCCGAAAAAGAGGACGGCATTGAATAATATTGCTTTTATTTCAGACATCATTTTCAGGGGTATCTGCACTCAGTGCTTTTCAACAATTTCCCCGCCTGTCTTGAAAATGCTGTTTTCGGGCACAACTCCTCTTACACAGCTTGTAGGATAAATATTGGAATTTCTTCCTATAACCGTACCGGGATTAAGGACGCTGTTGCAGCCTACTTCAACGCAGTCACCAAGCATTGCACCCATTTTTTTAAGTCCCGTTTCAATTATCCCGTCTGCTGACTTTACAACGACATCGGTCTTGTCGGACTTTACATTTGAAGTGATTGAGCCTGCACCCATGTGCGACTTATAGCCAAGAATGCTGTCACCCACATAATTATAGTGTGGGGTCTGCACATTGTCAAAGAGTATTACGTTCTTAAGCTCAACGGAATTTCCCACAACACAGTTTTCTCCCACAAGTGCACTTCCTCTTATAAAGGCACAGTGACGGACTTCCGTATTTGCACCGATAATGCAAGGTGCACCGAGATATGCCGAAGGGAAAACCTTTGCTGTTTTATGAATCCATACGTTTTCCGAAGGATTGTCATATTCATCGGGACTTAAAGTTTGTCCGAGTGATATAATCATGTCGCTGATACCCTTCAACGCCTCCCAGGGGTAGGTGAAAGTGCTGAGGTATTCCTTTGCAAGGGTATGGCTGAGGTCATAAAGATTGCTGATTTTAGTATTTTCCATTTTTTAAACTCCATAATTGATATTTGATTATTATTATAGTATATGTCGGGATATTTGTCAAATAACATTTTCAGTCTGCTGCAACATTTTCTTCTGTACAAACTGAAAGGACGGCATCTGCCGTCCTTTGTGGTAACATTTATTTATTGTTCTTCTTTGTTTCCTCTAAATCGGAATCTTCATCCTCATCGTCGTCATCATCTGCAGCTACTGCTGCGGGAACAGCCTTTTTCTTGTTATCATCAATGATTGCTGTAACGAAAGCAACACAGATGTAAGCTACAAAGAGAAGCGCTTCAAGAATAAGAGCTATAACCAATGAATCCTTGATAACATTCTTTACTGTAGTTGTTGCGGAAGCACTTGAAGGAACGAGAATATTGTAAGCATTTGCAAATGTTACTGTCTCATAGTACTCATCAGCTGTAAGATTAACCTTGTCGATAAGGTCTGTAATCTTTTCGTTGAGCTTAGCGAGGTCTCCTTCTACTCTTTCCTTTTCACTGTCTGTACCTACAGGCTTGCGGTTAAGCTCTGTTTTTCTCTGAGTGTAGAAGTTAATCTGCTGAGTAGCTGACGAAAGAGTTGACTGAACATCGATTCTCTGTCTGTAGAGAGCATCGTACTGCTCAGAAGCAACTGTAGACTGAGTATCGGTTGTATCAGTACCGTTGCCGAAGATGAAAATTTCATCCTTAACATAGCTGTTTATTGATTCTGTGATTACAGCAAGCTTTTCCTCGGCAATAGTCTTTTCACGCTTGAGGGTTTCGATTCTGTAATCGTAGTAATTGATAAGAGCGTCTTTATCCTTTGTTACATTATTGATTGTGATATAGGAAGAAATAATATCAAGGTCCATATTCTTGATAGTCTTGATTGCTTCGGAAAGGTCAGCAAATGTATATCCTGTAGCTGCTGAACGGAAGCGTGTTGTATCTTCGCTTGAAAGGTTGCCTACATAGTTCTGAAGAGTTGAAAGTGATGAGCTGAACACGTCAACAGCCTCTGCATAGTCATAATCAGCATAATCGATTGCTGTCACGGCACTTCCGAGAGCACGGTTATAGCCATATGTATCGAAGAAGTAATCACGGTAACATTCAAGAACAGTATTGAAAACCTGTACTGCATCATCTGCGTCATACTCTGTAGAAGCGTAGTTGAATACAACCTGATACTGTGTGGGATAATAGTCTACGTCAAGCATAGCCTCAGCCGCACTTAACGCACCGTTCTGAGCATTTTCATAAACATTCTTGTATGTAACGATTCTGTCATAAGCGTCCTGCGGAATAATACCGTTAATTCTGATATTGCTTCTGATGCTTTCAAGGTCCTCAAGGGGAAGATTAAGCTCTGTAAGAGCAGCCTCGATTACAGCGGGAGTCTTGAGGGAGTTTGCGTCGAATTCATTGCCTGACGGGTCAAGTCCGTCCTCAATACCGTCGTAAGTAAAGCTTACAAGAGCGGTAAGGGTTTTGTGCTGGTCCTGTGTAAAGAGTGCGGAAATTGTCACGGTCAGGATACCTACAACTATAGCGGCAACTAACCAAAGAGCAAAGAATTTTTTGAATTTCTTAAAAATACCTGATAATGAGATAACGACCTCGTCTTTATCTTCCTGTTCATTTTTCAGCGTTACGTTAAGGTAACGTTCATCTTTCTTAGCCATTACATCCTCCGTAATAATTATAATTTCAGAACTTAATTATACCACAAAACAGTGTATTTGTAAAGCAATTCAAAAAAAATGTCGTTTTTTCCAAAAAGCCCGCAGAAAGCCATTTGCCCTTTGTGTAAGATGATGCCGAATATAAATAAATAATGGAAAACACGTATAAAAATAAGCCTCCGCTTATGGAAACTTATAAAAAACATCGGGCGACCGCAAGGGTCACCCGATATAGAATTTATTACTGATACTTAGGCTCGCAGGTCACATTAACACCGAGACGCTTGAAGATTCTTTCGTCAACAGGTGAGAGAATAACCGTTGAGTGCACGTCACACCCTCTGAGCTTCGAAAGCTGGTCCATTGCAAGCTTTGCCTTTTCGCTTGTTGCTGCACAGATTGAAAGGGCAAGAAGTGTTTCGTCCGTATGAAGTCGTGGATTTATATTTCCCAGATGCTCGACCTTGAGATTCTGAATAGGCTCGATTACCTGAGGCGACATGAGAAGCACACTGTCCTCTATTCCGCCGAAATATTTAAGTGCATTGAGCAGAAGTGCCGATGAAGCTCCGAGAAGGTTTGAGGTTCTTCCTGTGAGGATAGTTCCGTCGGGAAGCTCCATTGCCGCAGCAGGTGCACCCGTTTCCTTTTCTCTTTCGAGAGCAACGGCAACAGCACGTCTGTCCTCTGTTGTAACCCCTGCCTGCTTCATGAGAAGCTCAAGCTTGTAAATCTCTTCGTCCTTGACAGCACCCTGACGCTGACCGCAGAGTCCAACATAATAGCGGCGGATTACTTCCTGCTTAGCCGCCTCGCATACAGCTTCATCGTCAATTATACAGCAGCCTGCCATATTGACGCCCATATCTGTAGGCGACTTATACGGTGATTCACCGATAATCTTTTCAAACATTGCATTGAGTACAGGGAAAATTTCAACGTCACGGTTATAGTTTACCGTAGTCTGACCGTAAGCCTCAAGATGGAACGGATCAATTATATTTACATCGTTAAGGTCGGAGGTTGCTGCCTCGTAGGCAATATTAACAGGGTGTCTGAGGGGAATATTCCATATAGGGAAGGTCTCGAATTTTGCATAGCCTGCACTGATTCCTCTTTTGTATTCATGATACAGCTGTGAAAGACAGGTAGCCATTTTTCCGCTTCCGGGTCCCGGCGCGGTAATTACCACAAGACGGCGTGACGTTTCGATATAATCGTTTTTGCCGTAGCCCTCATCACTCATGATAAGCTTGAGATTTGAGGGATAGCCGTGAATGTGGTAGTGGTGGTAAACCTTTATTCCAAGCGATTCGAGTCGTCCCTGAAATGCGTCTGCGGAGGGCTGACCATTGTACTGTGTAAGAACTACACTGCTTACGTAAAGACCTATTTTTGTGAAAATGTTGAAAAGTCGGATTACATCAACATCATAGGTGATACCCAGATCACCTCTTACCTTATTTTTCTCAATATCCTCAGAGTTTATGACGATTACAATTTCAGCCTCGTCCTTAAGCTGAAGAAGCATCTGAAGCTTACTGTCAGGCTTGAAGCCGGGAAGTACCCTTGAAGCATGGAAATCGTCAAAGAGTTTTCCTCCGAATTCAAGATACAGCTTGTCTCCGAACTGAGAAATACGCTCTCTGATATGCTCAGACTGCATTTTCAGGTATTTCTCGTTATCAAATCCGATTTTTCTCTCGTTAGTCATTTCTTTTTATCCTTTCGATAGTTTAACATAGCTCCTTATAAGTATATAACAATCCGCAGAAATATGCAAGAGAAAAAGAAAAAATTATTTGCATTACATTTATTTTTCACTGTATTTATTCAATAACTATTGTGACACTGTATGAAGACTTCGTGTAATCGGCGTAATCATTTACATTGCCGATGAAGCCGTACCTTTTATTGCAGCGTGTGTTCAAAAATTGCACTTTATTTTGCAAAATGAGCATTTTTTGGCTTGACCTGATGATAAATTTATTGTATAGTATAATAAAATAAAACAACCGAAAACATCTGTGAAAGGAGCACCTAAAATGCCTGATAATAAATACGGTCTCAGTACGCAGGAACAGATTCGTCTTGTAAATGGCGGTTCATTCTTCGGTACTGCGGCAATTCCTGAAAAGGATATACCCTCTCTGCAATTTCTTGACGGTGGCACCGGAATGAATTTTGAACAGCTGTTCGGCGATATGTTAAGTCGTGAGGGTCTCGGAGGAATAGGCGGAAAACCTCTGAGAGCAGTTCTTGAGCATTATTATGAACCCGAAAAACTTCCCGATGAGGAATCAAAAGAGCTTCATAAATGGATTACCGATAAGCTGAAGGAACGTTTTCCCGATATGATTGCTCCGGGATGCTATCCTCCCGGAATTCTTCTCGGCGCAACGTGGGATAAAGAAACAGTTTATGAAACGGGAAAAGCTCTCGGAATGGAGGCAAGAGCTTACGGGGTGCATGTCCTTCTTGGCACTCCGAATGTAAATATGCATCGTGATATTCGCAACGGTCGTCTTTTTGAAGGCTATTCAGAGGACCCCTGCCTTGTATGCGGACTTGCTCCCGAGCTTGTAAAGGGCGTTCAGGAGTATGGCGTTGCAGCAAACGTCAAGCACTTTGCGGCTAATCATCAGGAAACAAACCGCCTGAATGTCAACGAGCATATTCCCGAGCGTGCACTTCAGGAGCTTTACTATCCCGGCTTCCGTGCCTGTGTTGATGCGGGAGTTGCAACCGTAATGAGTGCCTACAATCAGATAAACGGTGTTCCATGCACCGAAAACAGGGTACTTCTTCACGATATGCTTCGTGAGGATTGGGGTTTTGACGGACTTGTAATGTCCGACTGGGGTGCAGTATATCACCCTGCCGCTGCTGTTAATGCAGGAAATGACCTTGCTATGCCCGGACCGATAGCTCCCGACGTGCTCACTGAGGCTTACAATAATGGTACCCTTATACCCGAAAGACTTGCGTTTTCTGCAGAAAGAGCCGCAGACCTCGCTAAAAAATACTGTTATAACGGCGGAGGAACCTTCTCTGCTGAGGAAACAGATAAAATTGCATACAATGCTGCCGCAGAGGGTATTATTCTTCTTAAAAATGATAGGAACGTACTTCCCCTTGAAGAAACGGCGAAAATCGCTCTTTACTGTGAGAATAACGGTAATCTGCTTACCTGCGGTGAGGGCAGTGCAGGAATCAATACTGACCGAAATGTGTCCTTCTACACTGCACTTTCAGACAGATTCGGCAAGGTTTCCACTGAAATTTATGATGACTGTGATACGCTTGTTTACGTGTACAAGCTTCCCGGTCAGGAGGGAAATGACCGTGCAGATATAGGTCTCAGAGAAGCTGTTGTGAATGAGTGGAAGAGTCTTCTCCCCGAAGCAGAAAAGAGAGGAATGAAGAAAATTCTTGTTCTGAATGTAAGCGGTCCCGTTGCACTCGGAGCGTGGGAGAGCCGTTTTGATGCGGTTATCTGTACCTTCCTGCCGGGTATGCAGGGTGCTGCCGCTCTTGCGGATATTATCAGCGGAAAGGTTAACCCTTCAGGCAGACTCCCCCTTACATTCCCGAAGCGTATTGAGGATATGCCGACTTTCCTCAACTTTCCGGGAGACGGAATGCAGGTGCATTATGGGGAAGGTATATTTATAGGCTATCGCTGGTATGATACACGCAGAATTGAGCCGCTTTATCCCTTTGGCTTCGGCCTTTCATACACTGAATTTGCTATTGAAAAGCTCACTGCTGACTGCGAAAACTTCAACAACTGCGTAACAGTAACCGCAGAGGTTGTAAACAAGGGAAGCAGAGGTGGAAAAACCGTCGTGCAGATTTATGTGTCTGACAGAGAAAGTACACTTACAAAGCCTGTACGTGAGCTGAAGGCATTTGCCAAGCTTTATCTTGAACCGAATGAGCGTAAGACTGTATCATTTACACTTAACCGTCACGACTTCGAAAGCTATGACCCGAATCTTCATGAGTGGACGCTTGAAGAAGGCTTCTACGATATTTCTGCAGGTCTTTCCTCAAGAGATATACAGGCTGAATGCACCGTTTACGCACAGGTTAAGTCGCCCTATTTCTACGGTGCAGGAACTTCCGTTAAGATAATTATGGAAAATCCTCAGCTTAAGGATGTGCTTTATTCATTCTTCAATGAAATGAACCTTCAATGGACTGCCATTCTTTCAAGCTATGAGTATACTGCACAGGACACCATAGAGAAGATTCTTGATCAGGAAAAATGCCCTGTAGAGGCAAGGGAAAAGCTTTATGCACAGCTTGGTGCGGTTAGGAAGGTGTAAGGGAAAACACGTATGAAAATGAAGGTCAGACGAATACTTCACGTTGTACCGCTTGTAATTTCAGCAATATGTGTGCTGATGGTTATTGTGTTTATTATTAATGCAATCAGAATTTACTGTAACGGACATAAAATAGAACATGATAAAACAAGCAGTATTAATGTACTCTTAACGCGTCCCGAAAACTGGAGAAAAATTGAAACAGGCAAAATCACTCTCACAATGGAAGATATCAGCCTTATAGACGGTTCAACTGCAACAATTCCGATAACTGCAGAGCTTGCACGTCAGTTCTGCGGAGCTTCCGACGAGAATATCAATGATTATATCGACCACAACACTACGCACTATGCTTATGAAAATCTGATCCACACAGAAAAGAAAAACAGGAATTGTCCCGAAAAGCGGATTATATTTGCAACAGAGCCTTCGGAATACGAGCTTGAATACGTAGAAAAGCTTGGTCTGGAGCTTGAGGTTACGCCGATTGCTATGGACGGATTTGTATTCATTACGCATAAGGGCAACCCCATAGACAGTCTCACCGTAGAACAGATTCAGAAAATCTATTCGGGTGAAATCACCAACTGGAAAGATGTAGGCGGCAATGACGCTGAAATCATTCCTTATCAGCGTGAAAGAAATTCAGGCAGTCAGACTGCAATGGAACAGCTTGTAATGAAGGATGTACCGCTGATGAAGCCTGCGGTAGGATATTGTGTTTCAACAGGTATGGATGCACTCATTGAAAAGGTTGCCGAATATGAAAACTACGAAAGCAGTATAGGATATACTTACTATTACTACACCAATAATCTCTATAAGAACGAGGACATCAAGGTGCTGAAAATCGACGGTATAACTCCCGATAACGAAAATCTTGTTAACCGTTCTTATCCCTTCACGACTGCTTACTACGCGGTGATAATTAAAGGATATGAGGGCAAACATAAAGAACTTCGTGATTATCTGCTTACAGATGAAGGTCAGGAAATAATAGAGCTTGCAGGCTACTGTCCGATTAATGCGGAGGTGAAGTAATATGACTATGGAGGAGTATGAAATTCACATTCGTAGGGTTATGTGTATTTTTCTTGCAATAGAAGCATTTATTGTATGTATGCTGTCATTGGACTTCGATGCAAGATACGGTAATCTTAGTATGCTGAAATATCACGAAATCACATTGTTGGAAACGATTGGTTTTCCTTTAATAATATGCGGGATTTTTGTTGGTGCTGTTTTATTGTGCTGGCGGAGCAAGAGCTGCTATATTTTATGGGAAGGCTTACATAATACATTAGGTGCTCTGCTGTTGGTTATTTCGGCTCTTGCAGGATTAGAGGCTTTCTTGGTATTGCTTCCTGTCGGACTGATATTTTGTTCAAGAATGTTTATATACAGTACATTGCAAAAAAGATACAGCCGTAAATTAAATTTGAATAATGGCGAGGAAAATATTTCCGAATCATAATGAAAAGCCTGAGAAGAAAATCAATTCTTCTCAGGCTTTCATAATTTTTAGTTTCTTATCTGCTTTGCAACAACGCTTTCACCGCAGTAAATCTCTCTGAGCTTGGGCTTTTCAATCTTTCCTGTAGGATTTCTCGGAACGTCGGCAAAGATAACCTTGTGAGGTCTCTTGTAACGTGGAAGCTGCTGACAGAAGCTGTTGATGTCCTCTTCGGTACAGCTGCACTCTTCCTTGATTGAGATGATAGCCGCCGCAATTTCGCCCAGTCTCTTGTCGGGCAGACCGATAACAGCAACATCCTTTACAGCAGGGTGACTTCTGAGGAAGTCCTCAATCTGAACGGGGTAAAGGTTTTCACCGCCGCTGATGATAACGTCCTTCTTACGGTCAACGAGGAAAATAAAGCCGTCCTCGTCCTCCTGAGCCATATCTCCCGTAAAGAGCCAGCCGTCTTTAAGAGTTTCAGCGGTAGCCTTCGGGTCACGGTAATAGCACTTCATAACGCCGGGTCCCTTTACGCAAAGCTCACCGACCTCGCCTCTGCTTACGGCATTGCCGTTTTCATCGGCAATTTTAACCTCCCAGCCGAAGCCTGCCTTTCCGATTGCACCTACCTTGTGGATATTATCCATTCCAAGATGTACACAGCCAGGTCCGATAGATTCGCTGAGGCCGTAGTTTGTATCGTATTTATGGTCGGGGAAGATATTCTTCCAGCGTGCGATAAGTGACGGTGGAACAGGCTGAGCACCGATGTGCATAAGTCTCCACTGTGAAAGGCTGTAGTCCTCAAGCTTAAGCTCGCCTCTGTCGATAGCGTCGAGAATATCCTGAGCCCACGGAACAAGAAGCCAAACGATTGAACAGTGCTCTTCGGACGCTGTTTCAAGGATAAACTTAGGCTTTACACCCTTGAGAATAACTGCCTTGCTTCCTGAATAGAGGCTTCCGAACCAGTGCATTTTCGCACCTGTATGGTAAAGCGGAGGAATACAAAGGAAAACGTCCTCTCTTGTCTGTTCGTGGTGATTTGCCTCAACTGCCGCTGAGTGGCTGAGACTTCTGTGGTTATGGAGAATAGCCTTAGGGAAGCCTGTAGTGCCTGATGAGAAGTAAATTGCCGCATCGTCATCTTCTGAAAGATAGATTGCGGGAGCGGCACTTGCACAGTTAACTGCAAGGCTGTCGTAATGCTCAGCAAATGTGGGACAGCCCTCGCCTACGTAGAAAAGAAGTCTATTTTTGCTGATTGTGTCAGCTATTTCCTCGATTCTTCCGATAAATTCGGGCCCGAACATGAGCACGTCTACCTCTGCAAGGTCGAGACAGTACTTGATTTCTGCGGAAGTATATCTGAAATTGAGCGGTACAGCAAGTGCACCTGCTTTGAGTATGCCGAAGTAAATGGGAAGCCATTCAAGGCAGTTCATAAGGAGAATACCAACCTTATCGCCCTTCTTTACGCCTCTTTCAAGGAGAAGATTTGCAAAGCGGTTAGCCTTCTCGTCGAAAACCTTCCATGTAATTTCACGTCTGTAGTGGCTTACGGGATTCGGCTCGATAAGCTCGTATTCCTTCCATGTAATACGTCTTGTTTCGGTAATTTCGGGATTTACCTCAACAAGTGCAACGTCACTGCCGTAAAGCTCGGCGTTTCTTTTAAGTAAATCTGTAATAGGCATATTGTGCGTCCTTTCTATTTTACAGTCTAAAGCTGTAATACTTCATAGTCATACATTATATTTTAACACAAAAAAGTGTAAAAGTAAATACCGTTTCCGACATCTTTTTGCACAAAAATACATCGGGATTTACAGCGGTTTGCATAATAGGCGGACAGTGGACTGTTGTTTTATCGTCATATCCGTAGGGACGACTTAGCGGTTTGCCGTATAATAGCTGTTTGTAGGAGTCGATGTACCCCAAGGGCATTTCCGCTGGGCACCCACATCGACCCGTTCATCAAGCATTACGGTAAACTATCGGGCTGATGAGGGCATCAGCCCCTACAGTTTATTATTATTTATCTCCGTAATATATAAAACCTGCACAATACAGATGTGCGGTATTTGTCACATTTTACAAAAGTGATTAATTTGTCACTTTTTGTATTGACAATGGAGTAATATGGTGATATAATTGTCACATAAGGTGATAAATAAATCACACAAAAGAATTGGAGGATTAATCATGGAGAGCGAAAAAATCAGGAAATTAAAAGAACAATATACAGATAAAAAAGTTACTAAGGCTCAGAGACAGGCTGTATTAACTGAGGTGCATAAAGAACGATATAAAGCAGATAAACGCAAGCCCATTACACTCTATAATTATCATAAGGTTCGTTTCTGGGGATTCTTTCTTTGTTTTATGATGTATCTTTTTGAAATAATTAGGTCAGTGACAGGGCTTGAAGATAACAAAGCAGTAACTGTTTTTATGCTCATATTCAGTATAATCGCAATTGCTTTTATTAGTTTTTGGTGTGTTAAAGCTATCACACGAAAAATTGAAATAGAGGATGAACTCGCCAGAGAAAATTTGAATAAAGCTCGTGTAACTATATCATTTATTCTTGTGTTCGCTATGTTAATGGTTCGGGCTGTCGTAATTATCATAGATGACTTTATGAATCTGAATTTTAGTATTACAATAGAATCAGGGAATATAAGTAATATCGCAATGCTGATTTTATGGGGATATTTTGCTCTTGAAAGCGGACTATTTCTTATACATGAAGGAAAAACAATATCCGATGATGACATTGAGGAGGATTAATCATGGGAAATAAAACACAAACGGTAAGCTACCGCAACAAGCATATTCTGACAATTGTATTCGTTATTTATGTCATCGTTTTGCAGATTTTCCCGATAAAGGGAATCTTAAAGCTTCTCGTTTACGTTGGCTATGCTTTTATCGTAGGCACATTTGTCGGTACGTATGAGAAAAAGGACGAGCTTACAAAACAAACACTTGCAAAGGCTACCGAAATAACTTTCTACGTGCTGATTGCACTGCTTTTCGTCGGGGCAATAGTAATAGAAAA
This sequence comes from Ruminococcus sp., assembly GCA_015066955.1. Classification (GTDB taxonomy): domain Bacteria; phylum Bacillota; class Clostridia; order Oscillospirales; family Ruminococcaceae; genus Ruminococcus. The sequence continues at coordinate 16,229 of SVNJ01000007.1, read as the reverse complement.
TATCAATCCCGTAAGTCTTGCCAAAACTATTGCCATTGATATGTATTTCTATATTCTTTTAGGTGCAATCGCCCTGAGAAGCATACTTTTCCTGTGGTTTGACAGAACACCAAAAGAGAAAGAGGAGGAATAAGCATGCTCAATCTGAAAAATAAAATATTATCCTACAGACAATACTACAAAATCAGTGTTGCTTACAGTGTAGTAAGCAGTATTATATGGGCAGTGTGGGGTGCTGTTGATTTATTTATTATGAAGGACAATAATAGTCTGGCTGCAAATATAATATTTTTTGGTGCACTTTTTATATCTGTTGCTGTTACTCTTCAGATTTTTATGATTGCATCTGCAATGCGTGACAAGGAGGATGAGCTTTACAAGGCGAATGTTGCAAAGGCTAATTCCTCGTTTCTGTGGTTTCTTTTCTTTGCAGGATTTGTACTGTTTATTGCAGTGAACGTACTGAAGGGCATTACCGAAACAATAACAATTCCCCTTCATGAGGGCTTTATCGGAGCTGTAATATATATGCTCTATGCCGTATATAACGGAATTGCACTGCACTATGAAAGCTGTGCAGATACTGCGGAGGAAGAATAATGCCTGAGCTTATTACAAAATTAAAGGAGTACCGTGCAAAGCACGATATGAAGCAGGGTGAGCTTGCGGATAAGGTGGGAGTCCGCCGTGAGACTATAATCCGCCTTGAAAAGGGACAATATAATCCGTCTCTTAAGCTTGCTATGGATATTGCAAAGGTTTTCGGTACAACGGTTGAAGAGATTTTCTCGTTTGAGGATGAAGAATAAAAATCAGTGATATAGTGAAAATAAATATCAAAACAGTATTCAGGAGGGTGGCTATGCTTATTGAACATGTTGCGATGTATGTAAATAAGCTTGAGGCGGCACGGGATTTCTTTGTGAAATACTTTAATGCCGTTGCAGGTAAGAAGTATCAGAATGAGGCTACGGGATTCAGTTCGTATTTTTTAAAATTCGATAATGGTGCAAGACTTGAACTCATGAATAAGCCTGCGATGACTGACACAGATAAAACATTGAATAGAATGGGTTATGCACATATAGCTTTCAGCGTAGGAAGCAAAGCTGAGGTTGACAGATTAACAGAGCTGTTGTTGAATGACGGATATTCTGTTGTTAGCGGACCAAGAACAACAGGCGACGGTTACTATGAAAGCTGTATAGTTTCAATTGAGGGTAATCTGATTGAACTGACAGTATAAGGCATAGAGAAAAACTAACTATATGGGGGCAGCTCTTGCGGCTGCCCTTCAGATTGTCGAAAAAGTCTATGTTATCGTAAATGAAGGGCGTCCGAGGGCGGACACCCCTACAATTTCACATTGTTTTATAGGGGACGCCGCCCTCGGCGTCCTCTTGGGTATTACGAGCTATCAGACTTTTTCTATAAACTGGGGACAGTCCTTGTGGTTGTCCTTTCGTTTGTGCGTGTGTGTTTGTAGTCAAAATACACACAATCCTACGTAATACAGGCGGTTTATATGCCAAATTCACGATTTTGCAAAAATGAAATAAAAAACGAGACAGCGAGAGAAAATGAGAATAATCAAGAGAAAACGAGAGAATCGGGGATATAAATTAAAAAATCCTTGATTTTACTCTTGACAAACACCTTTTTGTTGTGTATAATATATCTTGCACTGTCAAGATATCGGGATTTTCCGCCCTTTTGCGGAAGCTTCGGTATTAATTTTACTTGACGAAAATTTACTAAAACGGAGGAAATAAATATGTCAACAACACTGGCTAAACCCCAGGAAGTTACACGCACCTGGTACATCCTCGATGCTGAGGGACAGTCTCTCGGACGTGTTGCAGCTAAGGCAGCTCACATCCTCAGAGGCAAGCATAAGCCCACCTACACTCCTAACGTAGACTGCGGCGACCACGTAATCGTTATCAACTGCGCTAAGGCAGTTCTCACAGGCAAGAAGCTTGAGCAGAAGAAGTACTACTGGCACACAGGCTGGATCGGCGGTCTTAAGGAAATCTCCTACAAGGACATGATGGCTAATCAGGCTGACAGAGCTATGACTATTGCTGTAAACGGTATGCTTCCCAACAACTCACTCGGCAGAGCTCAGCTCAAGAGACTCAGAACCTACAAGGATGCTGACCACAAGAATGCGGCTCAGAAGCCTGTAGCTTACGAATTATAATAAAGGAGGCAGCTTACAATGTACGAATCTAAAGTTAAATACTACTATGGAACAGGCAGAAGAAAGCACTCCGTTGCAAGAGTAAGAATTTATCCCGGTTCCGGTAATGTTACAATCAATGGCAGAGGTATCGATGACTACTTCGGTCTCGAGACACTTAAGCTTATCGTTCGTCAGCCCCTCACACTTACAGACAACGTTGAAAAGTTTGATGTTGTATGTACTGTTGCAGGCGGCGGCGTTACAGGTCAGGCTGGTGCTATCAGACACGGTATTTCAAGAGCTCTTCTCGAATTCGACGCAGAGCTTCGCCCTGTTCTCAAGAAGGCAGGATTCCTCACTCGTGACCCAAGAATGAAGGAAAGAAAGAAGTACGGTCTCAAGGCTGCTCGTCGAGCTCCTCAGTTCTCAAAGAGATAATTGTAGCTGTTGCTTGCAACAGTTTGCCCTTGACAAATGGCTATTTTACGGCATTTGGGGCAACTATATTATCAATTTGGTCAACTTTTGGTCAACTAATAAAGACTTTTTTAACCGCTATGTTCACGCATAGCGGTTATTTTATTTTGTTGTAACTTTCAATACGGTAGCGTAGGTAAAGCATTTTCAATGGAAACAGCAATGTTACGTTTCATACCTTCAAGGACATCGGCATAAATATCAGCGGTAACGTTAATATCACAATGTCCAAGATGATCGCTGATAGCTTTAAGCTCAATACCTGCATTAAGAAGCATTGTAGCATTGCAATGACGGAGCTTATGTAAAGTCATATGCTCAAACTCAGTCCCTTTGGTCATACGCTTTAATGAAGTAAGTACAGAACTCCTGTCCCTGTAATTTCCTTTTGCTGACGGAAAAACCATTTCCGAATGAACATACTCCGAACCCAAAGCCGATTTCATCTGATTAACATATTCACGTTGTTCTCTCAGAATGGCTGCTGTAGTTTCGTTCATACAAATTGTACGAAGGCTCTTTCTGGTTTTGGGCGGTGTAAGAGAATGCCTACCGCCAATGTCATTGAGAGTGTGACGTATAGATATTGTCATATTCTCAAAATTGACATCATCCCACGATAAACCGAAACATTCACCGCATCTCATACCTGTAAGCAGCAGAAAAAGAAAAATTCGCTTTAGATCCTCGTCACAGGATGATTCATTGATAAGAGTTACGAAACTGCGTAATTCACCTTCATTAAGAGCCATTACCTTTGATGTATTCTTGTTTTTAGGCAAAATTACATTGTGACAAGGGTTGTTGCGTATAAAACCTTGTTCAACAGCTCTGCGGAAAATGGACTGCACAATTACATATACCTTACGGACAGTTGAGGGATTGAGCTCGTAAGACTGCATAACCTGAGTAAGCTTGGGCGTGGTAATATCCTTTAGCTTCATATTGCCAAGAACAGGCGCAATGTGATTTTTGTACTGTCCTTTGTAGGTGTAAATCGTGCTTTCTTTAAGCTCAATGGGAGCAAAGTTGGTGAAATACCAATCTGCAAGCTCAGAAAAACGCATACTGTCATTAAACTGCGTGTAACCTCTGCATTGACGTTCAAATTCAAAGGCATATTCCTGCGCAAGTTTTTCTGCTTTCTTTGGTGTAACATCATCAGGCGGTGTAAAAGTGGTAGATTTCATGATCTTCTTCCCGTTGGTGTCTGTTCCTACGAAAACTCTGATTCTGAATGTATTTCCACGATGTGTAATATTAGCCATATGTAAAAATTCCTCCTTAAAATTTACACTATGGCATATCTCTGTACATTTTTATGATAACACTTTACCACCATAAAGTCAAGTGCATTTATCCGTCACAAAGTATGCCAATATATATTTGTAAAATCATAAACAAAGCGTGCAGGCGTGCAAACCGCATAGATACGCCGTTTCAGACGTGCAGAGCAGTGTGCACAAAGACGTGCGGAGATTAAATCGCACATCATTCGCACAGCTCTCCAACCACGCAATACAGGGTTTCGCACGCCTGCACGCCTTAAATCAGTATCGGCTTCCATTTTGTTTTGATACCCTTAAATCCACGAACGTGACCGCCGTTTCTATTGGGAACATGATAAGTGTATTTAATGTTGTATCTCTTTTCATTTGATTTAAGCCAGCTGATAAAAGTATCCTGTTTAAGTGCTGTAATAGCATTTTCGGAACACCAGTGAAAATATCCGCCGTAAAGCTCTGTGCTGCTTGTCTGAATGTCGCTGTCAAAAGTAACATAGCTTTTATCTGAGAGAAACTCAATAATATTGCAGTTCTCTGTCATAACCTCCGAAATATTCTGCTTGGTTTTAGCGGAAAGAGTAAACCTGAAATTATTTCGGATAAGTCGCAGTAATCCGTCAAGCATCCAGTAAAAAATCTTTTCCTTTTCAGCAATAAATTTATCGGCAAGAAACGGATCATTGTATCTGTTTTCGGGAACAGGCTTTGTTGTAAGAATTATTAACCTGCGAGAAAAACCGTCTGATTTATCGTAAAGAGTTTTCGGTGAGCCGTTGCCGAAACAAAGAAAACGAGAATACAGCATAGCCTGTTGTGATTGCTGTCCCTTTGCTTCAACATCAATGGGAATTTCAGCGGTCACAAGATTTTTTATGTAACCCGTTGAGGGTAATGCACTCATTTGCATATCGTCATCAAGCATAAGCAACTTGTTCTGTAAATTGTAGCGGAAAAATTTGTCCGTTTCGATACGCTGAAAGCTGCCTGTAAGCATTGCTGATTTGAAAATCTCCTGCAAAACGATACCGATACGGCTTTTACCCTCACCGCCGTTGCCGATAATGAACAGCATAGCCTGTCCTTTTGTTGACGGAATAAGGCAATAGCCGAGATATTCCTGCAAGGTAGCAATATCATCCATATCAAGCATATCCATAAGAAAGGACATAAACTCCACAGGATAATATTCTCCGTCCCAAATGTTCGGATCGTATGTAATATTAAGCCTGTTTACACAGAAATTCTTTTCGGGAATCCACGTTCCGTCTGTTTTGAGAACACCGTTAAGCAGATGTATCTCATCTTCTTTCGGAACAATAGGTTCGGAAAAACAGTATAACTTTAACGCTTCCGTAAGTCTTTTGACAACAGCTGCAATGTTGTTTTTGACATAAGGCATAACCTTTTCGGAGATGCTGTGGGAAATTACGTCCTCACTAATTTCACCATCAACAGTGTAAAATCTGTTTCCGGAAAAGATAAGCGGATAGCTCTCTGTAAAAGCCTTACAGAATAACGGTTCGTTTATCTTGCCCTTTTCCTCCAGCCACGCAGGTGATGAAGCTGCGGCGGTATTCATATAATCTCTGTTCAATGCGTTTCACCTCCTCTTTCATTGCAAGACGTTCTGTTTTATCACCGTTAATGAAAGCAGAACAAAGATATTCTATGTAATCTCGGTTTTTAATGCTTTCAATAAATTTCAGATCGGGAATTTCTTTGTCGGATACAGGTGCATATTTTTCAGACCATTCGCAAAGCAGCTTGTAGTAGCTTACAATTACAAACCAAGCTTTTTTCTCCCAAGCTGAATATTCTTCTGCTTCCTGTTTTCTGCGACATATCAGCTGAATTTCTCTGTCGGAAACAGGCTTGTCAATATCAAGACCAAGACAGAAATCTTCATTGATACGTCTTGCGGCTTCAAGCTGAGATGTGCCGAAAATATTAGCAGTAAGGTCAATCACATCACCATGAGCACCACAACCAAAGCAGTGATAATTTTTATCATATATTTTCATTGAAGGTGTTTTATCATCGTGGAAAGGACAGCGATACATATTACTGCGATTAACGTTTATACCGTAATATTCTGCAACCTGTTTTACTGAAACGACATCCTTGATATTTTCAAATGTACTCATTAAGCCGCACCTCCCAGATATTCAAGCAAAGCTGCCTTGCTGATAAGAATTTTACCACGCTTTCCCTGACCTGTGCGGATATATGGTATCTTTTTCTGTGCAACAAGCTGACGGACAGTATGTTCGGAAAGTCCCTTGATAGCCTGTGTACACTCTTTCACAGTAAGCATTTCAACAGACTCAGCAGAATGTTCTGAACCGATATTGTTCTGAATTTCCGTATCATTATCGATAAGCTGTGTAAGCAGCGCAACAATCTGTGCCATGATTTCTGTTTTGTTTTCCATAGTAAACTCTCCTTATCTTTCGTAATAACTGTTATTCTTTGTTCTTTCTTTTTCTGTAAACAGCTCCATATTTTTTCTGATTTCGCTGTCAATCTCACATTTGTCGATCAGGTCAAACTCTCCACGATTCTTGAAGCAGTTGTCAATAAAAAGGCTGATACCCTTTGCAAGAGCCTTTCCAAATCCCGACAGACCGCTATTGTATTTCTCCATATAAACCAAAGCGTTTATGCCGAGTACAACCTTGAGAAATTCATCTTTCAGTTTTGAAAGAGTATCACGCAGAGAAGCTATAATCGACCTGTTTTCTTCAATTTCAGTTTCAGCAGATTTTATTCTACATTTGAAATTATCTACAAGGGTTTTCAGCATATCGGTAACTCTTAAATCTTTTCTCTGCTGATAACTTAAACCAAGCTCTTTTGCAATACAGCTTTTAAGCTGATAATTTTCATCAGCAATTTCACGGCAGCATTCAATCGTTTCATCACCGCTGTCGGAACGAGGAACATTCAGTATATCACGGATTTTGTAAAGCTGACGATTAAGTCTGTCATTTTCACGTTCAGCCTTGTAAAATTCATTTGTAAGCTTTGAATATTTTTCATTGATGTCACGCTGAAATTCACGTTCCGACTTCGCTCGTGCAAAATCATGCTCTGCCTGTTCGTGAATTATCTCAGCGTCATATTTAAGCTGTTTCGCATCGGAAATGAGAGTATCAAGCTGTTCTTCTTTTTCGGAAATACCGACTTCACGTTTATCAAGCTCTCTGCTGCGTTCAGCAATTTCTTCATTACGCTGCTTAATAAAATCACGTTCACGCTGATTATCAATACTCTGAACAGCAACAGCCTTTTTCTCTTTTTCAAGCTGTTCAAATTCTTCGGGTGTAACGGTGATATTATGAGAAAGCAGCTGCTTCTTACCGACAACGGTACTTTCATCTGCCGCAAGCTCCATTTCACGCAAAGGCTTTAATTTATCATTAAGCCGCTTTTTGTCTGCACAATAATTCTTGTATTCCTCAACCGTGAGAGATCCTCTTGACTTTTTAGGCTCGGCAATTTGAAAACCGTGCTTTTCACAGATTTTACGGAATACAAGGTATTCAGCCTGCCGCCATTTTGCAATAGCATTTTTGCCATCGCCATATCCCATTTCTTTAAGCGCCTGTGCAATACCGTTCTGTGTGTCAACTCCACGCTTGTAGTGTCCGACAGGGATATAGTCGATATGCAGGTGCGGAGTTTTTTCATCAAGGTGAAGCACCGCATTAAAAACGTGAAAATTCGGATTACGTTCAGAAAAGCCTTTCATATACTCACAAAGACACTCAACAGCACGTTCTCCATCGACAGTACCAACTCCCGTATCCTCCATGGTACCAAGCTGTACAACGTCCTCATAGAAACTTTTACGTTTATCGGGAGAGGTAAGTCGTGTTTCCGTAACAGGCTGTCCGAACTGATACTCAAAGTAGCCGTTTTTAATTTTACGGTCGTTACGCTTCTGACGTGCATTGTATCGTTCAACAGCTTCTCTGAAAAGCTGTTCATAGGCTTCCTTTATCGGCTGCTTAACAAAAACAATGTTGTTTGGTGTTAATTCAGGGTTTGTATTCTTTGTATGAAACACTCTGTTGTTATGTCCGATACTGCCCTTTCCCTGACATATTGATATTGTTCTGCAAATCACAAAAACCACCTCCTAAAGCACTTGACAATATACAATAAGGTATGATATAATATACATAAAGGTGATAAACACCTTTTAGTGTATCTTATGGTGCATATTATAATACGCTATAGTGCATTTGTCAAGCGTGAAATTCAAATTTGGATAATGTTACAAAAACGGAGGGGATTTTTGTGTTTTATGACCAGTTAATAAAGATATGTAACGAAAGAAACGTTAAACCAACCCCGCTTGTGAAGTCACTGGGATTGAGTGCAGGTAACTTAAGAAGATGGCAGGAGGGTGCAACAGTAAATTCAGATATACTTATGAAACTGTCAGATTATTTCGGAGTGCCTGTTGACTATTTTTTTGAGGAATATGACAGTGAAGAAAACGCAACTGCGGAGGAAAGATTTTCGGGAAATTCAATGACGAAGGTGTACAACGTACTTAAAGCACATCCCGACCACATTGCAAGTATGCTTTCGGGACAGTTACCATCGGAAGCAGATTTAATACGAATAGCTGATTATCTTAATTATTCGGTGGAGTCGCTTGTGCCTGAGAGTGTATTATCAAAAAACGCAAAAGCTGAAAATTCTCTGCTTGGAAATATTCCGCCGAGGGACATGATACTTAACATTATGTCAAAGCTTGCATCGGATAAGGAGTATAACTTTTTGCAAGTGAGGTTGTCAAAGATAGTAATATCAAATCTTGCAAGGAAGAACATCTACAAGGACAAGCTTGAAAGCCTGCTGTTGTCGAAGAAAAAGCTTGATGATCTGTTCAACAATGACCTGGATGAAAGTAAGGTCACAGGATTTAATTTTTCCGACCTGATAAGAATATCCGAGGCATTTAATTTAAGCTATGATTTTATGTTTACGGGTAAAAACTAAAATCAGCCTGCCGCATTTTCAGTACAATGCGGCAGGCTGATTCTGTTGTATGAAAATATGCGGCGCAGCCGCTTGAATACTTACGATGACGTAAGTAACGCCATAGTACTTATGACATTGCTTTAATGGCAATATCATAAGTACAGGCGCTCTGCGTGGCGAAAAAACGGGTGATGAATTGTATTGTTCATCACCCGTAATTTATTCTATTTCCTGTTCCAGCGAAAGAAAAATTTCATCGTCAAAAAATTCGAGCAGCGTAATATCAAGACCATCGCAAAGCATTTTTATTGTAGCAATGCCGGGGTTTTTGCTTACGCCGTAAATTATGTTTTTTACTGTTGACGGCGAAACTGCGGCAAGGTTTGCAAGAACGTTTACAGTAATTCCACGCTCATCACATAAATCTGTTATTCTTTTTGCAACCGCTTCTCTCGTTTTCATAACTTCCTCCGACTATATATGGACTTATAGTCATAGTATATCGTTCGGAAGAAAGAATTATAGTCTATATATAGACTTTTACCGCAAAATGCGTTATAATAGTCTATATATAGTCGCATTGCTTTCTTATATTATAACCATCTGAGAAAACAGAAAATTAGTCATTTTATCCTTTATATTATACATTAAGTGACATATAATTGTCAATAATTAACGAAACTAAACGGCGAATTATACAATTTTATCTGCAATAATTGTTAATACAGTAACAAAAACAGAGCGGAATTAATTTATTCGCCGTCAGATTTCTGGTATGCAGGAGGAATTATTATGTCACGTCGAGGAGAGAACATATACAAGCGCAAGGATGGGCGCTGGGAAGGGAGATATATTGCCGAGCGAAAAAACGGCAAGGCAATTTACAAATCGGTTTACGCACATACTTATACAGAGGTGAAACAAAAGCTTCAAATCCGAAAAACAGAAAACAAGCCTGTTGCTGTCGATAATATTTCATTTGAGGCTTACGCTGTTCAATGGCTGAATACGGTTAAATTAAGCCGCAAAGCATCAACCTACAGCAAATACAAAAGCATTTACAATTTACATATCAAGCCCGTTATTTCGGGTTGTCAGATTGAAAATATCAGTAACACCCATATTCAGAATATTATCGACAATTGTTCTGATTTGTCACCGAATATCGGATAAAGAGCTTATATTGAATATTTTGGATAAGCTCGCAGGCAATATGGAATACAAGGTGTTGCAGGTAAAGATTTCTTCAATCATCATATCTAATTTATCAAAAATGAATATCACAATGGAAAAATTGCTTGAAACAAACATATCTGCAAAGAAAATTCGTGACCTGTATGATTTAGCTATGCCCGCTGAAAATAAAAAAGGTCTGAATTTTTCAGACCTTGTGAGAATATCCGAGGCGTTCAATGTCAGCTATGATTTTATGCTGACAGGGAATGGGGAATAATAAATGTTGGGCGCAAGCACAACATAATGCGTTATTTTTAATAAAATTCATATGTCAAAGAGGAAAAAATTGTTGATTTTTATGTAATTCTGTGATATAATTATTACAACACAATCATTCAGGAGGTAAAAGTTATGGCATTAGTTCCAGCTAAATGTACGCAGTGTGGCGGAAACATTGAGGTAGACAATACTCACGAAGCAGGTATATGTCAGCATTGCGGAACACCATTTATTACAGAAAAAGCTATAAATAATTATAATACTTTTGTTACAAACAATTTTGCTGGTGCAAATATCAATGTTACAAGTGGTAATGTTGATAATTTATTAAAATTAGCAGAAAGTGTTATAGAGGCAGGCAATGGAAAAGAAGCTATAGAATATGTTAACAAGGCTTTAGAAATCAACCCTGAATGTAGTAAAGCTTGGTTTTTAAAGATGAAATCTATAGAATACATAGGTACCGTTGGCAATCCACAGGTTACCGAAGCGATTTCTTATGCTGAAAACGCAATTAAATATTCAGATGCGAAAGAAAAACTTACAGAAGAAGTTTATAAGTATTATATTAAAAGAGCGCAAGATTTATTAATTATTGCAATATCGAACTTGAAAGATGTAGAACAAATAAAGAATTTAGCTTCTATCGGTGTGTCAGCGGCACAAGGTGTAGCAAGTGGCGATATGATTACTAGAAATCTTTATTTAAATATTACGGCCACCGCATTAATATTGGTATATAAAATTCCTGAAGAATATATTAAAGCCCACGAAGATATACAAAATGAAATAGTTAAATTTGCAAAACTACTTATATCAGTTTACGATGCTGACACTGAACGTTTGGAAGTGTATTATCAAAGACCTACATCAGAAACCGTACAAGCAAGAAAAAACGTTATAATATCACTAAAAAAAGGGTTAAACGAAGATAAGGCAAGTGAAATAAACGAAGATGACGTGAAAGAAAAAGAGGGTGGTTGTTATATAGCTACTTGTGTATATGGTTCTTACGATTGCCCACAAGTTTGGACACTTAGACGCTACCGTGACTATACTCTTGATGAAACTTGGTATGGTAAATTGTTTATTAAATGTTATTATGCTGTTAGTCCAAAATTGGTTAAATGGTTTGGCAAATATGAATGGTTCAAAAAACCTTGGAAGAAATATTTGGACGGTATGGTTGAGCGTTTAAATTCTAATGGTGTTGCAGATACTAAGTATAACGATAAATATTAATAAAAAATAATTATACGAGGTATTTGCTATGAATAAAAACATTACCGAAACTTATGAACTGCTTTCAAACGAAGAATGGGATAAGTATTTATCAACCAACATTTACGATAAAATGATGATTAACGGTGATATTATCAAATGCTCTGATGATATTCTTTCAAAAATGGTATTTTCAAAAATCCTATCAATAATTCAAGCTCATAACAACAAAGTCGGGAGCATTAAGATATCCTATGCTTTAGCTATGCACTATTTTGATAAAGGCATACCCGATGACGAATGGTTTATAAGTCCAGGTAAAAATGGAAGTTCGATTGATTATATGCCTCATTTTAACGATGAGGATTATCTAATTAGATATTGGTATTGCTTTTTTATGGAAAACCTTTACGGAAAGGTACAATCTATGTGTGATACACTATACCTTTTCATTAATGAGTTCTATGAATTAGGGATTAAAGAAAGTACAGGGTTTGTATCTAAAGTATTAAATAGAATTAAAACAACAAATCCAGCCCTATTTGAATTGCTTAATAACTCACATAAAGATAAGCGTTATTTAAAAGCGTCGAATTTTAGAAACAACATTGTTCATGGTATTTCACCTAATGAAATAAAAAACGAAATTATACTTCAAAGAAATACAGAAACAGTAATAAAAAAAGCAGATGAAAATGGAAATGCTGTTGATAAAAAAGTCATAGCATCTATACAAGTAGAAGGTAGGGTTGGAGATTATGTGACCAGTAAGGAACTTCTTAACTGCCTAACGGATTTTGCTGACTATATCGGTGATATTATTTCACAAGCAATTTCTATAATTTCAGAAGATGTGTTTACAGTAAATATATGAAACAAAGTTAATCTTAGTAAATCTACTGTTTCTGTTTTATGGAACAGTAGATTTTTATTGCAAATTTATTCAATACTCTCCTTGACCATTCCTCAAAAATAAATATACCATAGTAAGCGAACTGAAATTTTTGTGATATGTATGCAAAAATATTCAATGAAACTTTAGTTGGTTAAATCCTGATATGGTATTGTTCCCAATTCAATTTATAATCTATACATAGTAGACAACATGAGTGAATTGATTTGTTCTGCCTTGCCACGCTAAAAGCCTGCAAACCACGGTAAAACCAAGATTTGCAGGCTTTTGATTACAAATAATAGTTGTTATTGCCTCATTAATAATTGTACAAAGATACACCAAGTGCATATAAATCGACTGGTCAACTTTTGGTCAACTAAGTTGCAAAAAGTCAAGCAAACTTATGTTAAACAACAAAAACAGTAAATATCGTATCTTTGCAAATGCCGAAGAATTCGCAGGAAAAACAATAGCATAGCAAGGTACGATAATTAAAAGTGCAAGCTCAAAGAGATAAAAAATTGCTTATTTGTTTTATGCAAAACCTCGTATTTATGCGGTTTGCGCCGCTTTGGGTTCGTCTGAAATCGGGTGGAATTCAGGCGGTAACTAACACAAAACTAACAAGCAACTAACAAATATTAAGGCATCTATCAATTGGTAGATGCCTTATTTGTATATAGGAGATGATTGAAAATAAAGTCAAGAATTTTAAAAGAAAGAAAATATTTCAATTTTGCAGATATGCAAAAAGCTGAAAAAGCAATGTGCTCCACATGGGAGCTTATGCGTGAAGATTTAAGTAAGGGTTCTTTCGCATATAATGAAATTGCGAAAGCTAAAGAATGTAAGTTTTTGTCTGTATTTGACAGTTTGTTTGTTGAAAATAAGGGCTTTGAATTCTTTGAGATAAATTTAATAGATGTATTCAAGGATTATCACATAGTTCGAGGAACTATAATTAAAGATGGAGAACCGATGCCTAACTATGAAAGATTATTACCTAAATCAGAATATATCACAGATGACAATAGATTTAGTCCAAAAGGAGTTGAATGGCTGTATTTAGCATTAGGTTCTTCAAAAACAGACGATGGATTATGTAATGCTAAAAAATGTTCAGAGGCAGAATGTCGTGCTAAAAAAGGGACGAATTTTGCAATTTGTTTTTTTGATGCATCATCGAAAAGTGATGTTAAAATTGTTGATTTAACTGTGGGTAATCATTGGAGATATGAAAAACTTCAAAAAGATCTTGAATGTGCGGCCAAAAGAATAGTCCGTAGAGAGACAAAAAAATATTTGGAATCATTTAGCAAACCAAGTACATTAGATTTTATTCCTGAATTTAGGAAATGGCTCGTCTATACTTATGCCATGATGCTTTCTGAACAGATTTTTGTTCCTGTTGATACAGATAATAAATCTCTTATGTATGCACCATTCCAGTGCATAGCCCAGTATTTTTTATCATTAGGATATAATGGAATAATATATAAAAGTACAGTATATGATAAAGGAAAAAACCTTGTCCTATTTGATAAAAATCTTGTAACTCCTGTTGGAGATATAGAATTATATAATATTTAAATGAAATCCGCTGAGAGATTACTTCCCTCAGCGGATTTTTAATACCTAAATCTTATTGATAGCATCAAGCAGTTCCTGCACATTAACGTGTGTATAAACCTTCTCGGTCAGCGACATAGCTCCCGAATGACCGACTATTTTCTTTATCAGCGTAGGCGACACCTCTTTCTCAGTCATCATCGAAATACAGGTATGGCGGGTATCGTGCGGTTTGTGAGAGGAACCAATCAACGTCATGACAGGTGTCCAATAAGAATCGTAATAGTTGCGATAGCTGAACTTCTTTCCATCCGGAGTATGGAGAAGATACCTGTTATTATCCTCATACCACTTCTTGAAAAACGGATATGTCCTGTCGTGTATCGGCACTATACGAACGCCGTTCTCGGTTTTACTCTCCACAACCTTAAAATAATGCTCCTCAATGTTGACATTCTCACGCTTCAAATCAAGCAACTCAGACACACGCACACCGCTGTATATCAGCATAAGAACAATTTGAGCATAGATATTTGTTTTTTGTATCCATAAAGCGTTGATTTCATCTTTACTGAACGGAGTTCTATTGGTTTTGTTTGGATTCTTATCTTTAAATTTGATAATATCTACATACTGAGAATAATCTTTATTACAGATTTCATATTTCATTGCATATTCATACATCTGGTTAAGTAATACTTTGATTTTCCTTAATGTCGGATAATTTTTCCCGCAGTTGTCGATAACACCTTGCAAATCGGCGAGTTTTAATTCTTTGAAGACTCTGTCATGAAGCGACGAACAGGTATTATATGAAGCGTTATATCCTTTGATGTTGGATTCTGATATAGTAGAAAACTTTTCACTTGACCACTTTTCAAATAATTCTGAAAATGTAGTTTTAGCAGCGTCTATATCATACGGATTTTTATTGTATTCCATAAGCATTTCAAGACCCTTTGCTCTTGTTGGAGCGTATCCTACGGTTAAGTAAAGTTGCTTTTGTTTGCCTGTATTTTCATCGATTTCCCAGCCGATTGTTTTTCTGACAATATAAGGATTTCGTCTGTTGCCTGATAGCTTATATACAGTTCCTACACCATTAGCTAATCGCATTGTTTTTTACCTTCCTTGTGTTTTATTGCTTCACGGCATGAATCAAGCAATTCTGTGATTCGTTCCAGTTCAGTTTTAAGAATATCTAACGGAAGCTCTTTTTCTTCTGGTTCACCTTTGTTTACAGTAAATTTCTTGAAATCATTTATAATGGACGATGTAAAGCCTTTTACAGTCATTATAAGGTAATTTTCAAATTGCAGATACTCTGATACCGATAGATAGCACATTGTTTTTCCCGTCTTTTTTAACGCTATAACATATCCTTCTGAAAACAATTCAAGTAATTCTCTTGGCATATCGTAAACAGGCTGACCTTCATCTGTTTTGGATAGAATGAAGTAGTCGTTCCAGACATCTTTAGAAGCCTTGATTTCTAATGTATATCCCAGATTATATAATATTGTTGCTAATATATTTTGATTTTTCTTGCCTGTGAAAGTCATTGTATCCAATAATACAGCACGAGACTTTAAACTGTCAAAGCTGTCACTCATAAGATGATTGAATTTCTTTAACACATCATAGTATTCAGCGTCATAAGATTCGGAATAAACAACAATATTATCTACTGGTACTTCATAGAACTCAGCAAGTGTATTGATATAGTTTTTGGTTATATCGGTTTTTCCATTCTCAATGCCGTTATAGTGAGTTCTTGAAGCTCCAAGAGCTTCAGCAAGCTGGTTTTGCGATAAATTATGTTTAATTCTTAATTCTACAATATTTTTTCTTGTTTTTTCCTGGTCTATAATTTTCATAATATATCTCCCTTGAATTTGTCTATATTGCTGCTGTACTGTATTTAATAAGACAATTGAAAAGTCTTAAATAATATGATACAATTATAACAGAATCGCAGAGAGTTGTCAACAGATTTTCTGAGATTCAAATAAACGGTTAGAGAAAGATAGATAATCGGAGGTTTTTATGGAGAAGAACAATAATTTTATGCCATCCTTTACAGGCAGAAATGTTCCTATTAAGGAAATTGCGCAGGCAACAGGAAAAGACCCACAGTATATTCGTA
>SVNJ01000118.1 GCA_015066955.1 Ruminococcus sp. | reverse complement strand
TTGATCAGAGCGGCGTTTATGAGGTTGCTGACCTTATCCTCATCCAGAACTTTATCCTCAGAAGAATCGATAAGTTCCCTGTTGCGGAGAAGGTTGAACCGGATGAACCTGAGGACAACTTCGTATATGATGCAAATCTCTCTTATCGTGCAGCTCCCAACGATTATCTCAACAATTGTTCACAGGCAGGAAAGATTATAAATGAAACATACACAGGCATAAATGGTACAAAGAAGCTTAATGTTTATCTCCCTTACGGTTATGATTCAAATAAGAAGTATAACATCTTCTATCTGATGCATGGCGGCGGTGAGAATGAAAATACAATTTTCAGCAGCGACGTAAAGCTTCAGAATATTCTCGACCACATGATTATGAACGGTGAGCTTGAGCCGTTGATTGTTGTAACACCTACTTTTAATGGCGGAAACTGTACAGCACAGAACTTCTATCAGGAGCTTCGTCAGAATGTTATTCCTTTTGTCGAGGGCAAATATTCAACTTACGCACAGTCAACCTCCGAAGCAGACCTTATTGCTTCAAGAATGCACCGTGCATACGGCGGCTTCTCAATGGGTTCGCTTTCAACCTGGTGCGTAGGCAATCACAGTCTTGATATGGTAGGTTACCTTATGCCGCTTTCAGGCGATAACTGGGAAGGCGTAAGCTCACTTACAAAAGAAATCGACCGTCTCGGACTCAAGAAGGACGAATACTTCATTATGTGTGCAACAGGTACGAACGATGTAGCTTACGGCAATATGAACCCTCAGATTGAGGCTATGAAGAATGACAGCCACTTCACCTATACAAGTGATTTCTCAAAGGGCAACTTCTATTATATGGTTGCTCAGGGAACTGAACACTGGTGGGGACATGTAAGAAATTACATATATGATTGTCTGCCGTATTTCTTCCATAATTAATTGCTTATCATAATATAACCCCATCTCTCAATAAAAACGGCAGCCACTCGGGCTGTCGTTTTTTCCTTAAGAGAGATATTTTTGCATAAACTGCTTGACCTGTACAGATATTCTGTATATAATGTAAGTATAAAATACTGAGGAGGTTTTACAAATGAAAAAACTGTTATCCTTTATTACGGGATGTGCACTTGTGTTTACGCAGGTTTCTCCCGTTAGTGCGGCAGAAAATGTTGTTCATCTTTATGAAGGAGAAGTGTCAGCAGATGCGTGGAGCTGTCCGCTTACGCTTCCTGTTGCAGACAGGAGCATTTACGCAGAAGGCAATACAATTGCAGTGCAGTGTGAGTCTGAAGCGGCACCGTATTTTGTACTTACCTCTAACAGAGGCGGCGAGCAATGGGCACAGGTTCAGCCTGATGGTGTACAGGACGATTGGTACTACTATTCCTACGATGCTATGGCAGCCTCTTTCGGCACTGATTTCTCGCTGCTGGACTATATTTCCATAATGGCGGCGGATTCTCCTGTCACGGTATATGATATCGATATGCTTATAGGCAATATGAATAATGAAACGGAAGATGATGTGCAGCATGAATCCCGTGTAGTGGGTTACTTGCCGGACTGGTCATATCAGGCTTACGGAAATCTTGATTTCAGTGCGCTTACTCATCTGAATATTGCTTTCTGCAATCCCGATACAGCGGGAAATCTCTCCTGCTACATACCGAACACCGAAATGAAGAATATCGTGAATAAGGCTCATAGCTCTGATGTAAAGGTAATGGCGGCACTTGGCGGAGGCGGAGGCTGTGACGGTTGTCTGCCTCTTATAGATACTCCTGAGGAAATGGCTGATTTTAATGAGAAAATCATGACTTACTGTGAGACCTATAATCTTGACGGTATCGACCTTGATATTGAACTTGGTTCAAGTCATGAGATCTGGAATTACTATGCGGACTGGGTTGCATCACTGAGGGTTCTCTGCGATGAACGAGGATATGAAATGTCTACCGCTACGGCACAGTGGGTTGCGGTAAAGGTAAATGCAGACACCTTTAAGCTTTTCGATTTTGTCAATGTTATGGCTTATGATAATGACGCAGATGACAGCTCTCATGCGGATATGGAGTTTGCACAGACATCACTGCAATATTTCAATGTTCAGAAGAAAATTCCGAAGGATAAGCTTGTGCTTGGCGTGCCTTTTTATGGCAGAGGATATACCGCTGACGGTGCACTTGACTGGAATTCCTATGTTGCCTTTTCAGAGCTGATAGCGTCAGATACTGCAAATTACGATAAGGATTTATACAATGGCGTAGCCTATAACGGAGCATCTACCATGCGTGAGAAATGCGTCATGGCTAAGGCTTACGGCGGAATTATGATATGGGAGCTTTCTCAGGATGCAGCCGGAGAATACTCTCTGCTTTCATTAATCAAGGATGAGCTGACTGTTCCCGTTTCTGTCAGAGGTGACGTCAATGCGGACGGAGAATTTAACGTTGCCGACCTTGTAATGCTTTCAAATCAGCTTTTACGTTCAGGTGAAGTTACAGACTGGCAGGCAGGAGACCTTTGCGAGGATAATGTGCTTGATGCATTTGACCTTGCTGTTATGAGGCAGGAATTGATTGCTGCGTGAGTGAAAACGGATTCAACGGTAACGAAATATTTATTTTATCATAAATTATATATACAGAAAAGCGGCAGTCGTGGAGGGCTGCCGTTTGTCTGTCGTCAGTACAACTGTGGTTTCTTCCTTGACTTATGATTATCCATGCTTTAAGTGGTATTGCCTTAATTATCCGTTGACAAATAAAGCAAAACGTGGTATCATAATGCCAACCTTAAATGAAACAGAGTAATGGACTTATAGCTTTATCGGAAGATTTCAGCGGAAGTATGAAGTGAAATGAAAAAATATAAGGAGATTTTTCTATGGCAAATATATACACATCAGCCGACCGTTTAATCGGCAGAACACCAATTCTTGAACTGACAAATATTGAGAAAAGCTTAGAGCTAAAGGCAAAAATCCTTGCAAAGCTTGAATATTTCAATCCTGCAGGTTCTGTCAAGGACAGGGTTGCAAAGGCAATGATTGACGATGCTGAGGAAAGGGGAGTACTTACTCCTGATTCTGTAATTATTGAGCCTACTTCGGGCAATACGGGTATAGGTCTTGCGGCAGTTGCGGCATCAAGAGGCTACAGAATTATTATTGTAATGCCCGAAACCATGTCGGTAGAGCGCAGACAGCTCATGAAGGCATACGGTGCAGAGCTTGTTCTCACTGACGGCGCAAAGGGCATGACGGGTGCAATTGAAAAAGCAGAGGAGCTTGCAAAGGAAATTCCGGACAGCTTTATTCCTTCGCAGTTTACCAATCCTGCAAACTCAAAGGCTCATGCAGACACAACAGGTCCTGAAATATGGGAGGATACCGACGGCATGACGGATATATTTGTAGCAGGAGTAGGTACAGGCGGTACTGTTACAGGTGTTGGAGAATATCTTAAATCAAAAAATCCGGACGTGAAAATCGTTGCAGTAGAGCCTGCTGATTCTGCCGTGCTTTCAGGCAGAAACGCTGGACCTCACGGAATTCAGGGAATAGGTGCAGGATTTGTACCTGAGGTGCTGAATACGGAGATTTACGACGAAATAATCCCTGTAACAAATGAGGACGCTTTTGAAACGGTACGTCTTATCGGTCGCAGAGAAGGTGTGCTTGTGGGAATTTCTTCGGGAGCGGCGGCTTTTGCGGCAATAGAGCTTGCAAAGCGTCCCGAAAACGAGGGTAAAAACATTGTTGTGCTTCTCCCCGATACGGGCGACAGATACCTTTCAACACCGCTTTTTGCAGATTAATTTACAGTTAAGGCAATACTGCACGTTTAAAGGAATTTTCCAGGCATGGATATATCAGGGAGATATATCCTTAGGACGCTTTGAATCTGAACACGTCCATTATGATAGAGCTGATAAGAAAAGAGCTGATGTAATTCAGCAATTTCAATATGGGCAGGAGCTTTTCCCTGCTTTCGAAGAGGGTGGATTTATGGAGCACGAAAGAATAATATATATACTCGACTACCTTAACCGTCACACCAATGACAGCAGGGGAGTTACAATAAAGGATATACAGCGCTATCTTGAAGAGTGCGGAAATTTGCAGAATGTCTCGGTATTGACGATAAGGCGTGATATTGAGCGTATTGAACGTGCGGGCAATGAGATTGAGGTGACCTACGGGGCACATAATACTGCTTACTATAAAATCAGAAGCAAGGGTTTTACCTTCAATGAAATCCGTTTTATTGTAGACTCTGTATCAATCAACAAGTTCCTTTCAAATACTCAGAAGCAGCGTCTTATCAAGAAGTTTGAGGGATTGTGCTCGGAGACTGAGGTTCGTCAGCTTATCAGCCGTATCTCACTAAACGGACAGGGGTCGGCTTCTCTTAATCTCCTTGAAAATCTTGATAAGGTCCATCAGATAATTTCGGAAAAGCGTAAAATCAATTTCGAGTACGGCAAATATGATGTACACCGCAATATCAACTATTACAGCAAGAGCCGTGAGATGATACCCTGCAGGGTGATTTACTTCAATGAGAGGTTTTATCTCAAGTGTATTGACGAGGCGACTCTCAATCACCGTACATACCGAATTGACCGTATGAGGCGGATTTCAGCAGGTGATAAGACAAAAATCAGGGCAGAGCTTCCGAAGTATGACGGAGTTGTTGTTGATATGTTCGAGCCTGAACGGTTTGAGCTTGTAACACTGAGGGTAAAGCGTTTTCTTCTTGATGATATGCTTGAACAGTTCGGCAGCTACGGTTCACCGAGAGATGATATGCAGAGTCCTGACAGCGTGATTCTGAATGTAAAAATGGGAATAAGCAGCGGCTTTTACCGATGGCTTATGAAGTACGGCGAGGACGTTGAGGTGCTGTCTCCGAAGTCTGTTCGTGATACCTTTTCAGATAAATTGAAAAAGGTCTGCGGAATGTATATTGAGAAAGAAACAGGGTAATTATATTTTTGGTTTTTGATTGACTCGTTGAGCGAAATGTGGTATAATATACACAATTGTCTGTATAATTTGTGCAGATTTTGATATTTTAACATAAGGAGAAGCGAAATTATGCTCAATGAAATTGTCGCCGCTGTAAATGACGTGCTTTACAGCTATATTCTGATTATACTGCTTGCTGCAGGCGGTCTGTACTTTACAATCAGAACGAAATTCGTCCCATTCCGTCTTTTTAAGGAACAGCTTCGTGCCGTTATGGACAAGCCTTCTGAAAAGGGCGGTGTTTCATCGTTTCAGGCACTTATGGTATCTACAGCATCAAGAGTAGGTACGGGTAATATCGTCGGAGTATCGACAGCTCTTTGTCTCGGAGGCTTCGGCTCGGTATTCTGGATGTGGGTAATAGCAATTATCGGAAGTGCGTCTGCTTTTATAGAGAGTACACTTGCACAGATATACAAGAAAAGAGGTCCTGAGGGAAGCTACGGCGGACCTGCTT
>SVNJ01000006.1 GCA_015066955.1 Ruminococcus sp. | reverse complement strand
GAAATTAAAAACCTATCGGGATTTTTACACGGACATACATCTGTCCTATCCGTATGATACAATATGATTACAAAATCGAAGCCGCACTTGACAGTGGTTGAAATTCTACTTATAATAAGAATATAGAGATTGTACGGAAATTCAAATTACAAAGGAGTTTAAAATTATGAGTATTAACATCGAAATCAAGGAAAAACCCGACCTCAAGAAAATGGAAATCTCTGAGCTGATTTCCTACATGGAGAATGACTACAATTTCAAGACCTCTTATTCATATGAGGAGCTGAAAGAAATTGCTGACTATCTGCGTGAACTGGCGGTACAGGGCAATACTGATGCACAGTATGCTTACGCTACATTTTACCCTAATGTCTATTTCATGCCATGGTATGAACCTAACGAAAGCGAAGAATTGAGAGCATGGGAAAAGGATGTAGAAGAAAACGAGTGGTATCAAAAAGCGATTCTCACCTATGAAGCAATGAATTCATCCGATCCTAAGTTGCTTCTTCGTATCGGCACTGCATATATCAACAAATTTCTTGGAGATGATACTATAACACAAAAAGGAGTTGCAATCTGCGACAAGCTTTTAAATATAGGTGAGGACGAAAATGGAGATGAAACATTTGAAATTGACATAATAAAAAAATGTCACTTCAAAGCGTGTCTTGAGGTTGTCAATCATTATAATCGTGTTGCAAGCGACATTTTCAGGGAAGAATATGAAAAAAACGGTGACGACTGTTTTGAAGATATCGAAAATGATGAATTTTATGAGTATGAGTATAAAGCTGATCATTTCAAATGGGAATTGGAACGTATATGCAATAATGAAGATATCAATGCTGATCCTGTTGCACAGTGCATAAATAGTCATGTCTATTAATGCATACAATCAACATTATTATTCATGTAAATCAAATAGCATTGAAGTGTATTTTGAGTACAATAATTCCGTTGTTTTTGACACAGGAAATATAATAAATGCTGGCGATGGGTATGGCATCAATGAGTGTAAGGAATTATCCGTGATTACTAAATGCGAATTAGAAAAAAGTTCCCCGCTATCAGAAATGCCAAGATACAGTAGAAACGACAATTTAGTAATTCAAGGTATTATTTCATTCTTTACAGGTTTTCCACTTACAGTTTACGATAGCCAATCGAGTTCTTCTTCTGTTACGCCAATAGAATACAACAAACAAGATACCCATCTAATAATTGAAGGTGTTGATTATACAGATGAACTAAAAAAGCTATTACTTAAATTAGATGATGAGCCTAAGTTAATAATTACTCTGCTTGACAGATGGAGAAAAGCTATTTATTTAAAAGAGCAGAGCTTCGATGCTGATTTATATTATGATGAAGCAACGTTAAATTTCTTTCATATATTCGAATTGTTTGGCGAACGCTTTAGTAATGAGCTAAAACAAAAACTTGAGAATAACATCGAAAATATGCTTGATGCTCATTTTAAACTTTTCTATTTTAATGAATCTCAAGTTCAACAAATGGTGGGACAGAACAAGAAATCAGTTAGTAGACTTTTGATTGGCGACTATCTTAATCTAGCGATTAAGCTTAAATTCTTTTTAGAGAAATATGATCTATTAGATGATAATGTTGCTTTTTTTGTTGATAATATGATTAAAGTTAGAAATGCAGTAGCACATGGAAGAATAACATACAACAAGAATTTTATATGGCCACTGTCTCCGTTTTATAATTTGGCGAAAGATTCATATGACAATGTTGAATTTCTTTTCTTCTTATCTGCAGTGATGATTTCAAGATATATTGGCATTAGTTGTTGGGAACCAGAATGGACTGAAGCAAAAGCATTTTTAATGCCGCCAAACAACATAATAGCAGCTTTTCTTAATGCGGAACTTGATGTACATGATTTAACTAATGAAATGCTCTGTAATGGAAATAAATATAATATCACTTGGAAAACACTATTCAACTATTATGTAAAGAATCCTAAGCAAGCTGTAAGAGAACAATTAGAAACAATATTGAAAGATTCGTTCTTAGATACAACAATAGATGAGATGACTGCACCGGATATTTTTAATATCTCCGTTATTTTTTCTGATTCCGAAAATTCTGATATTAAAAGTAAAGCTATTGAGAATATAAAAGCTATTATAGACAATGGATGGTACGAATGGTCAAATATTAGGGATGCGTACACATATTTAGAATTCTACTCAGTTCCGCTGAATTGGTATAAGTCTTTCTTGTTAAAAAAATGATATCTTGATTGTAAAGTGTCTTCTAAATAATATTCTTAATTTTTATCAAAAGTATTTCACTGTACACTTAAATTAGAATATAAAAATTGTCAAAGCACCAGCATATCCCTGTTGTCGTAAATGCTGTCGCCGGTATCTTTTCCGCAGCGGATTGCACGGTCAATCGCCATTATAGTTGCTACAGATCCATCGATTTTTTCGGTGTATTTTTTCTTTATCCGGCTTGACATTGCCTGCGGGATCACGCTTGATGAAAATGTTGTCCATATTCCAGCGCAGCACCGGATGCCCGTTGTGGACGATCTTCTGTTCCATCGTCACCTTTATCAGTTCTTTGATCGGCGGCGACATATCACAATAACCCTGACCGAACTGCACCAGCGTGAAGGCCAGCCCCTCAAGGTTCTACGACATCTGAACCGCAGTACATCATCCGCAGTGTTGCTTTGCCGATGAGATATACGCCCGTGAGCATATCATCTCCCACTGCATACATAGGCGGAAGGTGTTTCAGATCCTTCACTTCCTCACAGACCATGACAGAATTTTCCTCTGCTTCGCCTCCACCAATTTTACTCACGTTTTTGTCCCTTGGGATGAAAGCGTGTATTTTTTTGCGTGAAAAACGTGCCAGAATCATATGTACATCGCAAGGCTCACTGTCATGATCCTTTGACCGTTTCGTAGTGTACAGAATATCCTTGTCATTTATGCAGTATAGAATGAGATAGAACAGCTGCAAGCAAATTGCGGCAGTACTTAAAGACGATTATTCTGCGTACATGCATCCCGAATTTTCTGAATTTTCCTTGTATTATTCGTCATATTGTGATATAATCAGACACATAGAAGCATCAGAAAATCCTGAATTTTATGAAACGGAGTGATTGATATGCCGCCTATGGGAGGTCCAAGAAGACAAAGCTTTTTAACCGAAGAAGAAAAGAAGAACCGTCCGAAGGTTACAAAAGGACTGCTTGTACGTATCTTTTCCTATCTGAAGCCCTACTGGAAACAGATGATGATTGTGCTGATTGCTATTGTAATCTCATCGATTCTGAGTCTGATGCCGTCCGTTCTGACAGGTAAGATTATTGATGAGGGACTTATCGGCAGAAGTATGCAGAAGCTTATTATATTCATTGTCCTTTCATTGGCAGTAACGCTGGGAGCAAATCTCATTGGTGTACTTGAAAGCTATATGAACACATGGATTGCTCAGCATATAACCTATGATATGCGCAACAAGATGTACAAGCATCTGCAGAAAATGTCACAGCGTTTTTTCACCTCTAATAATCAGGGCGATATTATCACACGTATGACCAGTGATATTTCGGGCGTTCAGCAGATTATCACCAGTACACTGACAAGTATTCTTTCCAATTCCATTACATTGATTATAGCTCTTGTAGTGATGTTTCAGCAAAGCTGGGTAATGGCTTTAGTGGGAATTGCGGTAATACCTCTGTTTATCATTCCAACCCGAAGCGCAGGCAAAACACGCTGGTCCATTACAGCCGAGTCACAGGCATGCAGTGATGAAATAAACGGTATTCTCAACGAAACAATGTCTGTAAGCGGTCAGCTTCTTGTAAAGCTTTTCGGAATGGAACAGGTTGAATACGACAAATATGAAGAAGCGAACGGACGTATGGTAAAGCTCAATATCCGTGAGGGTATGGCAGGACGCTGGTTCCGTGTGGCACTCAGTACCTTTTCAAGTATAGGTCCTATGCTGCTGTATCTTGCAGGCGGTATTCTGATGATGAAATTTGACAGCAGTCTGACTGTTGGTGATATTACCGTGCTGGTGGCATTGCTTGGAAAAATGTACGGTCCTGTGAATCAGCTGCTGAATATTCAGGTGGACTGGATACGCTCTATGGCGATGTTTACACGTATTTTTGAGTATTACGATATGCCTGTTGAAATTGAAAACGCTCCTGATGCGGTATGTCCGTCAAAACGTGCAAGGGGCGAGGTAGAGTTCAGAAATGTGGGCTTTTACTATGAAAAGGAGCGTCAGATTCTGACAGATATCA
Organism: Ruminococcus sp.; assembly: GCA_015066955.1. Taxonomy (GTDB): domain Bacteria; phylum Bacillota; class Clostridia; order Oscillospirales; family Ruminococcaceae; genus Ruminococcus. Next base: position 29,232 of record SVNJ01000006.1, on the reverse strand, counting down.
ATTTTACGTTGGAACACGGCAAGTGCATTGCTGTTGTAGGTCCTTCAGGATCGGGTAAAAGTACGCTTGTAAATCTAATTCCCAGACTATGGGATACTACATCGGGAACTGTAACCTTTGATGATGTTGATGTACGCAAGCTTGATCTTACATATCTGCGTGAAAACATTGGTATTGTCAGTCAGGAAACCTATCTCTTCAACGGAACAATCCGTCAGAATCTGCTCTACGCAAAGCCTGATGCAACTGAGGAAGAGCTTATCGAGGCCTGCAAAAAGGCGAATATCTACGATTTTATTGAAAAACAGGATACAGGACTTGATACGATAGTAGGAAATCGTGGGCTGAAGCTGTCGGGCGGAGAAAAACAGCGTATTTCCATTGCGAGAGTGCTGCTGAAGGACCCTGCACTTATGATTTTCGACGAAGCCACATCAGCACTTGACTCTATCTCCGAGCAGAAGATTCAGGACGCTATTGAACCGCTGATTACCTCACGCACAAGTATTCTCATTGCCCACAGACTTTCGACAATTCTTGCTGCCGATGAAATTCTTGTAATCAACAACGGCGTGATTGCAGAACGAGGTACACACAGCGAATTGATTGCACTTGGCGGTGTATATACACAGCTTTATGAAACACAATTCTGCAAGGCAGCCGATGATAAGCCCGAGTCCTTTGACTACACTGAGGGTGAGGATTAAATCATACGTGCTGTTGAATGAAAATATTATTGCCTTAATAAACCTCCCCACTTTGTACTGTGCGTTTAAAGTGGGGAGGTTTAATCATACATGATTCTGTTTTATATATTTTTCCGGCAAACTGATTGCCTATGCGATTATAAAAATTATGATTCCGGAAGTGCTTTTATAAGCTTTGTGAGATATTTCTGGATGGAAACAGCGTCGGTAACCGCAACACCATCACCGTTCTGATAAACGTCCGCATTAAGCTTTCCCTGCTGTTCAAGGGGGTATTTCTCGGAGTTTGTTACGTAAGCCATAATAGCGATTGAATCTGCAATTTCAACGTCACCGCTTAAATTTGCATCGCCCCATACGATATTTCCTGTGTCAGGTTCTGTAGGTTCATCAGTAGTCGGTTCTGCCGGCTCGGGAGTAGGTGGTTCAGTAGGCTCGGGAGTGGGTGGTTCTGTTGTCGGCTCTTCCTGCTGAATATCCGCAAAGACGGTATATCCCACACATCCGCTTGACTGACCGTTTTCGCCGAGAGTAACAGTTTCGCCGCTTGCAAAATCCTTCTTATATACAGTATAGGTAACAGTATTACTGCTTGTACAGGTAAGACCTGTATTCTCCCAGCCTGAAAGCCATGAGGGCAGGGAAGTCACTCTGCTGTCGATTGCCACGTATACGGATATATCAGCACCTGCCTTAAATACACCAAGAGTTCCCGTTGTGAATTTTGAGTCACAGGAAGTTCTGATATATTCTGCGCCGATAAGCTCATCGGGAAGTGTAATGTATGTAAAGTCACGGTCACCGTAAATAATTCCGCCTGTCTGTATATCAGAAGAAATGGACCAGCTTCCGCCGTAGATTTCATCCTGTATGGTAAGCTCCTTGACATAATTTCCGTTGAGTACGGTCGGCTCTATTGTTACAGTACCTTCCTTGACGAGATTTTTCGGCCATGTACCATACCATGAGTAGCCTGTACGTCTTTCGGCACCGATATGGTCCCAATTATCCGCTGCAACACTTTCACGGCTTACGAACATTGGTGTAGTGCCGTCGGTAAGGTAGTAGAAGCGTGCCCATATCGGGTCGGCATCGGGATTTGATACAACCTTTTTGTCAGCTTCGCCGTCGGAGTTGGTGTAGTTTACAATTTCGATACCATTGAGCTGTGCATTTGTCATCCATGTAACAGCTGCATTTATACGTCTGAGTATTTCGTTGCTTGGGTTATCGATTGTTTTAAGGTAATTTACAAGGTTTACGCTCTCGGACGCTGAGATTGATTCAAGCTCATAGGCACGTCCTGATGCCGGCTTGAGAGTTTTTTCGTCATGCTGCTGACACCAGCCGGTGTATACGCCGTTAACCATAATCTGAGTATCGAGAATACACTGAATTCCCATATCAACCGCATTATCAGCCTCTGCGGAATATGTATCGTTTACGAAGGTGAAGTCACCGCTCTTGTCACGCACCTCAGTGAGCAGCTCAATAACATGAATCATAGCGTTGTCGTTGTAGGTGATATGTGCATGGTAAGTGCCTGCGTCATTGAAAACCTGCGGCCAGCCGCCGTTATCATACTGCCCGTCAATAAGCAGGTCAATACCGTCGAGACAGCCTGTGAGGTATTTTTCTGTGCCTGTCTGGCTGTAGGCTTTTGCAAGGACACGAATCTGAGAGGTTGTAGCATCATTGTCGATAGTTGATTTTCCCCAGGAACCTGTCTGAGAGGTATCATCCATAGCCTTTCGCCAGCCGCCGTCACTCAGCTGATACTGTAAAATAGTATCGGCAAGAGCTGTACCTTCTGAGCTTCCGAACCATGAATCATTGTTTTTGAGTATAGTACTCCACTTATAGTCTGCCGCTTCCGCATCCATAGGTATTGAGGGAATACCCTGAATGAGGGAAACAAGCATTGCCGCACTTAACGCCAGCGACGCTGCTTTTCTGTGTTTAACCGCCATAAAAAATCCTCCTGAATTTATTTTTTTCATTATATCATACAATTTACATCTTTGCAATACCTGATCAGGAGAATTATGAAAAACGGCAGGGAAGACCCTGCCGTCGGTTTACTGTGCAGCCGCTGCCGCCATTTTTCTTTTTGCCTTGCTTTCGTACATTTTCTCATCTGCCGCTTTAAGTAGGCTCTTGTAGTCCGACTCGCCCTTTGTGAAGCTATAGCCGAAGGAGAATTTAAGATGAACCTCAAGCTCATCATCGAGAAACGCTGTACTGTTATTCTGCAGGTATTTGAGCGTATCGATATTGTCGAGAAGCTCATTTTCGTTTTCGTAGCCATAGATGAAGAGAACAAACTCGTCACCGCCCTGACGTGAGCTGATACAGCTTTTGCGTGCGAAGGTACTGATAGCTTCGGAAATCTTTTTAAGGTAAATATCGCCCTTGTCGTGACCATACTTGTCGTTTATTTCCTTAAGACCGTCTGCGTCAACCATTATAAGGGCACCGCAGCCCAGTTTTTCGGGATTAGCAAAGAGTGAAGAAAGTCTTATTTCAAGTCCTCGTCTGTTATAAAGTCCTGTCAGCAGGTCAATATCCCTTTCGGCTTCAAGCTGTCTGCGCTTAACGAATTCTTCGGTAACGTCAATTACGATACCGAGCGTATCACTTCCTCTTGAGATTTCCTCAAGTCTGAGATAACGGTCGCTTTCGCCCTCCATCAGGTATACATTCTTTTCCTCAGGTACAGGATTCTGACGAAGGTTGTCCATATACTCCTTGAAAAGCTCACATTCCGAGAAAAGCATTTTTTCCCAGTCCTTATTAAGCGCAAGAAGCTTCGGAATATGCTCAGTACAGCGTACATGCATCATATTTCTGTTGTACTCATAAACTCCGATATTAAGGTTAGTCTTATTGAGGATATACGAAATTTTGTCGGTACTTGCACGTATACTCTTAATCATATCGTTGATATGGCTGCTGAGCTCTGAAAATTCACGGCTGCTGCGTACATCGATTTCCTCATCGAGATTACCTTCGGAAATAACACGCAGCTTTTCGTTCAAATCATCAATTCCGCGAATTACAACCTTATTTATGTATGCTGAAACGGCAATTACGAGAATCACCGCAACAATAGTGAGACATGCTATCAGTTCAAGAATACGTGCCGGAATATCCTTGTAAAGCTCGTGGTCTGACACAACTCTGCCGATGAAGTTATCGCCTGATTCAGTGAAAATACAATATCCGAATGTACCGTTTATTACATCGTGAAAGCCATTGGGATTTTTTGCGATATGTTTCATGTCAAAGCCGATATCACGGTAGTGTTTGCCCAGAGCGTTCGATGAAGTAGCGCCCTTGATTTCACCGCTTACCTTGTCGATTGCGTAGAAGTCAATACCTGCTTTGGATTTCAGCAGGGAGAAAATATAGGATAGTTCGTTTTTCTCGGTCAGCTTCATGATATTTGTGGGATTAATACCAATCTGTACGATGAATTCGCCGTTTTCACTCCACAGTGCGGAATACTGCATAGGTTTTTCCTCTGCTGTATTTGGTGTAACCTCCTGAACCATTCTCAGCTCCTTGTCCTCAAGCATGGGCTTGAAGTAGCCTATCTGTTCGCCCGAATCAAAGGTATAGCCGAAATATTCAGGGTGAGTGCCTGTGATTATTGTACCTGTTTTGTCGAAGATATGTATTTCGTCCACTTCCGCAAACTCGGCAATTATTGTAAGCTCTTCAATGCTTTCGAGAGCGGACGGGTTATTTTCAAGTATATAAGCTATACCCTCTGCATTTTTCAGACAGGTTTCTCTGTATTCGCTTATAACCTGTTCAAGCTCGGCATTGTTTTCCGCAAGAAGCTGCTCAATCTGAACAAATACTGCCTGAGCACTTTCACGGGCCTTGCGCTGCTCAGTGTGTATCTGCAACAGAATGGTGACGATAAGAATCACAAGAACCATAATCAGAGTAATACTTCTCAGGTATCTTACTACCATTTTTTTTATGTTAAGCATACTGTCACCGCCAATCTGCATAAAAAAGTCTGTTGATTTATTATATTATATCATAATTCCACACAAAATGCAATTGTTTTTCACGATAATTTTTGTATTGTTTTGTGAATTTTTTATTTGCAAAAATAGAAATTTTGGTGTATAATATATAGTGAACAAAAAGTCTGACAGGGGGGAATAATTTGATTAAACATCTTTCGGGTGATTATGAAACTGTGGAATATGACAGAACAAGATTTGTCATGCTGTATGATAACGATGATTTTGAAGAATATCCTACTCACTGGCATAATGCTGTTGAAATTATTATGCCTCTTCAGGGTACATATACCGCATGCACGGGCGGTCATACATACGTCCTGAATGAGCGTGATATTATTATTTTACCGTCGGGTGAGCTTCATCTTCTGCCGCAGGCGGAGGGAAGAAGGCTTATTTTTCAGTGCGACAATGAAGTTCTTGAAGATAATCTTGCACTTAACGCTGTGCTGCCGTCGATTTCGGATGTACTTGTGATAACTCCTGAAACCGATAAAAAGCTTCACCTGTTTGTGCAGAAGTGTATGCTTGATATATCAACAGAATACTTTTCGGACAATCCTCTTGCAGATACGAGGATTTATGTGCTGTTGATAAATATGATGCTTGCAGTGCGTGAACACCAGCTTAAGCAGCAGACTTCGGCAATAGCGGACAGTGATGAGAATTTCCATAAGTTCAACGAAAAGTTCAATAAGGTAATAAAATTCATCGATAAGAACTATATGCATGATATTTCGCTTGATACGCTTGCAGACATTGCAGGCTACAGCAAGTATCACTTTTCGAGAATCTTCAAGCAGTTCAGCTCTATGTCTCATGTTACCTACATAAACCGCCGAAGAATCAAGGCGGCGGAAGCACTTCTGCTTGATCCGAAGCTTTCGGTTACGGACGTTGCCGTAAATTCAGGATTTTCGAGCCTGACCACATTTAATCGTGTGTTCAAGGAGATTAAGCACTGCACTCCCAGCGAATTCAAGAAGCTTTACGAAAATTCTGCCGATAACTTCGGAAATGTTCAGGCAGACTGATTACTTAAAGTCCCGTATAAAGGAAAAAACCGTATCTCCGGCCCCTATTCCGGATGATACGGTATTTTTGTCCCTTAACAAAAAAGTTTACGATGTTCTGCAAGCGGTTTGACCGATGCAGTATATATGTTGCCCCTCTCGTACAATTCACGGGAGAATTGTACGGATTCGGAGCATAAATACCAGCCTCCGCCGGAGCGGGAAAAAATCTCCGGAGGCAAAGCCTTAATGGAGGCCGGTATGAGAGGCGTTAGCCTTACTTGGCACTGCCGTAAACAGAGCCATCTGCCAATGTCTTGTTGTTTACCTTGAACATTTCGGAGATAGTTACAACCTGCCATCCGTTCTGCTTGAGGTAAGGTACAAGATATTCGATTGCAGCTGCTGTTGAATCATAGTTCTCGTGCATAAGAACTATTGAATTATCAAGTGAGCCGTCGTTCATTTTTGAAACGATTGTGTTAATCATCTGCTGAGTTGAAGCACCGTTCCAATCCTGTGAATCAATGGCACAGGTAATAAGCGGAGCGCCCGCATTCTGCTGAACCGTTGAATTCACAGCTAGGTACGGAGGACGGATAAGGAACTTAGTCTTGCCGGTAAGTCTTGTAAGAATATCGGCAGTTTTCTGAATTTCCTGTTTGATTCCGTCAGGTGAAAGGCCTGTGAGATCGGGGTGTGTATAGGTGTGATTTGCGACCTCAAAACCAAGATTATGAGCTCTTGTGATTTCAGCTTCGTTGGATGAATTTATTCTTTCACCCCAGTAGAAGAATGTTGCGTGGAATCCGTTTTCGGAAAGTGCATTCTGAATACGAATCGGAGCTGAATTCTGTGCTGTACTGATAGGACCGTCATCAAATGAAAGTGCAACCATAGGCTTATTTGGATCAATCCATGATATATCAGTTACGCCGGGTGTAGAAGTTGTGTTGTTATTGTTGTTATTATTATTGTTGTTGCTGTTGCTATTGCTGTACGAACCACCTGGAACTGTGATAGACATTACTGCATCATAAGCCTTTTTAGGTGTATAACCTGAACCGAAGAGAAGAGGTGTTCTATCGCCTCTCCAGCTGATGCTGTCGTGTGTTCCCCATACTGTGAATGAAGGAATCTGGTCAGCATGTTCAACTGCCATCTCAAAGATAGCCTTGAAGAGGTCAGCCTGTGCCTGTGAATTCTGGCTGCTCTCTGTGATATCAAGCTCTGTGATAGATACTTCAAGACCTGTGCTGAGGAATTTCTCAAGAGCTGCCTTGTAAGTAGCTGCATTAGGATAGCCTACGTCAAGGTGAGACTGCATACCGATACCGTCGATAATGCCGAGTTCCTTAAGCTTCATTGCGATATTGTAGATATCGTTTGTCTTATTGCCGACATACTCGTTATAGTCGTTGATATAAAGCTTACATCCTGCAGGAGCATACTTTCTTGCGTATGTGAATGCTTTGATGATAAACTCATCGTTGTCTTCGCCGTAAACCTTAGCCCAAGCTGATTCGCCTGAATTCTGTGTGTAGTATGTCTTACGAAGTCCGCCGCCGTCGTTGAGGAAGAGCTCGTTACATACGTCGTATGCGTAGAGGTTAAGGTTAGGATACTGAGTCTTGATAGCGTCAAAAGTATTCTTAATCATGCTTTCAAGACGCTGGTCCATGATTTCCTTGCTTACATAAGCGCCGTTATCTGAGAAGTTCTCACGGAAGAACCAGTCAGGAGTCTGGCTGTACCATACGAAGGTATGACCACGAACACCGATACCATTCTGCTCGCAGAATTTAAGTGTAGAAGCTGCCTGACTGAGATTGATCTGTGTATTTACGTTGTTGCCTCTCTGCTGACAAGCTGTCTTGTCAATAATTGCCTCTGGCTTGAGAGCATTTTCAGGAGTGATTGAGTTGAAGTGCTTCTTGATGAAGTCTGCACCGGTGTTAAGCTCGTTAGGGCTTACTGATGTACCCATCTTGAAGAGGTGACCGAACTTTCCAACAAGTGAATCAGCCGGATAGTCAGGCATTGTTGGGTTATCGTTTGACGGAGGAGCTGTAACGAGCTTTCTGAGAGCTGCAAGGTCGAGTGAGTCTACTCTTCCGTTTCCGTCAAGATCGGAACCTTCTGCTGAAGCAGAAGTGCTCTTGCCCATTATGAAGTCACGGAGAGCGGTAAGGTCTTTCGAGTCAATCTTGCCGTCCTCGTTAACATCGCCTGCAGGAGTCTTTACATCTGCGTTAATTACAGTGCCTGCAGCAGCACCGATAGCCTCATCCATATAGAAGTTTGTAAGGCTTGTGTCGGTTTCAACGTAGAGGAGCATATTTGATGCGCCTGAAGGAATCTCGAAGTTTGTATTTGCAAGCTGAGTCCAGTAGCCCTTTGTACCTGTTGCTTCTGCAATTGTAGCATACTGAGTTTCGCCTGAAGCGTCGTCATACTGAAGTGAAAGCTTGAAGTCAGTGGATGTTTCAGCATCCTGCATAGCCATTGCACTGAAGCTGTAGGAGTTTCCAGGCTTGAATACGGAGCTTGAAAGATTATATCCGGCACCGTGCCATGCCTCTGTTCTTCCTGAAACGAGAAGTGAATTTTTGCCTGCGTATGGAGCTTTTCCGCTGAGCTGAATTGTTGAGTCGCCTCTTGAAGTCCAGTTATCCTCACTGCTTTCGTATGTGGAGTGGAAATAGTAGTCTCCGTCGGGAATTGAAGGCACGTCAGGATCATCAGGTGTGGTTGATGAATTGCCTGAAGCCGGAATTACCTTTCCGTCTACTGCACCGATAGCTTCGTCCATGTAGAAATTGCTAAGACCTTCGTTAGTTTCAACGTAAAGAAGCATATTTGAAGCACCCGAAGGAATTGTAAAGCTTGTATTTTTCAGCTGAGTCCACTGACCCTTTGAAGCTGTAGCTTCTGCAATTGTAGCGTACTGAGTTTCGCCCGAAGAGTCATTATACTGAAGTGAAAGCTTCATATCCTCTGATGCGGAAGCATTCTGCATAACCATAGTACTGAAGCTGTAGGATTTGCCGGGTATAAATGCATTTGAGTTGAGCGAATATCCTGCACCGTTCCATGCTTCTGTACGGCCGCTTACGTAGAGTGACTTGCTTCCTGAGGCTGATGTACTTCCTGATACAGCAACGGTGTTATCGCCTCGTGCAGACCAATCGTCCGTGCCGCTTTCGTATGTGGAGTGGAAGTAATAGCCGTTAGAATCGGGGTCTATGGGAGTTGTAGGTGTATCCGGATCAAATCCGCCGCCGATAGTGATGTTATTCTTTTTAACGGTAGCCTTACCGCTTGACTGATAGCCTTCAACAACGAGTGAAACCTCGTAAAGTCCGCCCATGTCAAGACCGAGACTTTCCCATGCAGCAAAGTGCTTTGAAATGTCTACCGTACCCTTTGTACTCTTGTCGCCCTCCTTACGAACGCTGAAATACTGGGGGAAGGTTTTTGTACCTTCGATTGAAGGCTGCTGAACACGAGTGGTCTGATAAACGTCGTACTGAACGCCGTCTACAGTAATAGTGCTCTTGTAGCCTGTTCCTCCAGGTGGTCTCCATGTACCCCAGCTTTCGATGATGTAGTACTCAACGAGCGGGGACTTGGTCCAGCCGTAAACTGAAAGGTAGGAGTTGCCGTTTGGCTGATAGTCAGCCTCATAGTCCATCTTGATACCATCAAGTGTGTCCCACTGGGGAGAATTGCTGGTCCATTTTTTTCCTGTACGGAAAAGAACGTTTTCGATTCCGCTCCAGTTACAGCTGAATGTACCGTTTCCGGTGAGCTGCATGTTCGCAGTACCCTGATCCCACTGATTCCAGAGCTCCCAGTCGTAGCCGTCCTGTTGACCCTGATCACAGCGGTCACCAGCGGCAAGCGTATCCGGTTTAGACGGAATTGCTGTCAGGCACATCATGCATGCAAGTGCGCCGGTCAGCAGCTTTTTGAAAATGCCTTTTTTCATTAGATTTCCCTCTCTCTCTTTTTCACATTAGCAGCACAAAGTATTCTGAGTGCCACTTTGCATTTCATATTAACATTATATTTCTTTTTTGTGAATAACACAAGGCTATTTTTGCTTTTTTTAGCTAATGGCAACCATTTATTGCTATCTTCATAATAACAAATCATTAATTAGTTATAAATATAAAAATAATAGTACCTTCCGATATGCGGAAGGTACTATTATATATGATATATGATTAAACAGTGCATGCAGGCTGTGTTTCTTCTGCTATTGCATTGCGGAAAAGCCTGCGTATTTCGTGATTTCTGAGTGTTTCATCAGAGGGGAGACTGCTTCCGACGGCGAAACCGCCTGCCATTCTTGCGTGACCTCCGCCGCTTCCGATGCCTGTGAGTGCACGGTTTATAATTTTGCCTGCGTGCATTTCGGGAATTTCAGAACGCACCGAGAACTTGAAACCGTCTCCACGCACTGCGTAAATCACGCTGAATTCGATAATATCAAGTGCAAGGATGAAGTCGGAAATCATTGCAATAAGAGCGTCAGGACATTCAAAGGGGATAAAGGCAAAACCCACATTTCCGAAAACACGTATATTTTCAATCGCACTGCCATAAGCCTTAAGGTCGGCAAATTCCATTGTGTTGATTTTCATGCGGTCAAGAAGCTCGTTATCGGCATAGGGGAAAAGCTTTGCGTACATTTCCACGTCAAACTGCGTCACACCTCTTGAAAAATCGGCGGTGTCAAGCTTTATTCCATAAACGAGTGCAGATGCAGTGTTCCTGTCGGGAATAATGCCATTATCGAAGAAGTACTCCGCAATAATTGATGAGCATGCACCGACAATTCTGACATCCTTATACAGATATTCGCACGGAATAACAGTAGGGTGGTGGTCGATACATGCAACCTCGTCACCGATAAGGTCGGTCAGATTTGAGTTGTACTTCTGCGAGTCAACGGTTACGATTTTGTCTGTTTCAGACATATTTTCAAGTTCACGCACCGATATCATTTCAATACCGAAATTATTGAGCATAACCTGTGCGGAGAGCTTTTCTGCCGTGCCGTCATAGCATATCTTGGCACTGATTCCGAAATGCTCAAGCAGCTTCTGCAGTCCGAAAGCCGACGCAATTGCATCGGGGTCGGGGTAGTTGTGAGTCTGTATATAGACATTTCCTTCTGATAAAATTCCTACAAGCTTTTTTAAATCCTTCATAATAATCCCCTCATATCAGCAGGGGACTGCCATGTAACAGCAATCCCCATCATATTTAGTATTCTGCAATAGAACCTGCGGGAAATTCGTTGATTCTTCCCAGCAGATAGCTTTGCATTGCAACAACATCTGCAATGCCTATTTCTTTATCGCCGTTTGTATCTGCGGCAGCTTTAAGCTGCTTTGTGTCCGCAGAAGCCGAACCTGTAACTATTTTTCTGAGGTAAACATGGTCGAAAACATCAATCTGCATATCAAGAGTAACGTCACCCACAAGAACCTGTCCTGTCGGCTCAGTAGTTGTGTTTTCGTCAATATCCTCAGTTTCTGTATAGTAGTAGGAAGGTTCTGCAACTTCCTTGAAGTTTACACGGAAGAAATCCATTGAACCGTTCATATATTGTGAATCTTTGTATGCACCGATAGTATATACTGATTCCTCAGAGATTACATCAACAGGGTCAACCGTGATAGTACCTGAGGCAGCAGTTTTTCCGTCTACAACAAGCTTAGCTTCATCGCCTTCAAGAACAACGCTGACTGTTGACCATTTTCCGGGTGTATATGCATTTTCAGCAATAATATTCTGAACTCCGCTGCCATCGTTCATGGCAAAGATGTAGTTTCCTCCCATTGCTACAAGGGACATATACTTTTCTTCATTTCCGAAACGGAAAACAGGATTCAGATCATTATTACGCATAAGTACAGCTGTCTGATAGTCAGCGTCATGAAGAGCCGCATAGCTGCTGTCGGCAATGATATACTGATTTTCGCCGTTGAAGGTAAGTACACCGTTTCCGCTTGTGCGTGAAGCCTCCCACACGGGACTTCCAACGGACATACCGAAGGTTGAAGTATATGTATCAGCGGCGATTTCCGAGCTGTCGGAGGAGAATTCAAGACCTGCATACTGACCGTCGGAATAAGGTCTGCGGTTTACGTAAGTGTCTGGACTTGCCCAGCCGTACATTGAACCCTGTGAAACGCTTCTGCTTGAATCGTCGTAGTAGTCGCCGTCGGGCATCGCCTGATTGCCTGCCGAGCCGTTTGCCATACAGAATGCCACACCCTTTACGGTTGCATTTCCGCTGACGGTGTAATTATTGTAAACAAGACCACTTTCAAGTACTCTTGCATTTTCCGAAATTACAGCATTTCCCATAACGCCTGCGTAGTCGCCGATGATAGCGTTATCCTTAACGGTTGCTCTTTCCGCAACAACGGCATGTCCCGTAACTACGGCATTTCCCGAAACCTTCGCACTGCCTGTTACCGTTGCATAGCCGTCAATGACAGCATTTCCCGTAACTGAAGCGTATCCCATAACCTTAGCATTGGGACCTACGTATACCGAAGCGTCAACTGTTGCGGTAGAAGCCACGAAGCCGCCACCGTTTGAGTGACGTCTGCCCTGTGCAGCTGCCGTATTGTTCTGCATCTGCTTGATACCTGCACCGTTGATTGTAACAGCATAAGGGTAGCGTGTCTTGCTGAGGAACGGGTAGTTATTTTCGTCAAATTCGCCATCGTAGTAAGCATAGGGAACGCCTACCTTCATGAAGGTATCGGAATCGGGGGTAGCTGTTACTGTTAAATAAGCGGCTGAATCTGTGCTGCTGTTGAATGCGATTGAAGCGGAACCGCCGTTTCCGAATAATTCCGAGTATCTTGTTTCACCGTCGTACTGTTCTACTGCAATACATGCACGCCAGTCTGCACCCTTAACGCTTGTGAGGCCGTCAAGGCTTACGGAAACGGTATCGCCTGTTACTTCAAGCGGAATTATATTAAGACCGAACTGCTGAGGTGCACGCTCTGTAGGTACGGTATAATAATTGTCAGCTTCGGTTGTCTTTTCAAGAAGAGTGTAAATCTCGCCCCAGTTCCATTCTCCCTGAGAGAGGAGCTGATTCTGACGTGCACGGTAGCGATCCTGCATATTAAGGTCGAGGGTAGCCATACGCTTAGCATAGTGGCCGAGGGTATCCTTGAGGTCAGCACCTGAAAGACGTTCGATTTCAAGATAAGGGTACTCGTCAACCTTTCCCTGCTGCATCATGGTTTTCATGAAGTCGCTTCCGTAGCCGGGAAGATTGTCGGGATTTTCCGTCAGATACTGAAGAAATGCCCATGAAGCGTAGTTGTCTCTGCCGAGAATAGGTGTGAAGCAGAGGTTTTTCATGTATGTTTCAAAGTAGTCCGTACCGCTTGCAGGATTTGTAACCCACTGACTGTAATAATCGGAATAGAGGAACTGCTCACGGAACCAGTTTCCGATTGATTCCCACCATGACTGCACATATTTATTCTGATTCCAGCCAAGCTGATGTGCGGTAACAACGTGTCCGAATTCGTGAGGGAGAACCCATGAGGGATTAGGTGAATTCTGCATCGCACCCACACAGCAGAACATGAAGGCATAACCCTGATTGTCATAGCCCATATATGCCCAGTCGTCGGGGAAAGGACTCAGTCCTGTTCCCGAAAGGTAGATATTTACTTTATATTTATTGCCGTCACGCAGTGAAAGATTAACCGACTGAGTAGGCGGCTCCATAGAGAGCTCGTTCATGTAAACGTCCCAGCAAGCCTCCATGTGTTTTGCGTTTTCCTCAAGAAATGCCTGTGTGATTTTTGAAGAATCCGCACCGTTTTTACCCCATATAAACTGGAAATGCTCAGATTCCCAACGGTTTACGTCCTCATTTGCACACCACACATCACGGGTCATAAGGCTCTCCGAAGCCTGTGCTGTTTCTGCGACATAAGCGTAGGGCAATGCGCATAACGACAGAGCCGCCGCCGATACAGCTGCTGCCGATCTCCTGAATATTTTTTTCATTTTTGAATTCCTCCCAGATAAATTTAATTAAATACGTAACAATCTGCCTATTGATTGTCTGCATTAATAAATACATTTTAACACTTGATTTACAGGTTGTCAATAGAAATTATACAGTTTGTGCAGAATATTGCGAAAAAAGGCACTGCACAATGCTGTGCAATGCCTTGAAATATTATTGTTATGTTACTCAAGATCCCCGTCAGTATAGAGTATATTAAGATCGACATCGCCTGCAATGCCGTCAATTTTACCGTAGCAGCTCATCTGCCACATATCGTATTTGCCGGTATAATCGGTATCGTTGGTGTAGTGGGCAAGCCATATCGGGTAATCGCTGTGGTCATACCAGAAATTGTTGAGGAAATTCTTGCTGCTGTAGAGCATTGCGGAATAGCCATAGCTTTCCATTTCGTCGGCAAACAGCTCAAAAAGTGAGTTGAGGTCGTGAATGCTCATTTCGTATTGCTGGAAGTTGGTAAAGTCCTCCCAGTCGAAAACTACGGGGAAATCAAGCTCTTGTCCGTCGAGAGTTTCGGAAATCCACTTTGCATTTTCCTTTACCTCTTCTTCGGTGTTGGCGGTTGTGTAGATGTAGATTCCCACATCAAGACCTGCCGCTTTTGCCTTTTCCATATTAGAAAGGTAGTACTCATCCATTACCTCATCATCATAGTAGTGACCCATACGCATGATAACAAAGCTGCACCCTGCATTCTTGACTGCCTCAAAGTCGATATTGCCCTGCCACTTTGATACGTCAATTCCGAAGCGGACATTATCGCCTGCATAGCGCTGAGTGAAGGTGTCGAAGGATAGACGTGCATTATCGTCAACTGCCTGCGGAAGCTTGTCAACTACATTTATATTGAGACTCCAGCTTTCGGAATTTCCCGAAGAATCGGTAACGGTTGCCGTAATGGGATATGTACCGCTGACACTTGTATCAACATTACCCGTGTATGTAAGCTGTGGAGTGCTGTCGTAATTGTCAGCATAACCTATGCAGTTACTAAGGTCAAAGGCAGTGCCTCTCTGCACGTATGCACTTCCGCCCGAATTGAGGATAGTCGGCTTTGTAGTGTCGGCAACATTATAGCTCACCTCGTGCACATACAGCTCGTCCTCGTAGGTGCATGTGATTTCAGCGGTGCACTGTCCTGTTTTGCTTGTATCTATAAGGTCAAGGCCGTTTTCAACGTGCACATTGGTTTCGCCGAGAAGCTCAACAAGAGTGATTTCCTCGTACACTCCGACGCTGTCCTTTATTGAAAAATATGCTTCCTCAGGCAGACCGATTTTTGCTGTAGGTGCTTCCGTAACAGCTTCGGTCGGGGGTTCTGTTTCAATAGGGGATGTAGCCATAGCTGCAATTGTATCCTCTGAGGATTCGGAAACACGTCCTACCTTTTCTCCGCATCCGCCGAGACAGCATAATGCGAAAACTGCCGCAATTATCAGACTTCTTTTCATATAAACTCCTTACAATATCATTATAATAATAGTATACAATAAAAGGACAGCTTTGTCAAAACAATATTTTCCTGAATCCATAAAAACGGGCGGACAATCCGTCCGCCCATGAGAAATTCTATTCTTTCACTGTCTTGCCTTGATTCAGCATTTTTATAAGGAAAAGTAATCCAAGCATAAGAAGAATTGACACGCCGAGTACCACAAACACATTCTGTACAAAGCCTGCAAGGAGGTATCCTACAGCACTTACCGCAGCAACTGTCAATGCATAGGGAAGCTGAGTTGAAACGTGGTTTACGTGGTCACACTGAGCACCTGTTGAAGCCATGATTGTGGTATCGGAAATAGGTGAGCAGTGGTCGCCGCATACCGCACCTGCGAGACATGCTGAAATGCATATAATAACCATTGCAGGAATATCTCCGCTGCCTGAAACAGCTTCAAGGTCCTTTGAGAATACGCTTGTAACGATTGGAATAAGAATACCGAAGGTTCCCCATGAAGTACCTGTAGCAAAGGAAAGACCTATTGCAACAACGAAAAGAATAAGGGGAAGGAGAATTTTGATTGCTGTTGCACTCTCAACGATTCCCGATACAAATGAACCTGCGTCGAGGAAGTTTGTCATAGTTTTGAGAGTCCATGCAAAGGTGAGGATAAGAATAGCAGGTACCATCTGCTTGAAGCCTGCCGCAACAGAATCCATACATTCAGTAAAACTGAGTACCTTTCGGCAGAGGAAGTAACCTATTATAAGAATAAGTGCGGCAATTGAGCCGAGAGAAAGTCCGTAGGAAGCGTCGCAGTCAGCAAAAGCGTTGATGAAGTCCTTGCCGCCGAAGAAGCCGCCCGAATAAATCATACCGGTAATGCAGAGGACAATGAGAATAATTACAGGGAGGATAAGGTCGATAACCTTGCCCTTTGTATGCGAAGGCTTTTCGTCGTCCGCATAAACCTTGTTGCGTGTGGTGAACAAATCACCGTTTGCCGCATTTGTCTCATGAAGCTTCATGGGGCCGTAGTTGATTCCGCTGAGTGAGATAAAAACAACCATGAGAAGCGTGAGAAGTGCATAAAGGTTGTAGGGGATAGTGCTTATAAAGAGCTGTATGCCGTTTACACCGTCAACGGTACCGCTTACTGCTGCCGCCCATGATGAAATGGGGGCGATAATGCAAACAGGTGCGGCAGTTGAGTCGATAAGATATGCAAGCTTTGAGCGTGAAATCTTGTACTTGTCAGTAACGGGACGCATAACTGAGCCTACTGTCAGACAGTTGAAATAGTCGTCCACGAAAATCAGCACACCAAGAAGGAATGTGGAAAGGCATGCACCCGCACGGCTTTTTATATGCTTTGATGCCCATTCACCGTAAGCACGGCTGCCGCCTGCCTTGTTCATGAGTACGACGATAGCACCGAGTACTACAAGGAAGATGAGGATTCCCACATTATATGAGTCGGAAAGGTTTGAAATAAAGCCGTCCTGCACTATAGCGTTGAACATACCTGTAAAGCCTGAGGACGAAGCTGCTGCATGGATAATGCCGCCTGCAATAATACCTATGAACAGCGAGGAATAAACCTCTTTTGTGATGAGTGCGAGACCGATAGCCACGATAGGCGGAAGAAGTGACCATAATGTGCCTTTTGCCTCTGAAATAGGTGCGGAAATCATACAGCAGATGATGAATACCACAACCAGCATTGCGAAAATAATTTTACTCAGATGTTTTTTCATGTTTTCTTCTCCGTTTTACATTTTTCTGTCGGATTGTCCGACGTTTTGAGCTGTGCGAGAATTACCGCCGCAAAAACGAGTATACAGCCTGAAAGCTCCTTAAGTGAGAGCGATTCGTGCAGAATAATCCAGCCTGAAAGTGCCGCAAATACCGATTCAAGACTCATGATAAGCGTAGCTGACGTCGGGTCTGTGTCACGCTGACCAAGAATCTGCAGAGTGTAAGCCGCACCGCATGACATTATACCTGCATATAAAATAGTATACTTTGCGTCAAGTATACCGTTGATTTGCGGATTTTCAAAAAGGAACATACACATCGTCATAAGCAGACCTGCCGTAAAAAACTGTATGCACGACATACGCATACCGTCTGCCTGCTTTTCGTTGAAATGGTCGATGACCATAATGTGCATGGCATAAAAAAAGGCACCGCAAAGAACGAGAAGATCGCCTTTCCCGATAGAAAAGCCCTCCTTGATACACAGCAGATAGAAGCCTGCCGAAGCAAGAAATACGCAAATCCACACTATAAGCCTTGATTTTCTGTAGAGAATAAGCTCAATCAGGGGTACTATTATAATGTAGAGTGCGGTGATAAAGCCTGCCTTGCCTGCCGTAGTAAGGGCGATTCCGCTTTGCTGAAAGGAGCCTGCGATAAAGAGGACTATTCCGCACACAATACCGCCTTTCAGTGTAATCAGTGCAGACTGCCTGTCCTCATTGCTTTTTTCGGTTTTGGTTTTCTTTTTCCCGAACACCGCAATAATCGGTATAAGTACGAATCCGCCCAGAAGAGTACGCACTGCATTATAGGTGAAAGGCTCAACATAGCGCATTCCTTCACTTTGTGCGACAAAAGCAGTGCCCCATATAAGGGCGGTAATCAGGAGCAGTATATTGCCCCGAAGTTTTTTGCTCATTGGTAAT
Source organism: Ruminococcus sp. (assembly GCA_015066955.1). Taxonomy (GTDB): domain Bacteria; phylum Bacillota; class Clostridia; order Oscillospirales; family Ruminococcaceae; genus Ruminococcus. The sequence goes on along the minus strand of SVNJ01000006.1, from coordinate 11,258 downwards.
TCTCCGTTTTGTCTCTTTCGACAATTTTTACTATTATATCATAAATCCGGTATTGTTGCAAACGTTTTGTTAATTTTGCGTAAATTTCGGCAAATGTGCACAACGGTGCCGACAAGTATTTGTACTTTCCCACAAATTACCGTTTTTCACAGAAGAAAAAGGACAAAATTTGCGGTTTCGGTTGACTTTATATCGTTTGATGTGATATAATTATAAGGCTATATTCAGCGAAATATTGTTATTATAAATTTGAAAGGTTTTGTTTATATGAAAAAGATAATGAGTACAGTTTCGGCAGCAGTTCTCTGCCTTGCACTTTTCACAGGCTGCGGCGGTAAAAAGGAAAATACCGTTCACAGTGTTGACGACCTCAAGAATAAGACTATCGGTGTACAGCTCGGTACTACAGGCGATATTTTCGCAGAGGATATCGAGGGTGCAACAATTGAACGCTACAACAAGGGTGCGGATGCAGTTCAGGCACTTAAACAGGGTAAAATTGACGCTGTTATTATCGACAATGAGCCTGCAAAGGTTTTCGTAGAAAAGAACGAGGGACTTCAGATTCTTGAAGAGGAATTTGCTGTAGAGGAATATGCAGTTGCAATCAAGAAGGGGAATTCTGAGCTTACAGAGGCTATAAACGGTGCACTTGCAGAGCTTGAATCTGAGGGCACACTTGAAGCTATCGAGAAAAACTGGATAGGCGAGGAAGCAGGAAAGACTCCCTATGAGACTCCTGAGGGAACAGAATACCCCAACGGAACTCTTGTAATGGCAACAAATGCGGAGTTTCCGCCTTATGAGCTTGTTGAAAACAAGGAAGTCGTAGGCTTTGACGTTGATATGATGCGTGCGGTATGTGACAAGCTCGGATATGAGCTTGAAATCGAGAACATGGCATTCGATTCGATTATTGCTTCCGTTGAAAGCGGAAAAGCCGATGTAGGCGTTGCCGGTATGACAGTTACTGAGGACAGACTCAAAAACGTTGATTTCTCGGATTCATACACAACAGCTACACAGGTTATCATTACAAGAGCTGACTAATAATAAATGTCAACGAAAAAAGGCTGCTTTGTGCAAGCAGCCTTATTGATTTTTGAAGGAGTATAATTCTATGGAGTTTATCAATAATTTCAAGGAGTCCTTCTACGATAATTTTATCAAGGAGGACCGCTGGCAGTATCTTACGGACGGTCTTAAGAATACACTTATCATAACAATTCTTGCGGTGCTTATGGGTATGGTGCTTGGCTTTATTATAGCCGTTATACGTGCAACCCATGACAAAACGGGCAAGATGAAGATACTTAATTTCTTTGCGAAAATCTACCTGACCGTTATTCGAGGTACACCTGTTGTAGTTCAGCTGCTTATCATTTACTTTGTAATTTTCGGCTCGGTGAACATAAGCAAGATACTTGTTGCGGTGCTTGCATTCGGACTCAATTCAGGTGCTTACGTTGCGGAAATTGTACGTTCGGGAATTATGTCCATAGACGGCGGACAGTTTGAGGCAGGTTCAAGTCTTGGCCTCAGCTACCGTCAGACCATGATAAGCATTATTCTTCCGCAGGCATTCAAGAACGTTCTCCCCGCACTTGCAAACGAGTTTATCGTGCTTCTCAAGGAAACTTCCGTTGCGGGATATATTGCAATAGCAGACCTTACAAAGGGCGGAGACATTATAAGAAGCCAGACCTATGAGCCTTTTCTGCCTCTTATTGCCGTTGCACTTATTTACCTTGTAATGGTAATGTTCCTTACACATCTCATAACAAAGCTTGAAAGGAGGCTTGCTAAAAATGATAAGCGTTAAAAATCTCAATAAGTCATTCGGTGAGCTTCACATACTCAAGGACATAAATGAAACTATTGAAAAGGGCGAAAAGGTAGTAATCGTAGGACCTTCGGGTTCGGGAAAAAGTACCTTTTTAAGATGCCTTAACCTTATGGAGACTCCGACTTCGGGAGAAATTCTCTTTGAGGGGACCGATATAACAAAGGCAAGCGTTAACGAGGTTAATCTTCTCAGAAGAAAAATGGGAATGGTTTTCCAGCATTTCAACCTTTTTCCGCACCTTACCATAAGAAAAAATATTACTCTTGCTCCTGTAAAGCTTGGTATCATGACAAAGGAAGAGGCTGACAAGAGAGCAGATGAGCTTCTGAAAAAGGTAGGACTTGCCGACAAGGCAGAGCAGTATCCTGCACAGCTTTCAGGCGGACAGAAGCAGAGAATCGCAATTGCACGCTCACTTGCCATGAATCCTGAGGTTATGCTTTTCGATGAGCCTACATCTGCGCTTGACCCCGAAATGGTAGGCGAGGTTCTCAATCTTATGAAGGAGCTTGCAAAGGACGGCATGACTATGATTGTGGTAACTCACGAAATGGGCTTTGCCCGTGAGGTTGCTTCGAGAGTAATGTTCATGGACAACGGAAGAATCGTTGAGCAGGCCGCTCCCGATAAGTTCTTCGGAAGCCCCGAAAATCCGAGACTGCGTGAATTCCTTTCAAAGGTGCTCTGATATGGAAATGAGAATTGAAATCGGCAGGGACGCTGAGCTTTTCCGCAAGGCAGAGAAAATCCGCATGAAGGTTTTCGTTGAGGAGCAGGGCTTTGCCGCAGAAATTGAGGTTGACGAAAAGGACGAAACCGCCTTTCACGTTGTGGCATACGACGGCGATAAGCCTGTAGGTGCGGCACGCTTTTTTGAAGAGCACGGCGGTTATCATGTCGGACGTGTTGCGGTGCTTCCCGAATACAGGGGAGAAGGTGTCGGACGATTCATAATGGCTGAAATCGAGACTTATGCCGCAAATAACGGTGTCGGAGAGCTTATGCTTTCGGCTCAGACAAGAGCAGCAGACTTTTATCTGAAATGCGGTTTTGCAAAATATGGTGACGTTTATCTCGAAGAGGGATGTCCACATATTGAAATGCGTAAAAATATAGAATCAAGGTAATAACACCGAACGGTGTAATTATAAAAATTATTTAAGGAGAGTTTGTTTGAAAAACACAGCTAAAAAGGAGATAGCAGCGTAAACGGGAGGTTTGCGAATACTATCTTACCATGCCTCCCGTATTGTCGGTCAACAATTTTCAGGAGGAAAAAATAATGAATAAAAATGACTATATTATCCGTTTAGAAACAGAAAAAGACTATCGTGAAACAGAAAACCTTGCCCGTGAAGCATTCTGGAATCTGAGCTTTCCCGGTTGTGACGAGCATTACTTCATCCATGTAATGAGAAGCCATGAATCCTTTGTACGTGAGCTTGGCTATGTCCTTGAAGCTGACGGAAAAATCATCGGCAATATCATGTATACAAAGGGTAAGCTTGTAGACGAAAACGGTACAGAAAAACCGGTTCTTACTATGGGACCGCTTTGTATTCACCCTGATTATCAGCGAAAGGGATTAAGCAAGGTACTGCTTGAACATACATTTGAAAAGGCAGTTGAAATGGGATATGATACCGTTATAAATTTTGGCAATCCCGATAATTATGTTGCACGAGGCTACAAAAGCTGCAAAAGGTACAACATCTGCTTTGAGGGAGATTTTTTCCCTGCGGCACTTCTTGTAAAGGAGCTGAAAGAGGGCGTTTTTGACGGCAGAAAATGGTTTTATCATCCCAGTGATGCCGATGCACCCTGCGGTGATACCGAAGCTGTAGCGGAATTCGACAAGCTTTTCCCGCCTAAGGAGAAGAAGTGGCAGCCAAGCCAGGAGGAATTCTACATACATAGCCATTCATCAATCAACGACTGACGGATAAAATTAAATCCTACCGAAAGAAAATCTTTCGGTAGGATTTTTTGCTTATCGCTTTACGAAATATTCCTCGTACCACACAAGGAAGGTATAAATAGTCCATATTTTACGCCAGTTATCAGAGTTTCCGCCGATGTATTCATCAAATATAGCGAGAATTTCGTCACGGTTGAAGAACTGTGCGGCAAGGTCACTGTTGAGAAGTCTGCGAACATCGCCGTTGTAGTTTTCATCTGCAAGCCATATACGGATAGGCACGATAAATCCGAGCTTTTTGCGGAAGGCTATTTCCTCAGGGAGAACCTTTGCGGCAGCTGTTCGGAATGCAACCTTATTCTGTTCTTCGTTTACCTTGTACTTTGAGGGAAGTCTCGAAGCAATGTCGAAGATTCTTCTGTCTGTAAGGGGCATACGTATTTCAAGACCTGCGGCAGTGCTCATTCTGTCAACATTAAGGTAAATGTCGCCCTCAAGCCATATCTGTATATCCACATCGGACATCTTTGAAAGTGGGTCAAGTCCTTCGTTTTCCTCATAAATGCTCTTTACAAGATTAATCGGAAGCACGTCGGGGTTGTAGCTTTTAAGGATTCTCTGCTTTTCGTCTTCCTTCATGATGTTTGTGTTGCCCACATAGAAGGTTTTAAGATTTTCGCCGTAGCGTTCGGCATTGCGGTACATGTTATAACCACCGAAAAATTCGTCAGCACCCTCTCCCGAATAGCAGAGCTTTGTGTGCTTTGCGGTTTCACGGCAGGCGATAGCGAATGCGATTGCGGAAGCGTCACCGAGAGGCTGTTCCATATTATACATAACGTATGGAACTATGCCGAAATAGTCCTGCGGAGTAATGAGACAGCGTGAATTTTTACGTCCGAGAAGGTCTGCCGTCTGCTTTGCAAGTCCCGATTCGTCAAAGCGTTCATCGTCATAGCCGCATGAATCGGACATTTCAGCATCGGACATTGCAAGTACGTAAGAGGAATCCACACCGCCCGAAAGGAAGGACTCTGCGGTTTCGTCATCGGTTTTGACCTCTGACATCATCTGCTTTACGGTTTCGTGGATTTCGTCCGCCCAGTCTTCAAGGGACTTCTCATTATCGGGATTGAACTGCGGTCTCCAGTAACGCTCAATAGTAAGCTTTCCGTCCTGCCATATAAGGTAACGGCCAGGCAGAAGCTTTCTGATACCCTTGAAGAAGGTGTCCTCGCCTGCGGGGTAGGTAAGGGTCATGTAAATCTGGAGCATATCAACATTAAGCTCCTTCACAAATCCTGGCTGTTCAAGGATTCTGCGTATAGATGTACTGTAAAGAAGGTTTCCGTCTGCTGTTACATAGTAGAAGAACGGCTTTGTACCGAACTGGTCACGCAGACAGAAAAGCTTTTTTTCGGCTTCGTCCCACAGTGCGAACGCGAACATTCCGTGCAGGTGGTCTGCCATATTGTTTCCCCATTTTGTGTATGCCTTTTTCAGAATTTTGTGCTCACGCTCTGTTCTTGAAAGAGCAGTGTCAATTTCAAGCTCTTCGCAGAGTGCCTGCCAGTTTCTGATATGGCCTGTAAATTCTTTTATTTCTATCATATACTCACCTCATCAAGAATTATTATGCAAAAACATGAAAAATATTCCTATAAAATAATATCACACATCGGTGGATTAGTCAATAAAAATGTGGGGGAATTGCTTTTCGGGGAGGGGATAATATTTGCATATTTGTGTAAAATGTGAAAAAATCGGCATATCAATTGTAGGGTTTACAGAAAAAGTGCGGAAATATTGAATTCCGACTGAAATCCTGGTATAATTATACTGCATTATTGTAAATGATTTTCCGAAAGGAGTTTATTATGAAACTTAGTAAAATTGCGGCGGCTGTACTTTCGCTTACTCTTATGTGCGGTGCAGTGCCTTTTAATAGTGCTGTTGTTAATGATTCTGCGGTTTTTGCAGAGGAAGAGGCGGAGTACACTAAGGGGACTTACGGTGTTCTGACCTATCGTAATTATGGGGATTATATTGAGATTTCTGATTGTGATACATCTGCTACCGAGGTTGAAATCCCAAGTGGGATTGACGGGGTGTCTGTTACAAGTATTGGTGATTGGGCATTTTCTGATTGTGATGTCATGACTACAATAACAATTCCTGACAGTGTTGCAAGTATTGGTGATATGGCATTTACTGACTGTGGTGCCATGGCTACAATAACAATACCTGACAGTGTTACAAGTATTGGTGCTTCTGCATTTTTTTCTTGTACTTCTCTGACTTCAATTACAATCCCTGACAGCGTTACAAGTATTGGTGATTATGCATTTTATGCTTGTTATGCTTTGACTTCAATTACAATTCCTGATAGTGTTACAGGTATTGGTAAAGCTGCATTTTATTATTGTGAGGCTCTGACTTCAATTACAATACCTGACAGTGTTATAAGTATTGGTGATTCTGCATTTTGGGGTTGTTCTGCTCTGACTTCTATTACAATCAAAAACCCCAACTGTATGATAGCTGATTCCTCAAATACAATAAGCGATGCATACGGGAGGTTCACCGGCACAATCTACGGCTATGATAACTCCACTGCACAAGCCTATGCAGAAAAATACGGCTATAAATTTGAAAGTCTCGGTGAATATGTCGAAACCATTCTTGGCGACATCGACGGTGACGGCGTAATAAACTCCTCAGATGCATCAAACGTCCTTACAGCATACGCTTTAATAGCAACAGGCGGAGATTCACCCTTTACAGACGAGCAAATGAAAGCCGCCGACGTTAACAATGACGGCGCAGTAGACTCCTCTGATGCATCTTCAATCCTCGCATATTATGCATACACCGCAACAGGCGGTACAGGAACACTTGAAGAATTTCTCGGATAATGTGTAATTTTCCCCCGATTTTTTCGGGGGATTTTTTACAGCATAAATATTACACCAATACTTGCAATTACAGGGAGAATGTGGTATAATAACATTAATTATTGTGTTTTGAAAGGTCTTGAAACTATGAGTAATAAAAATACAGACAAACAGAAGACATTTGAAATCCCACGTCCGCAATTCCCGAAGCGTGCCGTAGTAACAGGCGGTATGCCCTACGGCAATAAGGAGCTTCATTTCGGTCACGTAGGCGGTATGCTTGTATTTGCCGACACCTACGCACGTTTTCTCCGTGACAGAATCGGCGAGGAAAACGTAATTTTCGTAAGCGGTACAGACTGCTACGGCTCTCCCATTGCAGAGGGCTGGCGAAAGAAGGTTGCCGACGGCGAATTTGAGGGTACACTTGAAGAATTCGTAAGCAGAAACCACGAAAAGCAGAAGGCTACCCTTAAGGACTACGCTATTTCACCGAATCTCTTTGCGGCATCAGGTCTCGGACGTTCAAAGGAGATACACGCTGAGTATACACTCGAATTTTTACAGTCCCTCCACGATAAGGGACAGCTTGACAAGATTTCAACCATGCAGTTCTTTGATGAAAAGGCAGGCGTATTCCTCAATGGCCGTCAGGTTGTGGGAAAATGTCCTGTCGAGGGTTGTACCTCTGAAAAGGGCTACGCAGACGAGTGCGATTTAGGACATCAGTATATGCCCGAAAATCTTCTTAACCCTGTAAGTACTCTTACAGGTGAAACTCCCGTAATGAAGCCTGTTGTAAACTGGTATTTCAAGCTTCGTGACTATGAAAAGCTTCTTCAGGATTGGGTTGCTGAAATGCAGAAAAACAAGGCAGTTCGTCCTGTTGTATGGAAGACTATTTCGGAGTTCCTCAAGCCGCCCGTAATTTATGTAAAGCGTGAGTATGAGGAAAAATATTTTGCTCTTAAGGACTCTATGCCCGAGCACAACTATCTTGAGGAAAAGAAAAAGCCTTCATTTACAATAGAATTTACAAAGCTTTCAGACTGCGACGAGGCATGCCGTATTCTTACCGAAAACGGAATCCGCTACAGAACAGGAAAAACTCTCGTGCCATTCCGTCTTACAGGAAATATCGAGTGGGGAGTTCCCGCACCTCAGTTTGAGGAGGACGGCGAAAAGCTTACAGTATGGGTATGGCCTGAATCTCTGTGGGCACCTATTTCATTCACACAGACCTACCTTGAACAGGAAGGCCATGACCGCAGTGAGTGGAAGGACTATTGGTGCAGTAAGGATTCACAGGTATATCAGTTCATTGGTCAGGATAACATCTACTTCTACGGTATCGCAGAACCTGCAATGTGGATAGCACAGCAGGCGGCGGCAGAAAAGACTGCAAATCCCGGAGAGGGTGAGCTTCAGATGCCGATTATCGTGGCTAATCACCACATTCTTTTCCTTGACAAGAAGGCTTCAAGCTCAGGAGCTGTAAAGCCTCCTATGGCTGATGACCTCCTTAATTACTATACTCCCGAACAGCTTCGTATGCACTGGCTTGGTCTCGGTCTCGGACAGCGTTCCGTAAGCTTTATGCCGAAGCCTTATAATCCTGACGCAAAGCCTGAAGATGCAGATCCTGTTGTAAAGGACGGTCTCCTTCTTTCAAATGTATACAACCGTATGATTCGTACCGCATTCTATACAACTCAGAAGGAATTCGACGGTGTAATGCCGTCTGTTGCTCCCGAAGAGAAATTCCTTGCAGAGGCTAAGAAGGCAGTGCTTGAATATGAGCGTCATATGTCAAAATTTGCATTCCACCAGTGTACCTACGTTCTTGACAGCTATATCAGAAACGGAAGCAAGTACATGGCAAAGGCTGTAAACGGCGATAATACCGACAAGGAAGCTCTTGCACAGGCTCTTGCAAACCTGTTCTACATGATTCGTATTGCAGGTGTACTCCTTCACCCTATGGCACCAATCGGTACAGAAAAGCTTCGTGAATATTTACAGGTTGACGAGAGAATATGGTCATGGGAGACTATTCTTGAACCCCTCTCATTCTTCACAGGCGAAAACCACAAGCTTAAGTTCCTTCCGCCACGTACAGACTTCTTTACACGTCATGAAAGTCAGTTTGCGGCAGGGGAGACGCAGGAGTAAGATTTATTTATGTAAGCGGGCGGCCATAGGTCGCCCATACATTTTTTAGCTGAAAGCTATTACAATAGTAAAGTAAGAATTTCAGGAGTATTAGATATGGAAGCAAGAAAAATATTAGATGCTTTAAATGTAGCTGAAAGGCTTAAAGACGCAACCCGACATTGTTATACCAAAAATGGCAGGCATGAAAGTGTGGCTGAGCATAGTTGGATGATGACTTTGATGGCATTCTTTATAAAAGATGAATTTCCCGAAGCAGACATGGATAAGGTAATTAAAATGTGTATTATTCATGATTTGGGCGAAGCCTTTACAGGTGACATCCCTACATTTGACAAAACCGAAGCAAATGAGAAAAATGAAGAAATGCTGTTGAATGCATGGGTGAATACTCTGCCTGAAAATTACAAAGCTGAAATGGCAGCGTTATTTGATGAAATGTCAAAACGAGAAACAATTGAAGCGAAAATATACAAGGCTATCGATTCTCTGGAAGCGTTGATTCAGCATAATATTTCAGATTTGTCAACATGGATTCCTAAGGAATTTGAGCTTAACAAAACTTATGCAGACGATAAGGTTGCATTTTCTGATTATCTTAAAGAATTACGAGAGGAAGTTCGAAAGGATACCTTGAAGAAGCTTGGAGAATAGGAAGTGCCTATATTCATGCATTCGTTCTTTAATTGCCTAAATTTCCAAATTCAGCTAAATAGCCGTATAAATACTGTATAAAGTGATAAAATCGGAAAATTTGCTTGACAAAAGGAATAAGCGGGTGTAAAATTAGAATATCAATGTAATACCGATAAACAATGGCGGTTCATTGCGGAAAAGGAAACAATGGCGTTTCGGTTGTGAAAATGGTTTTTGCAACGGGAATGCCTTTTTTATTGCTGCCTGAGTTGATTCTTGAAAAATTTCTGAAGCTTGGGGAGCATTATATTAAGGAGGATTTACTATGTCAGAGCCTAATACAAATGGCTGTGTGTCCGAATATTTCGGATGTAATGTTTTCAGTGACAGGGTTATGAGGGAGAGACTTCCCAAGAATGTGTACAAATCTGTTCAGAGAACACGACAGCTCGGACTTGCACTTGAAAAGGAAGTTGCGGATGTTGTTGCAAATGCAATGAAGGACTGGGCTGTTGAAAAGGGTGCTACTCACTATACACACTGGTTTCAGCCTATGACAGGCGTTACTGCCGAAAAGCACGACGCATTCATTACTCCCTACGGAAAGGGCGAGGTTATCCTCGAATTTTCGGGCAAGGAGCTTCTTAAGGGCGAGCCTGACGCTTCCTCATTCCCCTCAGGCGGACTCCGTGCAACCTTTGAGGCAAGAGGCTATACCGCATGGGACCCTACTTCCTGTGCATTCATAAAGGATAATTCACTTTACATACCCACTGCTTTCTGCTCTTATACCGGCGAAATCCTCGATAAGAAAACTCCGCTTCTCCGTTCAATGGAGGTTGTAAGTGAACAGGCGCTGAGAATACTCCGCCTTTTCGGAAACACCTCTGCAACAAGAGTTACTACAACCGTAGGTCCTGAGCAGGAATATTTCCTTATCGACAAGAAATATTACGATGAGCGTGAGGACCTTGTTATTACAGGAAGAACGCTTTTCGGTGCAAAGCCGCCTAAGGGACAGGAGCTTGAGGACCATTACTACGGAAATATCAAGCAGCGTGTAAGCGACTACATGAGAGACCTTGACGAGGAACTCTGGAAGCTCGGAATCTATGCTAAGACCAAGCATAACGAGGTTGCTCCCGCACAGCATGAGCTTGCACCTGTATATACCACTACAAATATTGCCGCTGACCACAATCAGCTTACAATGGAAATTATGAAGAAAACCGCACTCAAGCACGGTCTTGTGTGTCTTCTTCACGAAAAGCCGTTTGAGGGTGTAAACGGAAGCGGTAAGCACAATAACTGGTCGCTTTCCTCGAATGACGGTCAGAATCTCCTTGATCCGGGCGATACACCGCAGAATAACCTGCAGTTTCTTACATTCCTCTGTGCTATCATAAAGGGTGTTCATGAGTATGCACCACTTCTCAGACTTTCTGCAGCCTCTGCTGGAAATGACCACCGTCTCGGTGCGAACGAAGCACCTCCCGCTGTTGTGTCCATGTTCATCGGCACTGAGCTTGAAGCGGTAATCGAGGCTCTCGAAAACGGCACAAAGGTTAAGCGTCTTGCCGATAAGGAATTCGAAATCGGAGTTGACGCACTTCCTACCTTCCCGAAGGATACCACAGACAGAAACAGAACCTCACCCTTTGCTTTTACAGGAAACAAGTTTGAGTTCAGAATGCTCGGTTCGGCTGATTCGATTTCCTGCACCAATACAATTATAAATACAATCGTTGCTCAGGAGCTTTGTGAATTTGCCGATGAGCTTGAAAAGTCCACC